>NZ_OY762905.1:1500000-1622500 GCF_963666525.1 uncultured Cohaesibacter sp.
CACCCGCAACGTGGTCTGGATCGATCGTGGCACCGCCCGCCGCTCATCGCAGGGCTTTGCCAGTTTCGAGGCATGGCGTGATGATATCTTCGAACAGGAGCGCATTGAAGAGCAGAAACTCAAGCAGAAGATCCTCGCCGAAGAGGACTGGATCCGCTATGGCGTCACGGCACGGCGCAAGCGCAACGTCCGCCGCCTCGGCGAACTGGGCACCCTGCGCGAGAAGAAGCAGCAGATGGCGCAGAACCGCCCGCAGGGCGACGTGCGCATGAGCGCCACTGAGGGCGAAAGCTCCGGCAAGTCGGTCATCAAGGCAAAACACATCTCCAAGAGTTTCGATGGCCGGACCATCGTCAAGGATTTCTCGATGGAGATCCTGCGCGGTGACCGTATCGGCATCGTCGGACCGAACGGGGCCGGCAAGTCGACGCTCATCAACCTGCTGACCGAAGGCCTCGAGCCCGACAGCGGAACGGTCGTGCTGGGCACCAATCTGCAGATGGTGACCCTCGACCAGAAACGCGAAAGTCTCAATCCCAACTGGACCCTCAAGGAAGCCCTGACCACCCACAGTGGCGACATGGTACAGGTCGGCGACAGCCACCGCCATGTTGTCGGCTACATGAAGGATTTCCTGTTCCGCCCGGAACAGGCCCGTAGCCCGATCTCGGTGCTGTCAGGCGGCGAACGCGGCCGCCTCATGCTGGCCCGCGCCCTTGCCAAGCCCTCGAACTTTCTGGTGCTTGACGAGCCGACCAACGACCTCGATCTGGAAACCCTCGATCTGCTACAGGAAGTCATCAACGACTATACCGGCACCGTGTTGCTGGTCAGCCACGACCGTGACTTCCTCGACCGGCTCTGCACCACCACCCTCTATGCCGAGGGGGATGGTCGCTGGACCGAATATGCCGGCGGCTATACCGACATGATCGCCCAGCGCGGCAGCGGCGTCACCGCCCGCAAAACCGGCCGCAAGGACAAGCCAGGCAAAGCCGCCGACGCCCCATCCGACCGCCCAAGCGCTCCGAAGCAGCAGAAGGGCCTGACCTTCAAGGACAAGCACCTGCTGGAAACCCTTCCTGCCAAAATGGAAGAAATTCAGGGCAAGATCGACCGACTGCACGCCCGCCTCGAAGACCCGGACCTCTTCACCAAGGACCCGGAAACCTTCAACAAGGCAGCAAAGGCCCTTGAGGCACAGGAAGAGCTGCTGGCCAAGGCCGAGGAGAAGTGGCTGGAGCTGGAAATCCTGCAGGAAGAGCTCGGCGAGAGCTAGCCCCGCTGCCTGCCGCTTTTTTGATGGAAATTTGCCCCTCTTTCGCCTATGGTCCGGCCCAAATCGGATCCCTTTCGCGATTGATCGCGCCCGCCCTCAGGAGCTGGCGCTGAGCATCGCCTGAAAACCAGCCGCTCGTCCGGCAAGAAAGACAAGAAATCAATGCCTGCATCTCATGAAATCCGTCGCACCTTTGCGATCATCTCGCACCCCGACGCCGGTAAGACCACTCTTACCGAAAAGCTGCTCTATTTCGGCGGCGCCATCCGTATGGCCGGTCAGGTCAAGGCGCGCGGTGAAAAACGCCGCGCCAAGTCGGACTGGATGAAGATCGAACAGGAACGCGGCATCTCGGTCACCTCCTCGGTGATGACCTTCGAACACAAGGACCTGATCTTCAACCTGCTCGATACGCCGGGCCACGAAGACTTCTCCGAAGACACCTATCGCACGCTGACCGCCGTTGACAGCGCCATCATGGTGATTGACGCCTCCAAGGGTATCGAGGCCCAGACGCTGAAGCTGTTCGAGGTCTGTCGCCTAAGGGACATTCCCATTATCACGCTGGTCAACAAATGCGACCGCGAGGCGAAGGATCCATTCGAACTGCTCGACGAGATTCAAGAGACCCTTGCGCTCGACGTTGCCCCGCTGGTGCTGCCGATCGGCTCCGGTTCGACCTTCCATGGCTGCTTCAACGTCACCAATGGCGAATATTACACCGCTGCCCACAAGGGAGAGGCGTTTGACCGGATCGTCGAAACCTCGGGCATCGATGATCCAAAACTTGACGAACTGGTCGATGGCCAGTTGCTGGAAGAATGCCGGGAGATGGTCGAGCTGGCCACCGTCGGCTATTCCGAATTTGATCTGGAAAGCTATCGCGAAGGCCATCTTTCGCCGGTCATCTTCGGCTCGGCGCTCAAGGACTTCGGCCCCACCGCCCTGCTCGACCTCATTGCCGAGATTGCACCGGCGCCACGCCCCTCACCGGCCACCACCCGCACGGTAAAGCCGGACGAGAAGAAGGTTTCCGGCTTTGTCTTCAAGGTGCAGGCCAACATGGATTCCAACCATCGCGACCGTGTGGCCTTCATGCGCATCTGCTCGGGCGACTTCAAGCGCGGCATGAAGCTGCGCCAGATCCGCACCGGCAAGGACGTGATGGTCCACAGCCCGATCATGTTCTTCGCCCAGGATCGCGAGATTGCGGACGAGGCAGGCCCGGGAGATGTCATCGGCATCCCGAACCACGGCACCATTCGCGTCGGCGACACCTTCACCGAAGGCGAGCACCTGCAGTTCACAGGCCTTCCCGCCTTTGCGCCGGAAGTGTTGCGCCGTGTGCGTCTGCCGGACGGGACCAAGGTCAAACAGCTGCGTCGCGCGCTTGAGGATCTGGCAGAAGAAGGCCTCACCCAGGTGTTCAAGCCCAACATCGGCTCCAACTGGATCATCGGCCTCGTCGGCATCCTGCAGCTCGACGTGCTGAAATCCCGTGCCAAGGCCGAATATGGCGTTGACATCGACTTCGAGCCGATCACCTACAACATGGCCGTCTGGGTCAAGTGTGACGATCCGGTCAAGATGAAGGCCTTCATGTCAGCCAACGTCAACAACATCGTCCATGACCGCGAAGGCAGCCCGGTTTTCCTTGCCAAGAGCCAGTGGGAAATCGACTTCACCAAGGAACGCCACCCGGCCATCACCTTCATGAAGACGCGCGAGCTGATCCAGGCAGAAGCCTGATTGCGGATCTGGCCAATCGGCCTTGATGGAATGAAAAAACCCGGCCCCAAAGGGAGCCGGGTTTTCCATGTCGGCCTGCTGTTGGCAGGCGATCAAACGGAACAACGGACCTCAGAAAGTGAGGGCGTTGTTGACCTTGTTCAGCTTCTTCTCTTCCAGTGTGGCAAAATCCTGCTGGACATAGGTGCCCTTGAACATCACCACCCGAACGTCATAACCGCCGGAAATTTCGGCAACATTCGCCTTGTAGAAGATGTCGCAGGTATCGATCATGCCACGCAGCCAGTCTGATGGTTCCTGATCGGGATTGTCACGGGCGATTTCCAGACGATCGAGGAAATTCTCCACATCCGACATCTTGGCCATCTTCAGCGCGCAATTGGCATTGTCGCTGATCACCCGGTTGGGCGCAGCCGTCAGTTCGGGATAGGATTCCGCCAGCTTGCCTTCGATGACTGATTTCTCGACATCGACCATCAGTTTGGTATCCGAGTCCATCATGTAGATCGGCTGACCGTCCAGATCCATGCTGCGCGCCAGTTTGAAGCGTTTGGACACGCCATCCTGATCGCTGGAGCATGTCACGATCTCGCCGGTACCGGAGCAACTGGTATAGCCGTTTTCCGTCAGGATCGTGCGGGCATGGTCATAGCTCTGGCCCAGCGTGATGCCGAAGAAGGCCGGAGCCCCCTTGCTGAAGGAAAGCGTGGTGTTGGCACCGGTCAAGGGCTTGATCGGCGTTGACGGGGTGCTCGGCGCAGGGTCGTTGCTGACAACCTCAGGCTCATCCGCCATGCCATCATCCGAAGCACTGGCGGCAGTGTCGTTGCCCTGATTGAGCGGAGCAACAGTGTTGTTGGCAGCCGGTGCATTCGACATCGGCGCGTTGGGAGCAGCCGGATTGAAATGGGCCTGTTCGAATTCTGGCGAGAACAGCACACTGACCTGTTCATTGGTCAGACGCCCCGTCACCGGGAAGCCGGCCTCATACTGGAAGTCGGAAATCGCGGCCCGCGAGCGACGTCCCAGAACACCATCGGCACCGCCGGCATCATAGCCAAGATAGTTGAGGCGGGTCTGGATGTTGATGTTATAGCGGGTCTCTTCCGGCGTCTGGTAATAGCGCGGAGGAGGAGGCGGGCGGCGGACCGGATGGGAATGGGCGGCAGCCCCTCCAAGCATCAGGCCCAGGGTTCCCCCGATAATGGCACCGGCAACAGCGTCTCCCCCGCCAGCCATGGCTGGGGATGCAACACTCACATATGAAAATCCGAGCATCAGGGCGGCAATGAGTTTTTTGTTCATAATCAGTCTCCAGCGAGCGACATAGCCCCCAAACGGAAGCGCAATCTGGTTTTGGGAGCTTAACGCGAAAAGTCTGAAACAAGAATAGGGTTTATTGTACAGATGCATTTCCACGCATTTATGCATAACAAGCTCATAGCAAAAAAGCCCGCCATTTCCGTGGCGGGCTCTAAATTTCTTGCATTTTGACAAGTCCTGGGCATACGCCCCGGATCATCGGGAACGATCAGTCGATGCGCTTGATCCCGGTAAGGTCGCGAACAGCGCCCTTGTCGGCCGAAGTGGCCATCAAGGCATAGGCCTGCAGCGAGCGGGAGACGATGCGCTCGCGCTTCTCGGCGGGTTTCCAGCCATCGGCCCCCTTGGCATTCATCGCCGCGCGACGGTCCGCCAGCACGGCATCGGTAACGGCAACATTCATCGAACGGTTCGGAATATCGATCTCGATGATATCCCCCTCCTCGATAAGGCCAATGGCGCCACCAGCAGCCGCTTCCGGAGAAACGTGACCGATCGACAGCCCCGAAGTACCACCGGAGAAGCGGCCATCGGTGATCAACGCGCATTCCTTGCCCAGCCCCATGGACTTGAGATAGGAGGTCGGATAGAGCATTTCCTGCATGCCCGGGCCGCCACGCGGCCCTTCGTAGCGGATGATGACCACGTCACCAGACTGGATCTTGCCACCGATGATGCCTTTCACGGCAGCTTCCTGGCTTTCAAAAATGCGGGCCGGGCCGGAGAATTTCAGAATGCTCTCGTCAACACCGGCAGTCTTCACGATGCAGCCGTCAAGGGCGATGTTGCCGAACAGAACGGCCAGACCGCCGTCCTGGCTGTAGGCATGTTCCTTGTCGCGGATACAGCCCGTGGCACGATCCTTGTCCAGTTCCTTGTAGCGGCTGGCCTGCGAGAAGGCCTCGATGGAGCGAACCCCACCTGGTGCCGCCTTGTAGAGCTGTTCGACAGCAGCACTGGGCGCCCCCATGATGTCGTAGGCATCAATGGCTTCACCGAGCGTCTTGGCATGCACCGTCGTGCAGTCGCGATGGATGAGACCGGCCCGATCCAGCTCGGCCAGAATGCCGAAAATGCCACCGGCGCGGTTGCAGTCCTCGACGTGAAATTTCTGGGTCATCGGAGCCAGCTTGCAGACGTTCGGCACGATCCGCGACAGCCGGTCAATGTCCGCCATGGTGAAGTCGACTTCGCCTTCCTGCGCGATGGCCAGCAGATGCAGCACCGTATTGGTGGAGCCGCCCATGGCGATATCAAGTGTCATGGCATTCTCGAACGCCTTGAAGGTGGCAATGTTGCGCGGCAGGACGCTGGCGTCCTCTTCCTTGTAATAGCGCTTGCACATCTCCACCGCCTTGCGACCGGCTTCAAGGAACAGCTCCTTGCGGTCCGCATGGGTGGCAACAATCGTGCCGTTGCCCGGCAGCGCAAAGCCAAGGGATTCGGCCAGGCAGTTCATCGAGTTGGCGGTGAACATACCCGAGCATGACCCACAGGTCGGACAGGCGAATTCCTCAACCTTCTGAACCACTTCATCGGAAACCTGCGGATCGGCACCCATGATCATCGCATCGATGAGGTCGAGCTTGTGGTCGACGCCCTCAACCTTGCCCGCTTCCATCGGCCCACCGGAAACAAATACGGCCGGGATGTTGAGCCGCATGGCCGCCATCATCATGCCCGGGGTGATCTTGTCGCAGTTGGAGATGCAGACCATGGCGTCAACGCAGTGGGCATTGACCATATATTCAACGGAATCGGCAATGATCTCGCGGGACGGCAGCGAATAGAGCATGCCGTCATGACCCATGGCGATGCCATCATCAACTGCGATGGTGTTCATTTCCTTGGCAATGCCACCGGCGGCCTCGATTTCGCGCGCCACCATCTGCCCCAGATCCTTCAGATGCACATGTCCCGGCACAAACTGGGTGAAGGAGTTGACCACCGCGATAATCGGCTTGCCAAAATCCTCATTTGCGACGCCGGTCGCACGCCAAAGCGCACGGGCACCAGCCATGTTGCGGCCATGGGTCGAAGTCTTGGAACGATAGTCTGGCATTATAAAGTCCTTTAGAGGGAAAATGGCACATATCGGTCGATGAAAAGGATCAGCATGTGCAAATTCACTGCACCGCACATCAGGCGGGTGCAATCGGGTGCCTTCTGTTTAAACCAAACCCGAAAGGGCTGACAATAGCATTTCTTTCAAAATCTGTATCATTCACGCACAATTTGAAAAGATACGCGCGCGAATGCCGACAACCGACAGGGGTCACCGACATGACCCGCAACAGCATCCACCTTGCGCCGATGTTTTCAGGATTGCTCTCCCTGAGCGAGAAATCCTCCCCCCAACCCTTTGTATCCGGTTCAAGGAGCAGGATCCTTGCCGCGCCATTCCAGCTCCGGGCAGCCTCGATGTCCGCCTGATCGGTGAAATCAGCAGAAGGCGTCCGGAAACAGCTTCAGGACTCCCATGACAGCTCTTCTGGGGTTCTATGGTATTTTGTTTTTCCATACCTACATATCTCAATGAATACGGGACTGAACAGCGGGACGCGTCGAGCCTTGCCGACGAATAGGGAACACTGTACAGCCGCTTGAAATATGATATGTGTTATATTCGAAATTTCACTTGCACTACCCTAGGCTTTCGGCCATATGCAGGCAACCAAGTGCAGTGTTGGCACGACACGGATAGAGGCCCGAAAGCGGGCTGTTTTTTCATCAAGAGGACAGGCGATTGAGCGACACGGAACAAGAAGCTCCTTGTGCAATCTATGGCATTGAACGCTGGGGTAATGATCGTTTCAAAGTGCTGGAAAACGGCAACATCGGTCTCATCACGCAACACGACACAGGGGCGACAACGACCGACCTGACGTCCATCTTGCATTCGCTGGAAGAACGCGGCATTGCATCGCCCATTCTTCTGCGCGTTGCCAACAGTCTGAAAAGCCAGATCGACCGTATCAACACCAGTTTCGCCAACGCGATCAAGGAACTGAAGTATCAGGCCTGCTATCGCGGCGTATTCCCGGTCAAGGTGAACCAGCAGGCGCACGTGATCGAGAAGATCGTCGAATATGGTGCCCCCCACAATTTCGGTCTCGAGGTTGGTTCCAAGCCGGAGCTGATCATCGCTCTTGGCCAGCGCCTGTCCAAGGATGCGTTGCTGATCTGCAATGGCATCAAGGACAGCGAGTTCATCAACCTTGCCCTTCTGTCGCGCAAACTCGGCTTCAACACGATCATTGTTCTGGAGAGCAAGTCCGAGCTTGATCTGGTTCTTGAGGAATCCAAGAAGCTGAAGATCCGTCCGCTGCTGGGTATCCGGATCAAGCTCAACAACCGCATCACCGGCAACTGGGCGTCCTCCTCGGGCGACCGCTCGGCCTTTGGCCTGTCCTCACCGGACGTGCTGCATGTGATCGACCGCTTGAAGGATGAAGGCTATCTGGACTGCCTGCAGCTGCAGCATTTCCATCTGGGCAGCCAGGTTCCGGACATTCTCGACGTGCGCCGGTCTGCCGCCGAGGCATGCCGCTTCTTTGTCGAATTGCGCAAGGAAGGCGCTCCGCTCAACTATATCGATCTGGGTGGCGGCCTGGGTATCGACTATACCGGCGAGCACAAGTCGACCGAAAACTCCATCAACTACTCCACCGACGAATATTGCTACAGCATCGTCGAGGCCGTGATGAACACGATGGATGATGCCGGTCAGAAGCACCCGACCATCGTGACGGAAAGCGGTCGCGCAACCGTTGCCTACAGCTCGATGCTGCTTTTCAACATCATCGACGTCACCCACTACGAGGAAGACACCTCGGTCGAGGTGACAGAGGACGACAACCGCTCCATCCGCGACATGCGTGACGTTCAGAGCTATCTGACCCCAAGCCGTCTGCAGGAATGTCTCAACGACGTGACCTTCTATCGCGACGAGGTACGCCGCAACTTTGGACGCGGCGAGGTTGGTCTGCGTGATCTGGCCAAGGCTGAGAAGCTCTATCTCAACCTGCTCGCCAGAATGCGCAAGGCAACCGAATCGGACGAATGGGTATCGGACGACGTTCTCTCGGCACTGGAGTCGGCTGCCGATATCTATCACGCCAACTTCTCGCTGTTTCAGTCGCTGCCGGACGTATGGGCCATTGATCAGCTGCATCCGATCATTCCAATCCAGCGCCTCAACGAGACTCCGACCCATCGGGCCATCCTCAGCGACATCACCTGCGACAGCGATGGCAAGGTCGACCAGTTCGTGTTGGCCGACGGCATTTCCCAGTCATTGCCGGTACACAAGTTGTCCGAAGACGAGCACTATTGCATGGCCGTGTTCTTTGTCGGCGCCTATCAGGAAACGCTGGGCGACCTGCACAACCTGTTTGGCGACACCAACGTCGCGACCATCGAGATCAAGCCGAACGGCGATTTCAACCTCATCCACGAAGTGGAAGGGGACACCATCTCGGAAGTGCTGAGCTATGTGGAATACAATCCGATTGCACTCTCCAACAGCTTCAAGCAGATGGTAGAGGAAGCGGTTTCCGACAAGAAGCTGACAGTGAAGGAACGCAAGGCCATCATGAGCGCCTTCAAGGAAAGCATGAACGGCTACACCTATTTCGAACATCAGAGCTGATGACATCGGCATGGCGCCGGTTTCCAGACCGGCGTCATCCTTTCGCCAGCAATGGCTGCCCTCACCCGATCATCTTTGGTATGGTCTGCAGGAAAGCGGATTCGTTTGAGACGAAAGCCGCCGCATGAACCCAGCACAGATCTGGCATTGGCATTATTGAACAAGCCTTCCGCCCGGGAAGGCAACAGTCTTTATTCAGGAGCGGAGAGGCATTCCGCTCGGCCCTTTCAGAAGAAGGAAAGAACACATGAACAAGGTTCTGGTTATCGGCGCAGGTGGCGTCGGCTCCGTTGTGATCCATAAAATGGCACAGCTTTCCGAGATCTTCGGTGACATCACGCTGGCATCCCGCCGCATTTTCAAATGCGACGAGATCGCTGCTTCCGTGAAGGAACGGACCGGAGTTACCATCAACACCGCCGAGGTCGATGCCGATGACGTGGACGCGCTCTCTGCCCTCATCGACAAACTGGGTGTCAGCCTCGTGGTCAACGTGGCCCTGCCCTATCAGGATCTCAACATCATGGACGCCTGCCTGAAATCCGGCGTCAACTATCTCGATACCGCCAACTACGAGCCGCGTGATGTTGCCAAGTTCGAATACAGCTGGCAGTGGGCCTATCAGCAACGCTTCGAGGAAGCAGGCCTGATGGCTCTGCTCGGCTCCGGCTTCGACCCGGGCGTTACCAACGTCTACACCGCCTATGCCAAGAAACACCTGCTCGACACAATCGAGTATCTCGACATTCTCGATTGCAACGGCGGCGACCATGGCCAGCATTTCGCCACCAACTTCAACCCGGAAATCAACATCCGCGAAGTGACCGCTC
The DNA here is from genome assembly GCF_963666525.1 of uncultured Cohaesibacter sp. Taxonomy (NCBI): domain Bacteria; kingdom Pseudomonadati; phylum Pseudomonadota; class Alphaproteobacteria; order Hyphomicrobiales; family Cohaesibacteraceae; genus Cohaesibacter; species uncultured Cohaesibacter sp. The sequence goes on from NZ_OY762905.1 coordinate 1,509,833, forward strand.
CGGTCCATCACTGGGAAAACGGCGACTGGGTCACCACGCCGGCCATGGGCAACAAGCAGGTTTTCGACTTCCCGGCCGTTGGTGAGAAGAACATGTACCAGATGTATCACGAAGAGCTGGAAAGCCTTGTGAAGCACCTGCCGGAAATCAAACGCGCCCGCTTCTGGATGACCTTCGGCGACGCTTATATCAAGCACTTGGAAGTTCTGCAGAATGTCGGCATGACCCGCATCGACCCGGTCATCTATGAAGGCAAGGAAATCATTCCGCTGCAGTTCCTTAAGGCAGTTCTGCCGAATCCGGGCGATCTGGGCAAGACCACCAAGGGCAAGACCTGCATCGGCAACATCATGACCGGCGAGAAGGACGGCAAGGCCAAAACGGTCTATGTCTACAACATCTGCGACCATGAAGAATGCTATGCCGAAGTTGGCTCGCAGGCCATTTCCTACACCACCGGTGTGCCTGCCATGATCGGTGCCGCCCTGATGCTCACCGGCAAATGGTCTGGCAAGGGCGTATTCAACATGGAACAGCTTGATCCGGATCCATTCATGGATATGCTCAACAAACACGGCCTTCCGTGGGAAGTACACGACCTGGACAAGCCGCTCGACTTCTAGGTCCCGATCAATTCTTCGAGCCCGGCCCTGCCGGGCTCACTTGTCTTAGCCCGCGAGGGCCAGTTCTCGAATGGAGAAAAACCGAAATGACCGATGCGCCAGTAATGGAAACGCAGGCAGGCGATGCCGGCGCTTTCGCTACCTTTGATCTTTCGCGCGTTCCTTCCCCCTGCTTTGTGATCGACAAGGCGGCCATCCGCCGCAATCTGCGCATCCTTGCCAAGGTGGGAGAAGAAGCCGACGTCAAGGTTCTGCTGGCACTCAAGGCTTTCTCCTGCTGGGCGCTGAGCGACATGGTCAGCAATTATCTGGACGGCACCTGCGCCTCCGGCCTTTGGGAGGCAAAACTGGCGCGAGAACAGTTCTCCGGCGAGCTGGCCACCTATTCGGCAGGCTTCAAGGAAGACGAGATGCCCGAGATCCTGGAGCTGTCGGATCATCTCATCTTCAACAATCCGACCCAGTTCGAGCGCTTTTCAAGCTATATCAAGGCCGCTCGCAAGTGGGGCCATGCGCCTGATTTCGGACTTAGGATCAATCCCGAGCATTCCGAGGGCCATATCGCCAAATATGACCCCTGCGCCATCGGATCACGCCTCGGCACCCCGATCAGCCAGCTCAACGAAGAGGACCTTGCGCCCTTCTCCGGCATTCACATGCATACCCTGTGCGAACAGGATTTCACGCCTTTGAAGCGAACCTTCGAGGCCGTGGAAGATCGCCTTGGCCCCTGGCTCAAGAAGCTCAAATGGCTCAACTTCGGCGGCGGCCATCATATCACCCGCGCGGATTATCAGCGCGACGAGCTCGTGGCCTTCCTCAGGGACATCAAGGCCAAATATGATGTAGAGATCTATCTCGAACCGGGAGAAGCAGTGGCACTGGACGCTGGCATTCTGGTTGGCGAGGTGCTTGATGTCGCCCATAACGGCAACACAAACCTTGCCATCATGGACATTTCGGCAACCTGCCACATGCCCGATGTCATCGAGGCCCCCTATCGTCCGGCCCTGCTTGACGAACCGGAAGCCGGCCTCGTCTATCGCCTTGGCGGCCCGTCTTGTCTGGCTGGCGATGTCATCGGCGATTACAAATTCGGCAAGACCCCGGAAATCGGACAGCGCATCGCCTTTCTTGATCAGGCACACTATTCCATGGTCAAGACCAACACCTTCAACGGGGTGCGCCTTCCAGCCATCGCCATCTGGGACTCCGAGACCGACAAGCTCGACGTGATCCGCGAGTTTTCCTATTCCGACTTCCGCAACCGCCTCTCCTGAGAAGAGCCGTGCAACCCTGGACAAAGACCATGCTTGATCTGACCTATCCCGCCTTTCTGGAATCGGAACTGACGGAAGACGAAAGCAATCCGCAGAAGGCCCTGTTCGAAGTCATCCCCTGCCCGCTGGAAAAAACGGTTTCCTACGGAGCCGGAACATCGGCAGGCCCGCTGGCGCTGCTGGAAGCCAGTCAGGAGCTGGAGCGCTATGACGGCAAGGGCTTTCCGATCAAGAAGGGCATCTACACATCACCCGTGATCAATTGCGACCAGCCCATCGAGGCTGTCATCAAGGATCTGCGCGCCCGCACCACGGCCAGCGTCAAGGCAGGTCGCATTCCGGTGACCCTTGGCGGTGAGCACAGCCTTTCCTATGGCGCCATCATGGGGGTGGTGGACGCCCTTGATGCCCCGGTCGGCATCATCCAGATCGACGCCCACGCAGACCTGCGCGTCGCCTATCAGGGCCAGAAGCATTCCCATGCCTCGGTCATGCACCTGTGCGCGGTGGAGCGTCGCCTGCCGCTGATGCAATTCGGCATCCGCGCCCTCTGCATCGAGGAACAGGAGAGCCGCATGAACGAAGCACATATTTCGTTTGTCGATGCGGAAAAGCTTGTTACGGAACGGCTGACGGCGGTCGACCTGCCGGAAGATTTCCCCGAACATGTCTATGTCACCTTCGACGTCGACGGTCTGGACCCGTCAATCATGCCGGCAACCGGCACTCCGGTTCCTGGTGGCCTGAGCTACTATCAGAGCCTTCAGCTCATTGCACATGCCCTCAAGGGCCGCAAATGTGTCGGAATGGATGTGGTGGAACTGGCCCCGATCGAGGGTCAATGGGCCTGGGACTTCACGGCTGCCAACCTGACCTATCGCCTGATGGGACTTGTCAGCGGCCACTGATCGGCGGAGACCGGGAACGGGATCAGGGCAGAAGCGAGCCTGAACCAAGGTCACCCCACCCTGCCGGAGATATGAAAACGCCCCATCGAATGATGAGGCGTTTTGTTTACCAGATCGAGAGATTGCTGAACATCTTCTCGCTCTTGTCGACCAGACGCGAGAAGTAGCCACCATCTTTCGGGCTGCGCCGTTCTGCGTCCGCCACGCTCTGCCCGCCTGAGGCGAGTGGCGCCAGCGGCTCGCTTTTCACCTCGCTCTTGTCCCCGGAAGCCGCAATGGCAGTTTCCGGCGAAATATGTCCCTGTGGCAGCAAGACCTGCGGGGAAGCCGGTGCAGGCAGGCTCTGCGTGCCAGTCAGGTCGATCGCGGCTGCGTGGGGCTCACCGGCCTTTGCTTCCAGCGTGGCTGACGGCTCGAAGCCGGCCTTGAGCATGGTTGCCTGCATGCCATCAAGGCGCCGGGAAAGCATATCCACCTTGGCGACCAGTTTGGCATTGTCCTTGCGCTGGTTTTCGAGTTCCGTTGCCAGCCGTGTCAGCTCGGTGAGCAACGCCCGGGTACTGACTGCATCATGCCAGTCCTCATCCATCGGCTCACCCGTCGCCTCATGCGTGACATCGGACGCAACCTCGGTCGTTGTATCGGTCGCTGCCTGCACGGCAACATCCTTCCTTGTCGATTGTGCCCATACCGGCTGTGCAACAGACAGCAGAAGCAAGGACGCAAATACCGCCCGGCATGCATACAAACGCTTCATTCCAAATCCGATATGGCAAACCATCGTCTCAAACCCTTCTCGACATCATCATGCTTCTTGAGGAGCAAATCTTTGTAGGGGTGCATCACAACACCTGATCTGTGGCAATAATATGGGCATCCCCATCGCTGACTTTGAAACGGCCCTTCACTTAAGCTATCGGTTTGTTACACAGAGCTTATGATGCTCTGCCTGCGGCAGGTTTAGCCGCTCGCATTTCGCCACGGCCAAAACATCAAGGAAAACCCGGAATGGATACCAACCATTATCGTCTGGAAACCCGGACCCCGCCCCTCGCAGACTTTCTGCGTCTGAGAGAAATAACCGGTCTTACCGTCTATTCAGAGGAAGCGGCACAGGCAGGACTGAAGGGAACCGTTGCGGCTGCGACCATCTACCACGGTGACCATGTGGTTGGCATCGGACGACTGGTCGGTGACGGTGGTTGTGTGTTTGTAATTTGCGACATTGCAGTCGACCCGGCCCATCAGGGCAATGGCCTTGGCAAAGCCATCATGACAAGCCTGATGGACTATGTGAACCGGAACCTGAAGTCGAAGGCCTATGTCTCCATCATTGCCGACATTCCGGCCAACAGGCTGTATGAACAATTCGGCTTTGAGGAAACGGCTCCCGCCTCCATTGGCATGGCCTACAGGGTTTCCTGAGTGCCGTCAGGAGCAAAGAGTTCGCACACCGCTAGCGGATCAGATCGGCAACCACGCAGCCCATGAAATCGACGAGTGCCTTTGGCTCGATGCGGATCTGCAACCCGCGCTGGCCGCCATTGACGTGAATGAGCGGCTTGTCCATGGCGCTTTCATCCAGCACCGTGCGCACCCGCTTGCGCTGGCCGAGCGGGCTGATCCCGCCCACCTTGTAGCCGGTGATCCGCTCGGCATTGGCGGGCAGCATCATGGCAGCGTGTTTGCCGCCAAAGGCCTTGGCCAGCTTCTTCATGTTGACCTCGCAATCGGACGGCACCACCGCGCAAACAGGCTTGCCATCAAGCTCGATCATCAAGGATTTGAACACCTCGGCCGGGTCCGCCCCAATCGCCTCGGCCGCCTGCAGCCCGACACGATCCGCATCGGGATCATACTCATAATGCAAAAGCGAAAAATCCACCTTGCCCTTCTTGAGGGCGAGTGTTGCGGGCGTACTGTCGGACATGGAAATTCCCTGGATGCATGAAAGGCGCAAATGCGCCATTCGTTTTAGGCGGGCAGGACGGGAGATGCAAGAGACCAGATCACGGCATCATGCCGGCTCCTTACCCCACCACCTCGAACTCGATGCCGCAGTCAGAGAGAATCTCCTCGCTGCGGGTGGTATCAAAGCGACCCTGAATGCCGTCATTGTGACGCCAGACGACCTTGGCAACCTGATGGGCGGCGAGGAACTTCGTGCATTCCTTGCAGGGCGGGTGAGTGACATAGACGATGCAGCCCTTGGCTGGCTCCTTCATGGCGGCCAGGGCGTTCATCTCGGCGTGGATAACACGATCATATTTTTCCTCGCGGGTGTCCCACCATTCGCCACGGTCCTCCATCGAGCGGGGGAAGCCGTTATAGCCGACAGCGGCAAAGCTCTTGTCCGGGCGCACGATGACACACCCCACCTTGGTGGATGGATCACGGCTGCGTCTGGCAACGGCATCGGCGCACTCAAGCACCCATTCATCAAAACCGGGTCTGGAAGACATCTGCCCCTCTTGAAAATCAACAATAAAAATCCGCAAGTGACGAGAAAAACTTGCGACGCATGACAAGGAAAAGCAAGAGGCAAGCCGCAAAGTCTCGCCGAAACACCTCAAAATACCCCAAAAAGGCAGAGCAATCCTGCCCTGACTCATTGATAACGAACTGTCGGACTGAGGTTTGGTACGCCCTACGGGGTTCGAACCCGTGTTGCCGCCGTGAGAGGGCGGCGTCCTAGACCACTAGACGAAGGGCGCCTCTGATGCTTCCAGACGCGATAGAGGCAGCCAGACAACCGGCAGCTCCTCACTTTATGAAGCTTTTGTGATGCCCGGCACGTTAAACCCGCAAGCTCTCTGTTTCAAACGGAAAAGCATGAGAAACCAGAGATTTAAACAACAATGCGAACAACAGTCGAGCACAGCCCCCTTTTCCCGGTCGATTGAGCCGCATGACCCGGTAGCACCGCCGGGAAAGGGCGCTCTTCCCCGCGGAGGAAGAGGCGACGACGGAGCATCGCACATCGTCCGTCACCGCTCGAATTCACAGATAGGAAAGCTTCATGAGCGCATCCGGATAGCGTGCCCCCTCGATCTTGATATTGGCCGCTTCGATCTCTTCGCAATCATCAGCGCTGAGCGACACCGCCAGAGCGCCGACATTTTCCTCGTAACGTTCCAGTTTGCGCGTGCCGAAAAGCGGAATGATCCATGGCTTCTGCGCTAACAACCAGGCAAGTGCCACCTGAGCCGGTGTCGCGCCATATTTGTCACCGATCGCATGGATCAGCTCGACCAGAGCCTTGTTCGCAGCCATGGCCTCCTTGGAAAAGCGAGGAAAATTGCGCCGCGTATCGAACTCGTTGAAGCTGGTGCTGCCATCGAGTTTGCCCGTAAGGAAGCCCTTGCCGAGCGGACTGAAGGCGACGAGACCGATCCCCAGTTCTTCAAGCACGGTCAGCACCTCCTTTTCCGGATCGCGGGTCCACAGGGAATATTCGCTCTGCAGTGCGACCACAGGCTGTTCCGCATGGGCCCTGCGAATGGATTTGGCCCCCGCCTCCGACAAACCGAAATGCAACACCTTGCCTTCGTCAATCAGATCCTTCACCGTCCCGGCCACATCCTCCATTGGCACATCGGGATCAACACGATGCTGATAGCACAGATCGATATAGTCCGTGCCGAGCCGCCTGAGGCTACCCTCCACGGCACTCCGGATCTGCTTGGGCCGGCTGTTGACACCCCCCAGATGCTCGCCGGTGGACTGGTCGATGTTCCAGCCAAACTTGGTTGCAATCTTGACCTCCTGCCGCATCGGCGCCAGAGCTTCCCCAACCATTTCCTCGTTGGTCCACGGACCGTAAACTTCTGCGGTATCAAAAAAGTCCATGCCGCGCTCAAAGGCGCTGCGCAACAGGGCAATCATCTCCGGACGATCGGGAATGTCACGGGACTTACCATATCCCATGCATCCCAGCGACAGTGCCGAAACTTCAAATCCCTGTCCCAGTTTTCGTTTGATCATCGGATGCAATTCCTTTGGTTGGGGTTTCATTCCATGGCATAGCGGACTTTCATGCAGGCCAGCATGATCAACATGGAAGCCGAAAACACGATCGCGATTCTACACCCTGCAGTGTTCCGGATTAGGCTGGCAATGTCGATAGGACTGATGAACCGCTTTCATGGGTTAGACGCCCGACACGGACGACCGTCATCCACAAATGACAAAAGCCCTCGCAACCAAACAAGTTGCGAGGGCTTTGGTAAGGATTGGTACGCCCTACGGGACTCGAACCCGTGTTACCGCCGTGAAAGGGCGGCGTCCTAACCGCTAGACGAAGGGCGCTTAGCAATCGGTGAGGCGGTTTATAGAAAGCTTTGTCTCAAAGCGCAAGAGACGAATTTGACGAACCTGTGAATATTCATTCGGCCTGTGGAATAAACTCGATCCGACGTGTCACTGCACCGGATTTCTTGTCCACCAGCATCAGCGATGTCATGTCCTTGCCGTCGACCAGAAGATAGACCGTGCCATTCTCGACAAGCATTGAACGGATGCTCTCGCCTGCTTTCAGCTGATTGCCCGTTGCCACCACATTGGCTTGACCATTTCCGCCACTTTCATTATTGGCTACGCTCTTGTAAACAATAACTCCAAGTATGGAAAAGATGCCAAGAACCATGATGAGGACCGAAGAGAGAACCATCATGCGTATCTTGCGCTGAACATCCAGCATTTCCGGGCTCTGAAAGGACTCATCGCCGGGCATTTGTTCGTCGTTGTTTTGTTGCACCATGTCTGACTCTACTTCTGCTAGTGAAAATGAAATCCTGACTTTCGATGTCGATGAAGCCGATGCCGGAAAGCGCCTGGACGCCTATATCGCCGAAAAGGAAGACCGCCACTCCCGCTCACGCCTCAAAAGCCTGATCAAGGAAGGCCAGGTTTCCATTGCCCGCCCGGATCAGCCGGAGCGGACGATACTGGAGCCGAACCAGCGGGTCAATGTGGGGGATCGTATAACACTGATCCTGCCCCCACCCGAGGATCCGACGCCGCTGGGCGAGGACATCCCGCTTGAGGTCATCTATGAGGACGACGAGCTGATTGTCATCAACAAGCCTGCTGGCCTTGTCGTTCACCCTGCGGCTGGCAACTGGACCGGCACGCTGGTCAACGCCCTTATCCATCATTGCGGCGACAGCCTCTCCGGCATTGGCGGCGTTAAGCGCCCCGGCATCGTCCATCGGCTGGACAAGGAAACCTCGGGTCTGCTGGTGGTTGCCAAGACTGACGCCGCCCACAAGGGGCTCAGCGACCAGTTTGCCGACCACGGACGCTCCGGGCCGCTGGTTCGTGCCTATCAGGCTCTCGTCTGGGGCCAGCTCAAGAGCAAGAAGGGCACCATCGACACCCAGATCGGCCGCTCACAGCACAATCGCCTCAAGCAGAAGGTGCTCAAGAATGGCGGCCGTCAGGCCATCACCCACTATCGGGTGCTGGAGGAATTCGCCTCGGAAGGCGAAGTGCTGGCCTCGCTGGTCGAATGCCGTCTGGAAACGGGACGCACCCATCAGATCCGCGTGCACATGGCCCACATCGGCCACCCGCTCATCGGCGACCCGGAATATGGCCAGGGCTTCAAGTCCAAGCTCAACAAGTTGCCCGACACGCTGGCCCGCCACATCGAGAAGAGAAAGCGACAGGCGTTGCACGCCGGTCTACTCGGCTTCGCCCACCCCATCACGGGTGAAACCATGACATTTCAGAGCGAAATGCCGAAAGATTTACAAAATGTAATGAAAGCATTGAAAAAAATGTCGAATTAATCGAGTCGAGGCCCTGTAATTGTCGTAATTCTCTCTATATTGGGTATGTCCGCAGGCCTCCCGGCTGCGCAACTCGTCCTGCCGCATTGGGGGATAAGAGGAGTAATTCATATGGCTAAAGATTCTACAGGTAATGTTCCAGTGCTCTCCTCTGAAGGAGGATTGAGCCGGTATCTTAACGAAATCCGACGTTTTCCCATGCTTGAGCCGCAGGAAGAATACATGCTGGCCAAGCGTTACGCCGATTATGGCGACAAGAATGCCGCACACAAGCTGGTGACCAGCCATTTGCGTCTGGTTGCCAAGATCGCCATGGGTTATCGCGGCTATGGTCTTCCCGTCAGTGAAGTCGTCTCCGAAGGCAACGTTGGCCTGATGCAGGCCGTCAAGCGCTTCGACGCAGACAAGGGCTTCCGCCTTGCCACCTATGCCATGTGGTGGATTCGCGCTTCCATTCAGGAATATATCCTGCGCTCCTGGTCCCTCGTCAAAATGGGTACAACCGCCAACCAGAAACGTCTGTTCTTCAACCTGCGCAAGGTGAAAGGCCAGATCCAGGCACTCGAAGACGGCGACCTCAAACCCGATCAGGTCGATTATATCGCCGAGAAACTCGGTGTCAGCAACGAGGAAGTCATCTCCATGAACCGTCGCCTTTCGGGCGATGCCTCCCTGAACGCTCCACTCAAAGCCGACGGAGAAAGCGGACAATGGCAGGATTGGTTGGTGGATGACAGTGACAGTCAGGAAACCGTTCTGGCCGACAAGGAAGAATATGATCACCGCATGGGTCTCCTGACCAACGCGCTGGATGTTCTCAACGACCGCGAACGGCGCATTTTCGAAGCCCGCCGTCTGGCAGAAAAGCCGGCAACCCTTGAAGAGCTGTCCGAAGAATTCAACGTCAGCCGCGAACGCATTCGTCAAATCGAGGTTCGCGCCTTCGAGAAGGTACAGAAAGAGGTTCAGGACGCAGCTGCAAAGGCGCTCGAAGACGCCTGATTGCCTTGCCCAAGCGACAATCGACGCCTACCGTCGGACTATTCCATTTAAAAAGCCTGCCGCAGATCTCCTGCAGCAGGCTTTTTGGTATCCTGGTCCGATCTGCCTTGGGACATACCCCGACAACCGGGATCTGCCTCCACAGCAAGAGGGGCCATCACTGACCTGTCCAGGCCTCGATGGCATCGGTGATCACCTTGTCGCCAGCATCCCCCTTCTCCAGCGTCAGGATCGCACGTCGCCCCGACTGATACTGGATGGGAATATCGATCCAGCCGCGCAGGTGCAGCAGTTCAAGATTATACCGCTCTTCCCGCTCGCCAGACGTCAGGGCAACCCAGTGCAGATCATCAGCGATGCGGATGGCCGCCCCGACAAGTCCTTCACCACGGCTCTGTTCCGTCGGCTTGAGAATGAGGCCCGGAATCTTGACAATCGCCCGAGAAGGATCCCCGTCTGCGCGCGAGGCAGATATTTCGATGAGGTGGGAAGCCGGCAACTCTGCATCCAGATTCTTCTTGATGGTGATGTCAAAGGACATGCTCCGATCTGGGATCGTCGCATCGATCCTCACGACAGCATCATCCCCGGTGCCTTCCAGCTTCCAGACCACTTCGCCACCACTGGCCGAGCCCGGTTGGCCATCGCTGCCGGGTTCTTCGTAGAGGATAGACCGCTGAGCCACCGGAATGCCGGCGTTGGAAGCGCTGGCATCATCAGCCGCGGTTCCATTTGCTGCAGTGTCGCCAGAGCCCGCAGGCGCAGTGGCAGCATCCGCTGCCGCGCCATCATCGGCGGCGGCGCCGTCGCCGGTTCCGGGCGGGGTCACCGTAATTGTTCTGACCGATTTGGCTTCCATGTCGGAAGCAGCACCGTCTTTTCCGGGGTCCGTCTTGCCAACGACCTGACCGGCACCGGCATTCGTATCGACGCGCTCAGTCACACTCTCCGAACCGGACGACAGAAAGGCATCCTTGTTGGCATAGAGCAGATAGCCGCTGCCCGCCAGAACGCCAACGACGACCAGCACGACAGCGATCATGCCGAATTTCGGCTTCCTTGCCTCTTCGCCATCATCACTGGACGAATAGCCGCGGCGATCGGAAACGCCATCTTCAATGCTGGAGCGCTTGTATGTTTTTGATTGGGAAACCACCGCATCACCGAGTGTTGGCTCAATGCGGGCAGCCTCGCCACTGTCGCGTTCTTCGCCAACAGCGTCGGCAGCATCCCGTGCCTTGTTGACCGCCTTCTTGCTGGCTTCTCCCAACGCATTGGCGTCACGCACGGCATTCTTGAGAACATCCTGCCCGGCCCGGCGCACAACCTTGTCGGAAGACGATCGAGGCTCCGGCGGCTCGGATTTCGGCCGCTCCTTTGGAGCCGATGGGGCAACAGAAGCCATCGGCGTGGCCGGAGCGGGCACACCCGTCTCAGCCCGAACAGCGGGCGCGGTATCCTGAACAGGTCCGCGCCCTGCATGTGTCTCTTCAGAGCCAGCAGAGACCTGAACCGGTTCGGCAGCCTTTTCGCTGCTTTCGCTCAAATCCCGCTCGACAGCCCTGATTGCCTCCTCCAGTGCCATGCGCTGTTTGGAGATATCGGCTGGGGCCAATGGCGGATCCATATTCTGAAGCTTCGTCAAAAGCGCCTTGCGCGCCTTGTCGTAGATCGTCTGGCGCTGTTCCCTTGTTTGGGATGGCACCGCCTCTACAGCCCGCTTCAAAATTGCGTAATAGTCCGCCATTTCCTATTCCATTTGCTTGTCCGCCGGAACCATCTGAACACAAAAGATCGCACCAACCAAGACAATAGGCAACCCCATGCTAGTCTTGATACGGATCCTGCACGAGAATCGTGTCTTCACGTTCAGGACTGGTCGAGAGCAGAGCAACCGGCGCACCGATCAACTCTTCTACATGACGGACATATTTGACTGCCTGAGCCGGAAGCTCCTTCCAGCTGCGAGCGCCCGCAGTTGATTCAGACCAGCCTTCAAGGGTTTCATAAATCGGTTCCACCCGAGCCTGAGCCCCCTGCGAAGCAGGCAGATAATCGATTCGTTCGCCATCCAGCATATAGCCGACGCATATCTTGATTTCTTCCAGCCCGTCAAGCACATCCAGTTTGGTCAGGGCAATGCCGGTGATACCGGAGGTGCAAACGGTCTGACGAACCAGCACCGCATCGAACCAGCCACACCGGCGTTTACGGCCGGTGACCACGCCATACTCATGGCCCTTTTCGCCTAGGAAGGCACCAACTTCGTCAAACAACTCTGTCGGGAACGGCCCTTCGCCAACGCGCGTGGTGTAGGCCTTGGTGATACCCAGAACATAGTTGAGCGCTGAAGGCCCGATGCCAGAACCGGCAGCGGCCTGACCGGCAGAGGTGTGCGAGGAGGTCACGAACGGATAGGTGCCATGATCCACGTCGAGCAGAGCGCCCTGCGCTCCTTCGAACAGGATCCGTTTGCCAGCCTTGCGCGCCTGGTCGAGAAGACGCCAGCTCTGGTCCATGAACGGCAGCACCTGGTCGGCAACGCTCATCAGTTCTTCGAAGATGTCTTCACGCTTGATTTCTTCCACTCCGAGACCACGGCGCAGCGGGTTGTGGTGAGCAAGCAGACGGTCGATCTTCGCAGGCAGCGTATCAGGATCAGCAAGATCCATGACGCGCACGGCACGACGGCCAACCTTGTCTTCATATGCAGGGCCGATGCCGCGCTTGGTGGTGCCGATCTTGGTACCGGCAGAAGCGGCTTCCTCACGCATTGCATCAAGTTCACGGTGCAGCGACAGAATGAGGGTAGCATTTTCGGCAATGCGCAGATTGTCGCGAGAAACCTTGACGCCCTGAGCGCCCAGACGAGCGATCTCGGCAACCAGCGCATGGGGATCAAGCACCACGCCGTTGCCAATCACACCCATGGTGCCGGGACGAACCACACCAGATGGCAGAAGGCTGAGCTTGTAGCTGACACCATCGATCACCAGCGTATGGCCAGCGTTATGGCCGCCCTGAAAGCGCACCACGATATCGGCTCGCTCCGACAACCAGTCTACAATCTTGCCTTTTCCCTCGTCGCCCCACTGCGACCCGACGACCACAACATTTGCCATCGATGCGAGCTCCTTTAATCACGTTATGTTTGAGAGGGATCGGCCCGATTGCTTCACAAAAGCAGACTAGGAGATAACGGGAAATCAGGCCGGGGCAAACACACCGGCCAACCCAATCCCATGGAAACGCGCCTTATCTGACAAGGCACACCCCTTGATGACCGGGTTCCGCTACCACAGGGCAGAAACCACCTCACCAAGCGAGCTGGACTATAGACAATTCTTTGATGTGAAGCGAGTGGGAAACCGACTTTTCAAAGCCTTGAACACCACTGATCCTACATATTTTTGCGCTTTTTGCTGCATTTGCACAGTAACGGACGGCCTGCACCCGGATATTGCCAGACCATGGCCATGAAACCGGCACGAATCCACCCGCAAAGGACTCAGCCAGCCAAAGTAAAAGGGCGTTCCGGACCCGACAGATCCAGAACGCCCTCCTAATATCTTGCTCGCAGGGCCCTAAAGCCGGGCGATAATCCTAGACGGTGAACTTCAGGGCCTTGGCCTGAACCACGCCTTCCAGAGCCTCGATTTCGGCAATCACCTTATCGCTGATCGCGCCGTCGATCTCGATCAGTGCGATGGCATCATCACCAGCCTGCTTGCGGCCCAGATTGAAGGTTGCGATGTTGAGCTCTGCCTTGCCAAGCAATGTGCCAAGACGGCCAATGAAGCCCGGCTTGTCCTTGTTGGTGATGTAGAGCATGTTCTCGCCCAGCTCGGCTTCCATGTTGATGCCCTTGATCTGGATGATACGCGGCTTGGAATCGCCAAACACCGTACCAGCCACAGAGCGTTCCTGGCGCTCGGTCACCAGCGTCAAACGGATGTAGTTTTCGTAGTTACCCTGCTGTTCGCGACGGGTTTCCTCGATGGTGACGCCCCGCTCCCGCGCAACAGCCGGAGCAGAGACCATGTTGACGGTCTGCAACAGCGGCTTGAGAACACCAGCCAGCACGACAGAGGTCAGCGCGCGGGTGTTCATCTCGGCAACATCGCCCTCATACTCGATGCGGATACCCTTGAGGCCGCTTTCGGTCAGCTGACCGGCAAAGGAGCCCAACTGATCGGCCAGCTTGACGAACGGCGTCAGGCGCGGTGCTTCCTCAGCAGTGATCGACGGCATGTTGAGGGCATTGGAAACGGCCCCGTTGACCAGATAGTCAGCCATCTGCTCAGCCACCTGAATGGCAACATTCTCTTGAGCTTCCGACGTAGAAGCGCCAAGATGCGGTGTGCAGACCACGTTCGGCAGACCGAACAGCACGTTTTCCTTGGCTGGTTCATTGGTGAACACGTCAAAGGCGGCGCCAGCGACCTTGCCGGACTTGATGGCTTCGGCCAGAGCTTCTTCATCGACCAGACCGCCACGGGCGCAGTTGATGATGCGGACACCGTCCTTCATCTTGGTGATCGCCTCGGCGGAAACAATGTTGCGGGTCTTGTCGGTGAGCGGTGTATGCAGGGAAATGAAGTCGGCCCGCTTGAACAGATCTTCAAGTTCGACCTTCTCGACGCCCAGCTCAACGGCGCGCTCAGGCGACAGGAACGGATCGAACGCCAGAACCTTCATCTTGAGACCGACAGCGCGGGTGGCCACGATGCCCCCGATGTTGCCGCAGCCGATGATGCCAAGGGTCTTGGATGTGATCTCGACACCCATGAACTTGGATTTTTCCCATTTGCCAGCCTGTGTTGAAGCGTCGGCAGCCGGAATCTGGCGGGCAACGGCGAACATCATGGCAATGGCATGCTCTGCAGTGGTGATGGAGTTACCGAACGGCGTGTTCATCACGATGATACCGCGCTGGGTGGCCTTCTCGATATCCACGTTGTCAACACCGATACCGGCGCGACCAATGACCTTGAGATTGTCGGCAGCAGCAATCACCTTTTCGGTTGCCTTGGTGGCAGAGCGGATGGCCAGACCGTCATACTGACCGATGATCTCGATCAGCTTGTCCTTGTCCTTGCCAAGGTCCGGCATGTAGTCGACCTCAACGCCCTTGTCCTTGAAGACCTGAACGGCGGTCGGAGACAGACTGTCGGAAATAAGCACTTTAGCCATGGGATTATCCTCACTGGTTTGCAACGCGCGCCAACTCCCCGGCGCTGCAGGCTGCATGAAACAAAATGTGATAACGGGATCTTGCAACGGCCCTGCCAGGCAGGGCCGTCAATTCGGCCTTTGAGACACAAAGCCCCTGCTCTAATCAGAGAGCTGCCTTTTCCTGGGCAAAAGCCCAGTCGAGCCAATGGGTCAGGGCTTCCAGATCGGAAGCCTCGATCGTGGCACCAGCCCAGATACGCAGACCGGTCGGCGCATCGCGATAGGCGCCGATATCATAGGCAACGCCTTCCTTTTCAAGGCGGGCAACCAGAGCCTTGGCGAATTTCGCCTGAGCATCGGCATCCAACGCAGCAACATCCTTGTCCTTGATGGTAAAGCACACGGAGGTGTTGGAGCGGATGGCCTTGTCCTTGGCGAGGAAGTCGATCCAGTCGGACTGGTCAGCCCACGCTTCCAAGGTGGCAAGGTTGGCGTTGGCCCGTTTCATCAGACCGTCAAGCCCGCCGATTTCCTTGGCCCATTTGAGCGCGTCGATATAGTCCTCGACGCAGAGCATGGAAGGCGTATTGATCGTTTCACCGCGGAAGATACCCTCGATCAGCTTACCACCCTTGGTCATGCGGAAAATCTTCGGCATCGGCCATGCAGGGGTGTAGCTCTCAAGACGCTCGACAGCGCGTGGCGACAGGATCAGCATGCCGTGAGCAGCTTCCCCACCCAGCACCTTCTGCCAGCTGTAGGTGACAACATCGAGCTTTTCCCAGTCAAGATCCTGGGCAAAGGCAGCAGAGGTGGCATCGCAAATGGTCAGGCCTTCGCGGTCTGCTGCGATCCAGTCACCGTTTGGCACGCGCACACCAGAGGTGGTGCCGTTCCAGGTGAAGACAACGTCGCGGGAAAAATCAACCGCGCCGAGATCGGGGATCTGACCGTAGTCGGCCTTCATCACCCGCACATCGTCCAGCTTGAGCTGCTTGACAACGTCGGTTGCCCAGCCCGCACCAAAGCTTTCCCAGACGAGAATATCGGTACCGCGAGCCCCAAGCAGGGACCACAGGGCCATTTCGACGGCGCCGGTGTCGGACGCAGGCACAACGCCAATGCGATAGTCGGCGGGAACGCCAAGCACTTCGCGTGTCAGGTCGATGGATTCCTGCAGCTTGGATTTGCCAAGTTTTGCGCGGTGGGAGCGGCCCAGCGGCGCATCAGACAGGCTGTCGAAAGACCAACCTGGACGCTTGGAGCATGGGCCAGAAGAGAAATGGGTATTGTTCGGCCGCACGGCCGGTGTAGTCATGTCGCTCATGAAAGCTACCCTCACAGATAGTTGCCTCTCGTTGGGGAGAGGTGTCCCACAGACCGGATTACTCCCCTTTATGAGAGGCGTCAAACGGATTTTCTGTGTTGATCACCAGATTGCAGCAGCCGTTGCAGTTTTGGCGCACAATAGGGCATCACCAAGGCGACAATGGATCACCAAATGATCCTGAAATCGAAAAAGGCGTTCACCAGAAGATGAACGCCTTCATCGAGAGGAGCTTTCAGCAAACTGCCAGACTTCGTCCAGGACCGATTCCAACCCGATGACAAACAGCATGTCGACACGGGCGAGCGCGGGACTGACAGGCAGCTCAGCTCATTCTAGTTCAGATCGTAGCGCAGACCGACGCGGAACTCATGTGCATAGAGATCCGAGAACTTGACCGGATTCGTCTGGGCAGGATCCGACGAGTGGCCGGTTTCGGCGCGACCGAATGACATCAGGCGATAGTTCGCATCCAGTTTCATTCTGTCGCTGATATCGAAGGCGGCACCAGCCATCACGTTCCATGCAAAATTGAACTTGGCGTGGTTGCCGAAGATCTGGGTGGTCGGATCAGAGCTGTTGTAATCGGTTGCTCTGAGATAGGCCACACCGGCACCGGCGCCGACATAAGGCGTGATGGAATTCCAGTGACCGAAGTCATAGTAGCCGTTCAACATCAGCGTCCAGGCACTGAACTTGACCGTTTCGGTGGTGGCAGCAAGGGCATTACAGCCGACGTTGGTGCAAATCGCGTCGCCGGTGTATTTTGCCTTGCCATGATAATCGAGGGTTATGTCACCGCGAAGCTTGTCGGTGAAATAATAACCGGCACCAATCCCGGCCAACCAGCCGTTATTGATCTTTTCATTATAGAACTTGGGATCACTCCCCGCAGAAGGAAGCCAGGATCCATTGCCACCAGCATAGGCAGCAACACCAAGGTCTCCACGCAGATACCATCCTGAACCAATTTCAACGACGGCTTCGGGTTCGTATTCAATGACCGGCGGCGCAGGCAAATCCGCTGCAAAAGCAACAGAAGCTGACATAGCGGCCCCGAACACACTCAAAAACAGATTTTTTTTGAGGCTGCTCATCTCTTTTCCTCTCGACACAAAGGTTTGAACGTGAATTGGAGATTTCACTCAAGAGAAAAGATCACAGAATTTTCTTAATACTGGATTAACTACGATTATTAAACATAAATACATCAAGAAATGGTGATGAGAGTAATTTGGGGTAGATAAATTTATGCAAATTGCAAATTTTATTCTTAATAAAGTATTACCGCACCGAAAGCCACCTGAACATCCCTCCCCTGAGAGCCGCGACGAAAGGTGCACTATACATCCATTTTGGCCGCAATCCCTTGCCAACGCCGGGCGCAAACCGCTATAGCCTGTGCAGCACCCTCCTTTACGGATTTCCGGGCAATCATGCAGACACATTCCATCCGCCACTGGCTCATTCTGGCCTTTCTCATCCTTTGCTGGGCATCGGCCATCATCCTGACGCGTGTCATCGCCACTGAACTCACTCCGATCTGGCTGACTGCGGCGCGGGTAAGCTCGGGTGCGGTCGCTCTCATCCTCTATCGCGTGCTGATCGTCAAGAAGCCGTGGTCGCTGGGTCGACATCACATCCCATGGGTCATCTGGCTGGCCCTCATCAGCTCCGCCGTACCCTTTGTCTTTCTGGCCTGGGGATCACAATATACCAGCTCGGCCATCGCCGGCATCCTCATAGGAACGGTGCCGCTGTCGGTTCTGGGGCTGGCTCACTTCCTTCTGCCGGACGAGAGGATGACCCGCAGCAAAGCCCTGGGGTTTCTCATCGGTTTTGCCGGTCTTGTGCTGATTATCAAGCCTGAAACTGGCCCGAGCTCTTCCGAACACACCCTGCAACTGCTCGGTGAACTGGCAATCTTCTTCTGCAGCCTGTGTTACGCCATGAACACGGTGTCCTCGCGAATGATCCCTCCTGCGGACAATCTGGATAAGGCAACCGCTGTCGTTGCGACCTCTTCCCTGTTGCTGCTGATCGCCGGGCTGGTTCTCGAGCCGATCGACACCCTGCTCGCCGCTCCTGCGCACCTGTGGCTGATCCTCATCTATCTGGGCATCGTGCCAACGGCACTGGCGACCCTCATGGTGTTCGTGCTGCTATCGCAAACCACGGCAACCTTTCTGGCCACCAGCAACTATCTGATCCCAGTCGCCACGGCGCTTGGTGGCATCCTGTTTCTTGGGGAAAGCCTCACCTGGGTCGTCTGGCTTGGCTTTGTCATCATCCTCGCAGGTGTGGCCATCAGCAGCCGCCCCGGCAGACGAGCAAGCAAACAGCAGGCCTGAAAGCCGCTTGAACCAAACTGATCGCAGAATCAGAAAAGCCGCCCGGACAACCGCAGCGGCTTTTCTTCTATCGGCAATGAACGCAAGACCCAATTGAAGACCCGGCCCTTCGTGTCTAGGAGGCGCTGACCTTGCGCACCTCACCGCAAATGTCATCAACCACCTGTTCGACCAGATCGAAGTCGTCACCTTCCGCCATTACGCGGATGAGCGGCTCGGTGCCGGATTTGCGGATGACCAGTCGGCCATTGCTACCCAGCTTGCTTTCGCCGGCTTCAATCGCCTTTTTGACCGCCTCGGTTTCCAGCGGCGCGCCTTCCTGGAAGCGCACATTCTTGAGCAATTGCGGAACGGCCTCGAACCGGTTGCACACCTCGCTGACTGGCTTGCCCATCTTCACGACCACGGCCAGTATCTGCAGGGCAGCAATCAAGCCGTCACCGGTGGTGGAATAGTCGCTCAGCACGATGTGGCCGGACTGCTCGCCACCCACATTGTAATGATGCTTGCGCATATGCTCGACCACATAACGGTCCCCGACCTTGGTGCGCACCAGCGAAAGCTTGAGGCTCTTGAGATAGCGCTCGAGACCAAGGTTCGACATCACGGTTGCGACGATGCCCGGCGCCGTCAGCAGTCCTTCCCGGAACCAGCTTTCGGCAACAACGGCCATCAGCTGATCGCCATCCACCACCGTGCCGGTTTCATCAACGATGATCACCCGGTCGGCGTCGCCATCGAGCGCAATGCCGATATCGGCGCGAACTTCCCGCACCTTGGACACCAGCGCCCCGACTGAGGTCGAGCCACAGTTGTCATTGATGTTGAAGCCATTGGGATCGACACCGATCTTGACCACTTCGGCACCCAGCTCCCACAGTGCATCAGGCGCCACACGATAGGCCGCCCCGTTGGCACAATCGATAACCACGCGAAGCCCTTCCAGCGACAGATCCTTTGGCATGGTGCGCTTGGCAAATTCGATATAGCGGTCATAGACACTGTCGATGCGCTTGGTGCGGCCCAGCCGCTCCGGATTCACCAGACTGCTCAGCATGTCGGTTTCGATCAGTTCCTCGATCTCCGCCTCGATCGCGTCAGACAGCTTGTAGCCGTCCGGGCCAAACAGCTTGATGCCGTTGTCCTGATAGGGATTGTGCGAAGCGGAAATCATCACACCAAGATCCGCCCGCAGGGAGCGGGTCAACATGGCAACGCCCGGCGTCGGTACCGGCCCCAGAAGGAAGACATCCATGCCCATCGCCGTCAGCCCAGCGGTAAGTGCGGGCTCCAGCATGTAGCCGGACAGCCGCGTGTCCTTCCCGATCACAACACGATGGCGGAAGTCCCCCCGCCGGAAGATCTTGCCAGTCGCCATACCGACCTTCATTGCAATTTCCGGCGTCATTGGAAAACGATTGGCGCAGCCTCGAATACCGTCCGTTCCGAAATATTTAGCCATCAGTCTCAACAAACCTTTCAAGCGGCAAAAATTGGCCGACCGCACACGCGCTCCGCTCACGAAGCCCCCGGGGTGCCAGCCGTTCAATAAACATCCTGTAGCCAAGCGACTATACGGGAGGACTCTCTAAGGTCCCGTAAATGCTTCGCCAACCTCGGTTTCTTTATACGGCAATTCGGGCTGGAATTCAGGTTCGCTTATTCAATCTTTGTTTCCTGTTGTTACATCTTGCCGAACCCTGCCAACGCCCCTTGAAGCCACAACAGCACAGCAACAAGGCAACAAAAAAGCGCCCTCGAAGGGGCGCTTTCCTGTCTGTTGGTCTTGATCAATCAGGCTTCGGGATGCGGCTCGGCACCGCCCTGAGGAGCCTCGGGCTCGGGGCCCTTCTTGATGGTGCCTGCGGACGGCACGGCCGATCCCTTGGGAGCGGACGGTTCGTCATCGCTTTCGCGGATAGGAGGCGTACCTTCCAGAAGGTCGCGGATTTCCTGCCCGCTGAGGGTTTCATATTCCAGAAGTCCCTGCGCGATGATTTCCAGCTGATCCTTGTGCTCGGTCAGAATTTCCTGAGCCTTCTTGTAGCCCTCATCGACAAACCGCTTGATCTCTGCGTCCACCAGCTTCTGGGTGTCATCGGAGACATTCTGCTGCTTGGCAACCGAGTGACCAAGGAAGACCTCTTCCTCATTCTCGGCATAGAGCAGCGGCCCCAGAAGATCGGACATGCCGAACTGTGTAGCCATGGCCTTGGAGAGGCGCGTTGCCATCTGGATGTCACCGGAAGCACCGGAAGTGACCTTCTCATAGCCGAAGATCAGCTCTTCAGCGACGCGACCACCCATGGCGACCGCAAGGTCGGCGTAGCATTTGGCGCGGGTCAGGGACACCTGATCCTTTTCCGGCAGACGCATCACCATGCCCAGCGCACGACCGCGCGGAATGATGGTGGCCTTGTGGATCGGATCGGATGCAGGCATGTGCAGCGCAACAAGAGCGTGGCCGGCTTCATGATAGGCGGTGAGTTTCTTTTCCTCATCGCTCATCACCAGAGTACGGCGCTCGGCACCCATCATCACCTTGTCCTTGGCATCCTCGAACTCGGCCATGGAGACCAGTCGGCGATCCCGGCGCGCAGCCAGCAGCGCAGCTTCGTTGACGAGGTTCATCAGGTCGGCACCCGAGAAGCCCGGCGTACCGCGTGCAAGGGTCTTCAGATCCACATCCGGGGCCAGCGGCACATTGCGCATGTGCACCTTGAGGATCTTTTCGCGACCGGTGATATCCGGGTTCGGAACAACGATCTGACGGTCGAAACGGCCCGGGCGCATCAGAGCAGGGTCAAGAACGTCGGGACGGTTGGTTGCAGCCACAAGGATAACGCCCTCGTTGGCTTCAAAGCCGTCCATCTCGACCAGCAACTGGTTGAGCGTCTGCTCGCGTTCGTCGTTGCCACCACCAAGACCGGCACCACGATGGCGACCCACCGCGTCGATTTCGTCGATGAAGATGATGCAAGGGGCGTTCTTCTTGGCCTGCTCGAACATGTCGCGCACA
Organism: uncultured Cohaesibacter sp.; assembly: GCF_963666525.1. Taxonomy (NCBI): domain Bacteria; kingdom Pseudomonadati; phylum Pseudomonadota; class Alphaproteobacteria; order Hyphomicrobiales; family Cohaesibacteraceae; genus Cohaesibacter; species uncultured Cohaesibacter sp. The sequence continues at coordinate 1,531,310 of NZ_OY762905.1, forward strand.
CGGGAGGCGCCCACACCGACGAACATTTCAACGAAATCGGAACCGGAGATCGAGAAGAACGGCACGTTTGCCTCACCAGCAATGGCCTTGCCAAGCAGGGTCTTACCGGTACCCGGAGGACCGACAAGCAGCACGCCGCGCGGAATGCGACCACCGAGGCGCTGGAATTTCTGCGGATCACGCAGGAACTCGACGATCTCCTGAAGGTCTTCCTTGGCTTCATCAACACCGGCGACATCGTCAAACACGACGCGGCCCTGCGCTTCGGTCAGAAGCTTGGCCTTGGATTTACCAAATCCCATGGCCTTGCCGCCGCCCTGCATCTGTCGCATGAAGAAGATCCAGACCGCGAGAATGAGGATCATCGGGAACCAGGAAATCAGCGCATTGAGCAGCGAGAAGCTCTCCGTCTGAGGTTTGGCAGTAATGGAAACACCATTTTCTTGCAGCAGCGGGATAAGCGTCGTGTCATTCTGCGGCAGATAAGTCTGGAAACTACTGCTGTCCGACATTTGTCCCGAGACCTGCTGGCCAACGATCGTGACAGCCTTGACACGACCCTGCTGCACATCAGTTACAAACTGCGAAAATGGAATCTCCTGAGAATTGGCTTGTTGCGCCGGGCTTTGAAACAGCTGGAACAATGCCACCAGCAACAGGCCGATGATGACCCACAAAGCCAGACTGCGGAAATTCGCGTTCATATGTTATCCCTTGGTTCCTCAGAAAGAGGATCGCTCTGTTCCAGAAAACGACCCTTCTCTCTCTTCTGACTGGCCCGCAGTGAGCGCCTTGAAGCTTTCACACCACCCTCCGTCAGGCCAGAATTTCGCGGCAGCCAGAGAATTTCGTAAAATCCCGTCCGGCGCCCTTGATTATTCTTCGATGAATTTAGGGTCTCGATGGGAACTTGCCAAGGCAAGTCCCCCCCTTTTCTGCACTAATATAGTAATAAGATTTACTCTATCGTTTCATTTGACCCGAATTTTGCATCTTTTTCCTCAAATTCCAACTCGATGCCTTCGATTGGTTCACCATTGGTCCAGTCCTTGACATGAACGGGTCGACCGGCCAGCCATACGGAAGGAAGCGCCTCAAGCGCCCCTCTGGGCACGGATGACACCCCGAACGCCTCAGCACAGAACCCGTGACCTTCTTTCACCAACCACCGACGCCCCTCCGCACCCAGCGGCCTCAGCACGAGCCGCATTGAAGCGTCCACATCACAATTGCCGGAAATCCTTACGCTATAAAGCCCTAGCCAGTTCACTTCTTCGTCAACCGATAGCGGCACCGCCTGAAGCTCCCTTCCCAGCTCGCGATACACCCACAACAGGCCGCCGACAGTCTCGAAACAGCAGCCACCAACGGTTCGCTTACCCGGCAGGCCCGTTTCTTGCGAGCCACAAAGTCCCTGCTCCGGTTTTTGGCACAAGGCCTCATCCAGCGCCATCAGCTTCTCTTCCCGCGGCGGATAGGAGGGCCCGGCCACGAAGCCGAGCACGGCCCGCAACAGGCGCAACCTGATTTCCTCCGGCTGGCCCCGCAGATCGGCCAGCGGCAGATAGAGGGAATGCCCCGGCCCTGCCGAAACAAAACGCCGGTAGAAATTCTGCACCATGCCGTCGAGCGCATCTTCCGCCCGTTGCAGACGGCGGGCCGTCGCGGCCAGACGGGCAGAATCACAGCCCTCGGCGGCAAACATCGGCAGCATCGAGCGCACCCGCGTCCGCAGATAGCCCGGGCTGCGATTGCTCGGATCCTCGGCCCAAGTGATGGATCGGGCGACCAGACTGGCCACAAGCCGCGCCTTGGGAAAGCCCAACAGGGGCCGCAACAGGGTCACCGCCCCGAACGGCTGTACCGGTCGCATCGCCGACAGCCCCGTTACCCCGCTGCCGCGCAACAGGCGCATGATCAGCGTTTCCGCCTGATCATCCTGATGGTGGGCAATCGCGATATGACCACAGTCGATGGAACGGGCATGGTCGGAGAGCAACCGGTAGCGCGCCTCGCGCGCCAAGCCCTGCACATTGGAATGAGATTTTTCCCCTTCCCAGACGAGTGTCTGGTGGGGAAGGCCTCGTTCGGCGGCAAGGCGGGCCACATAGGCGCATTCATCCGCCGCCTCTGGTCGCAAGCGATGATCAACACTGGCCACGAACAATTGGATTGGAAGCCGGTTCCGCTGCACCCATTCATGGCACAGAACCATCAGTGAGAGGGAGTCGGCACCACCGGACACCGCAAGCAACACCCGCCCAGTCACCGGACGGGCGCTCGCGTGCGGCGTCCGCGTGCCTGTCGGCGGGCAATCATCGGAAAAAGGAAAAACAGTCGAAAAGGCCGCGTCCAACTCGTCGTTGGTCAGCACTTCACCCCCTGCGGAGTGGTCTTCAGCATTTGGCACTTTGAATCTCAGCCCGAACTTTCTGGCGGATGGCTGAAGAAGCATTGGGGAATTTCTTCAACAGTTCTTCATAGGTTGCACAAGCCGCATCGCGCTCGTTGATCTGGCGCAGTGCCATGCCGGTTCTCAGCAGCATATCAGGCGACTTTTGGGCGTTGGGATACTTGGAATAGGCATCCAGAAACACCTGGATGGCATCCCGATATTTGCCCTGCTGGAACTTGGCTTCGCCCAGCCAGTAGAACCCATCCGGTGCGCGGCGATCCTGGCCATAGACGCTGACAAACTGCTGAAAGGCCTGTTCGGCAGCAATATAGTCGCTCTGCAGCATATAGCCGTAGGCCAGATCATAGTCGGAATTCGGGTCGCCAGTCAGCCCGCCCGATGGGCCTTGACCAAAAGAACCGTTATCAGCCGGCGGATTGACCGCACCACCAAGCATCGATGACAGGTCGATAGGTGCCGAGCCGTTGACCCCGGGAGCCTGACCGATCAGATCGGTACCGGCTCCGCCGTTGCCCTGAGGCAACTGATTCTGGGGCATCTGGTTCTGGGACAGGCTACCAAGATTTTGCGGTGGCGTGCCAAGCTGGTCAAACTGCTGGGGAGCTGGCTGGCTCGGCGCTGTCTGGTTGCTGGACTGGCGACGAGGCTTTTTGCCCCCTTCCAGATCCTGGAAGCGGAATTCGCTGTCTTCCTGAAAACGCTGCAGCTGCTCCTGCAACTGACGAATGCGGAAATTGAGTTCCTCAATCTGGCCGTTATACTGACGCATCTGCTCTTCGAGCCGATCCACCCGGACCACGAGATCGGCGGCCGACTGGGCCACCTGGATGCGGTTTTCTGACTGTGCAATCGGCATCGGCGGCATGGGAACCCCATGATTGGACGCCTGCGTTTCCAGAGCTCCGACCCGTTCGGCCAGTCCGTTGAGAGAAAAGTTGCTGGACGCAAAAGCGGCTCCGTTTCCGCTCACGATCAGAGCCACCACGGCAACCAAAAACCTGTTCATGAAAGTCCTCATAAAATCAAATGTGAACGACTGCCCATACTCGGCGCAGCGCCTCCACGATCAAAACAGCCAGACCAGACAAGCCCGACATCTTCCCGAGGCCACCACCATCCGATATCCGGACACCGGCCACCACAGCCCGCATATCCATCAGGCAAACATGTCAGCTACACACATAAAGTGTGCCTGCAAATATAGGAAAATGTGTGGCGCCATGCAATGAAACAAAAAGGACCGGCGAGAAAACCGGTCCTTCCATACAATTGCTTCAAGCTGCCCATTGGCCAGCCAGATCCTGCTCTCGATGAAAAGCGGCACACCGCCCTTCCTTGAGCCGCCCTTAATTGGCCAGAGTGGTAACCGCGCGGCGGTTCTGGGACCAGCAGGAAATGTCGTTGCAGACGGCAACCGGACGTTCCTTGCCATAGGACTTGGTGGTCATCCGGTTGGACTGGATGCCCTTGGATACGAGATAGTTGCGGACAGCGTTGGCGCGCCGTGCCCCAAGAGCGATGTTGTATTCGCGTGTACCGCGTTCGTCGGCGTGTCCTTCAATCGCAATGCGATAGTTCGGATACTGCTGCAGCCATGTAGATTGCTTGTCCAGCGTTGCCTGGGCGGAATAGTTCAGATCGGAACTGTCCGTTTCAAAGAAGACGCGGTCGCCGATATTGACCACGAAATCCTGAGCCGAGCCAGGGGTTGCCGAATTCAGCCCCTCGCCGCCCAATTTGCTTGGCGTCGAAGAACAGGCTGCCAATGCAGTCAGCAGTGCGACGCCGAATACAACACGAATGGAAGTTTTTGCACGATTTGACATCTGATTGTCCTTCGAGATTTAGTCTGAGATCGTTACTCTTCGGCGGCCATAATAAAAAATTTAGGTTAACCGCCCGTTCGCAAACATGGTTACCAAACTGTTAATAACCATTTTGTCTTAACCAACCTGATCCTCTGATCGAATCAAATCATGGCCACACTGAGGCGCAACCGCGCCAACCGGCCCTTTGCAGCCCTGCCAAATTGCGCGTCCACAGCAATCCTACGCTCTTTTGCACCGCAGAACCGATTGAGCACCACAATCCTGCCCCGCAAGGGCAGAGCCGGCGGGTCATCCACCCGGTATCAGCCAACCGAACGGCACAAGGCGGCCACAAAAAATCTCCGGGACAACCGTCAGGCTGCCCCGGAGATGAAAACAGGACCAGTTTTGCGACCGTATCAGTCGATCAGTGGCGACCAGGCCGGGTCGGACCCGAAGGCTGGCGTCGGAACCTGGAACTTGTTGCGGCCGGTGAGATCGATGGAATAGAGCTTCGGACCGCCGTTTGCACCACCGCTATCGGAGAAGAACATCAGGACCCGACCGTTTGGAGCCCAGGTCGGACCCTCGTTGTGGAAGCCGCTGACCAGCGTGCGTTCACGCGACCCGTCGGTCTGCATCACGCCGATCTGGAATTCACCCTTGTATTGCTTGGTGAAGGCGATGAGGTCGCCGCGCGGAGACCAGACCGGAGTGGAATAGCTGCCATCCCCGAAGCTGATGCGCTGCACATTGGACCCGTCAGAGCCCATCACATAAATCTGCTGCTTGCCGCCACGGTCACTCTCGAAGGTGATGTAGCGCCCGTCCGGAGAGAAACTCGGGCTGGTGTCAATGGACGCCGAGTTGGTCAGACGGGTAATCTTGCCGTTGCGCAGATCCATCCGGTAGATGTTGGCATCGCCCCCCTGCTGCAGGCTCAGAACGATGCTCTGGCCATCCGGCGAGAAGCGCGAGGAAAAGCTCATGCCGGGGAACTGGCCCACGACGGAGCGACGGCCGGTCTCGATATTGAGCAGATAGGCACGCGGCTCGCCGTTCTCCAGCGCCATATAGGTGACTTCCTGCTTGGTGGGAGAAAAGCGTGGCGTCAGCACCAGGTCGCGGCCATCGGTCAGATAGCGCACGTTGGCACCATCCTGATCCATGATCGCCAGCTTCTTGACGCGAGCGTCTTTCGGGCCGCTTTCATCGACAAACACGATGCGCGTGTCGAAATAGCCCTTTTCGCCGGTCAGCCGTTCGTAAATGGCGTCGGAAATGATATGCGCAACCCGGCGCCAGTTCTGCGGCGAGGTGAAGAACTGCTGCCCAGTCATCTGTTTGCCGGCATAGACGTCCCACAGGCGGAACTCGGCTTTCAGACGACCATCGGCTTCCTGGCTTACGGTACCGGTCACCAGCGCCTGAGCATTGATCACCGTCCAGTTGGGAAAGGAAGGAACCGTCGAGGAGGACAGGTTCTTCTGCAGGAAAGTATTGCGATCAAGCGGAGAAAACAGCCCGGACCGCTGCAAATCGGCTTCAACGACCTTGGAAATCTCCACGCCCTGCCCAACACCGTCAAAGTCGGTTATGGCGATCGGCATCGGCTGAATGTTGCCGCGAGTGATATCGATTTCGATCAAGGCATAGCTGGGGCGCACCATGGCCATGCTGGACAGAATGGCAACCGCCAGCAATGGCAGCAAGAAGGTTTTCACAGTCATATGGCATATGAGGCGCCGGATGGGCCCGGCATGTCGAAGCTGTTTCATCTCTATAATTGTCCTGTCCTGTCCAGACCGCTGACGGCCTGTCTGATGAATGAACATCCTGATAGTCTTTGGGTCGGAAAGGCTCGCGTCTCCCCGGCAAATGGGTCCTAGAACATGTCACTTGGATCAAAATTGATCCGGACACGACGCCATGCATCATATTTGTCTGCAGGCAGCGTGTAAGGCGCACATCGACGCACGGCACGCATGGCGCTCTCGACAGCGGCAACGCCGAACTGGCTCGCCGGATACTCGATCGGCTGCGGGCCCCAGTTCACATTGCCCTGCTGATCAAGGCCGAACTCTATCTTTACAGCCAATTGTGACGCATCCGCGGCACCAACCGGAGGCGACCAGCACTGCGCGATCTGCGCCCTCAAGGCATCGAGCTCGCTCTGGGTCATGGCAGCCGCGTCCTTGCCATTTCTGGAACCGAAGGAGGCGTCCTGATCCTGTGCGCCGCTCTGTGTCGGCTGGGCACTGTCGGCCTGATTGGCCAGAGCCTTGAGAGAATCGACGTCAAACTTGCGCTTTTCTTCCGCTGGCTTCTGGGGCTTTGGCGGTGCCTTCGGCTTGATCTTGGGCAACGCCGCCACCGGCTTCGGAGCCGCTTCCTTGGGCTCTTCCGGCGTTGGCTCGGGTTGCGGCTTTTCCTCTGCCTTTGGCGTCGGTTCCGGCTGCGGCTCGACCTTCTTCTCAGGCTCCACTTTCGGGGCCGGTTCCGGCTTTGGCGCAGGTTCCGGTTTGGGTGACGGCTCGGGCTTCGGAGCCGGCTCCACCTTCGGTGCTGGCTCCGGCTTTGCCTTGGGCTGCTCTGGCTCGGCCTGTTTCTGCGGCTCAGCCTGTTTGGGCTTCGGAGCAACCTTTGGCGCTGGCTCGGGCTTTTTCTCTTCCGGCTGCGGCGCCTTGCGGGTTGCTTCCTGCACCTTCTTCTGGACCTTGGCCGTCGACTGGCCCTTGACCACATCGGTCACATCCGACACGGACACCAGCTCAATCGGCAGGATCTCGAGATCGCTCACGTCATGGGCACCCGGCGACGGCAGGCTGATCAGAGCCCACGCCAACACCGCAGCATGCCCAACACTCGACGCAACAAGTCCGACATTCTTCAAGGTTAACGAAGCTCCTCGGTGCTAACCAGCCCGATCTTCTTGAAACCGGCGCGATTCATCGCTCCCATCACACGCATGATGGAACCATAATCAGCATCCTTGTCCCCGCGTACGAAAATGCGTTCCTCGTAGCCATTCTTGGCGACACCAAGCAGCGTTTCGACGAGTTTGTCGAACTCGACCGGCTGGTCCTGCAGATAGACGCTGCCGTCCTTGCGAATGGAAAGGGTCAGAGGCTGTGTCTGGCTCGACAGCGGATTGGCCGCACTCTCGGGCAGATCAAGCGGCACACCCACTGTCATCATCGGAGCCGACACCATGAAAATGATGAGCAGCACCAACATGACGTCGACCATTGGCGTCACGTTGATTTCCGCCACCGGCCGGTGACGAATGGCCCTGCGCGCGCCACGTCTGCGCGAGCCGCCCGGTGTTCCCATTGAGCCCATACCCATAGACTAGCCCCTTTCGTCCATCAGACGCGACAGGATCGCGGAGAACTCATCGGCAAAGCCTTCAAGACGCATTGCATGCTGGGAGGCAATGGAGGCCAGCTTGTTATAGGCAATAACGGCAGGAATGGCCGCAACAAGGCCAATTGCAGTGGCAAACAGGGCCTCGGCGATACCGGGCGCCACAACGGCAAGAGACGTGTTCTTGGAGGCTGCGATGCCCTGGAACGAGCTCATGATGCCCCAGACCGTACCGAACAGGCCGACGAAGGGAGCGGCAGAACCGACGGTCGCCAGAAACAGCAGACGCTTTTCCAGACGGTCCACTTCCCGCGACAGGGTCACGTCAAGCACCTTCTCAAGACGGCCCGGCAGACCGGCAACCGAGCGGGCATGGCCCTCAAAGCTGCGCTTCCACTCGCGCATCGCCGCAACGAACAGGGCAGCCATGGCATGATTGGGGCGTCCCGACAGCGTCTGATACAGATCTTCAAGAGACTGACCAGACCAGAACACCTTCTCGAACCGGTCCATCTGGCGCTTGGTCCGCGTGTAGAGCAGGCTCTTGTCGATGATGATCGCCCACGACCAGACCGACGCAGACAAGAGGCCAATCATCACGATCTTGACCACGATGTGAGCCTGCATGAACAGGGTCCACAACGAAACATCGGCGGTGGCACTGGCCAGGGCTGTTTGCACAACCTCATTGGGCATGAAACTTAGTCCTTTCTAGCGCACGGCCCGGACTGCAGCGGGAGGACTGCGAGCGGACCAATGCATAAAACTGGGGCCTTGAGCATGTTCGGCAGGAAAATCTGCTGCCGTCCTTGCCGTGGACCATTTCAAACAGACACAACCAGCCGGCCCCCGGATTGACTCATTGCGACAGCATTTGTCAGCAGATTTTGTCAAAACTAGGGTCGGCGAAGACGTGCAAACACAAAGAACGCACTCTTTGACAAGGCACGATTATGGTTAATGAAAGTTTAAGTAAAGTGAACAGAGCCGAAAGGAAAAGCCCTGTTGCAACGATTTCACACGCAAGGCGTCAAAATATTGCGCATTTTGTCGGGCAGTCGGCGCGGCTTGCCATCACGGGTGATGGCAACGACCGTCACGCGCGCGGTGAACAGGACATCCTCCCCGCGCAGGATCTGCTGATCGAGGATCATCCGTGCGCCCTTGATGGTGTTGACGCGGGTCTCCACCTTGAGAATATCGTCAATGTGAGCGGAGCGGAGAAAGTTGATATCCATATGGCGCACGGCCAGTGCCAGACGCTCGCCCTCTTCGCCACTGTCAAGCACACTGTGCTCGATGCCAAGCAGCCGGATATAGTCCGACCGGCCCCGCTCAATGAAGCGCAGGTAGGAGGCGTGATAAACGATACCGGAAAAGTCAGTGTCTTCGTAATAGACCCGGATCATCTGCTGGTGTCCGTAGTCTGTAAGGCGACCAGCCAGATCCGGCCAGTCGCTTTCATTGCGATGCTCAGGCATCATCAATTCCTTCAGCAAACAGGCCCATTTGTGGAGGAGTGTCTTTCCGAGGCACAGCCAACCCAAGATGGGCAAAAGCCTTGGACGCCAGCAGGCGCCCACGCGGAGTGCGCTGGATGAAACCCTGCTGGATCAGGTAAGGCTCTATAATTTCTTCAATTGCGTCCCGGGGTTCCGAGAGCGCAGCGGCTATGGTCTCTACTCCAACCGGCCCGCCACCAAAGGAGGTTGCGATCAAGGTCAGGTAACGTCTGTCTAGGGCGTCGAGCCCCTCGTTGTCAACTTCGAGCATCTGCAGTGCCCGGTCGGCCAATTCGCGGCTGATTTCGCCCCCGGCCTGAACGATGGCCACATCGCGCACCCGGCGCAGAAGTCTGCCAGCAATGCGGGGAGTGCCGCGCGAGCGGCGGGCAATCTCGACGGCCCCGTCACGGGTGATCGAAACCCCCATCAGGCGGGCCCCACGTGTGACAATATACTCCAGTTCGTCCACAGTATAAAAATTGAGCCGCACCGGAATCCCGAAACGGTCACGCAACGGCGTGGTCAGCAGCCCAAGCCGTGTCGTCGCCGCGACAAGGGTGAATTTCGCCAGATCGATCTTCACCGAGCGTGCAGCCGGCCCTTCGCCGATGATCAGGTCGAGCTGGAAATCCTCCATCGCCGGATAGAGAATTTCCTCGACCGCCGGATTGAGACGGTGGATCTCGTCGATGAACAGGACGTCATTCTCTTCCAGATTGGTCAGCAGCGCCGCCAGATCGCCAGCCTTGGCGATCACCGGCCCTGAGGTGGACTTGAAATTCACCCCCAGTTCGCGGGAAACGATCTGCGCCAGTGTGGTCTTGCCAAGCCCCGGAGGGCCGACAAACAACACATGGTCCAGCGCTTCCTTGCGGGTCCGCGCCGCCTCGATGAAAATCGCCAGGTTGGCGCGCGCCTGCGCCTGCCCGACGAAATCGTCCAGCATCTGTGGCCTCAGCGCCCGATCTGTGTCCTCTTCGCGAATGGCCGCGGAAACGAGCCGGTCTTCATCCCCAATCATTGACTAAGCTCCTTGAGCGCATGACGAATGAGTGCCGCCGTCCCGAGCCCGTCACCTTCGCGTTTGATCACAGTGGCCACCGCAGCGCTGGCCTGCACCTGGGCATAGCCGAGGTTGGTAAGGGCGGATACCGCCTCGGCCATGGCCTTGGGCGCACCGACCGCGTCGATCTCGGCCTGCAGGTTGGCCACCGCCTTGTCGGTTGCGGCAAGGCTCGGGGTCTTGTCCTTCAGCTCCGAGACAATGCGCTGGGCAACCTTGGGGCCGACGCCGGGCGTACGGGCAACCATCGCCTTGTCCTGCAGGGCAATGGCAGAAGTCAGTTCGGAAATCTTGAGGGTGGAAAGGATTGCCAGAGCCACCTTCTGGCCAACGCCCTGAACGGTCGTCAGCAGCCGGAACCAGTCGCGCTCAAGCGAGGAGGCAAAGCCGAACAGCTTGATCTGGTCTTCCCGCACATGGGTTTCGATGAGAACCGTCGCCGCCTCACCCACCGGAGGCAGGGATTGCAGGGTCTGGTTCGAACAATAGACCTCGTAACCGACACCACCAACATCCACGATGACATAGCCATCGGCATATTCATCAATCAACCCCTTGAGCTTCCCGATCATCGGCCTGCGTCCTTATCTTCAACTAAGCAATCTTGTAGGCCTTGTGGCCACGCTGATGGGCATGGCAAATGGCAATGGCAAGCGCATCGGCAGCGTCTTCGCTATCGAAGGTCGCCTTGGGCAGCAGCATCTTGACCATCACCTGAACCTGTTTCTTGTCCGCGTGTCCCACGCCAACCACCGTCTTCTTGACCGCGTTCGGCGCATACTCAGAAACCGGCAGCCCAAGCTGCGCCGGCGCCAGCAGCGAAACCGCGCGGGCATGGCCCAGCTTCAGGGTCGCCGTCGCGTCCTTGTTGACGAAGGTCTGTTCCACCGCCACTTCCTGTGGCTCATAGCGTTGCAACACACCCATGACGCCATTGTGCAGCTCCAGCAGACGGGACGCCAGATCCTTTGTGCCATCGGACGTGATCAGGCCCGACCCGACGAAAATCAGCCGGTTGCTGATCACATCGATCGCGCCCCAGCCGGTCTTGCGCAGGCCCGGGTCAAACCCGACGATTCTTGTAGGATGCTCTATCATGCTTTCTTCCTTACCGAAGAAATATGAACAATACCAGAACAAACTAAGGGTTCAAACAGGATTTGACAAATTCGGCAACCATGAGATGATGCCCTTCCCCCAGCGTCCGATCTGCTGGCATCTCTTCAGGATCCACCCCGATGACCGACATCAATCTGCCTCTCATCATGGGCGCTGCCCTCGTTGCCATGGCCAGCCCCGGACCGGCGACCCTCGCCATCGCCAGCACATCGATGACCAATGGCCGTCGATATGGCCTTGCCCTGGCCTCTGGCGTAACCTCCGGCTCGCTGTTCTGGTCACTCGCCGCAGCGCTTGGCATGGGTGGCGTGATGGCCACCAACGCCTGGCTGTTCGAGATCCTGCGCTATTGCGGTGCGGCCTATCTCCTGTATCTGGCAATCAAGTCGGCCCGTTCTGCTCTCGGAAGCGGCAAGGAAGCACCAGCGATCGACACCCCGCGGCGCCTCACCCTGCGCAAGACCTATTTCAAGGGGCTGGCCATCCACCTGTCCAACCCCAAGGCCATCCTGTTCATCGGCTCGATCTATGCACTCGGCCTGCCCCGTGACGCATCTGTTGCCGACCTCGCCACGGTCGTACTGGCGCTCGGTCTGCAGAGCGCTGCGATCTGCCATCTTTACGCGATGCTGTTCGCCAGCACGCCGATCGTTGCCGGCTATCGCAAGATGCGCCGGGCGCTCGATGGTCTGTTCGCCATGCTGTTCGGTCTTGCCAGCATCAAGATCCTGACCGCCTCGATCAACCAGTGAATAAGCCAACAAAAAACCCCGCATGGCAACCATGCGGGGTTTCGTTTGACTTCAGGCCCTCAAAAGGTCACCCCTCGAGGGAAGCGGCCACTTCATCGCTCATGGTGAAGTTGGAATAGACGTTCTGCACGTCGTCATCATCTTCCAGAGCGTTGATGAGCTTCATGATCTTTTCAGCCTTTTCGACGTCGACATCGATCTCGTTCTGCGGCTTCCAGATGGCTTTCTGGGATTCCGGCTCCTTGCCAAGAGCGTCTTCCAGCGCCTTGCCAACTTCGATCATGTCTTCGAACGTGGTGTAGATGGTGTGCGATTCTTCGTCGCTGACCACGTCATCGGCACCAGCCTCGATTGCAGCTTCCAGAATATCGTCGGCTTCGCCTGCGTCCGCCGGATAGACCAGTTCGCCCACACGGTCGAACATGAACGCGACAGAGCCGGTTTCACCCAGTGAACCACCGTTCTTGGTGAAGGCTGCGCGCACGTTGGACGCGGTGCGGTTGCGGTTGTCGGTCAGGGCCTCGACCACAACAGCGGTGCCACCCGGGCCGTAACCTTCATACCGGACTTCATCGAAGTTGCCTTCATCACCGGCTTCAGCCTTCTTGATGGCGCGGTCGATATTGTCCTTCGGCATGGACTGGCCACGGGCGTTCTGAATGGCCAGACGCAGACGAGCGTTGGAATCCGCATCAGAACCGCCCATTTTTGCGGCAACTGTGATTTCCTTGGAAAGTTTGGAGAACAGCTTTGATCGCTTCGCATCCTGTGCGCCTTTGCGATACATGATGTTCTTGAATTTTGAATGGCCTGCCATATCCTACAATCCGTCTGTATTTTGGTCGTCGCGCGTCCCACGCAATATTTGCAGCCGGTCATGCCACAAACAGGCGACAAAGATCAAGTGACCTGTTAAGCGGACGTCGATTAGTTGCATCAATTTCAGCGATTTTCCCAGAAAGTCGGGATATGCTGGGACAATTGGCCACCGATCCGGACCGGTTCGGCAACAACGGCTAGCCCCGTGCGATCATCGGTATCAACCGCAAAACCGCAAAGCGTGGCCTCGCCAAGCGCCGGTGTAAAGCGTGAGGAGGACACTTTGCGCAGGAATCGCTGCACCGGCTCTTCCTTGTCCATGCCCAGCACGGAGTCATAATCGCCGCACATCCCGGCATCGGTCATATAGGCCGTTCCGGCGGGCAGAATGCGGTGATCCGAGGTCGGCGTATGGGTATGGGTGCCCACCACCATGCTGACCCGTCCATCCAGAAAATAGCCCATGGCCTGCTTCTCCGAGGTCGCTTCAGCGTGAAAGTCGAGAATGATCGCATCGGCAAAATCGCCCATAGGACAGGCGTCGAGCTCCTTCTCCACCGCATGGAACGGGCAATCAAGCGCATCCATATAGACGCGCCCCATGGCATTCATCACCAGAACGGATGCACCGTTGCGGGCATGATAGAGATTGGCTCCCTTGCCGGGGACGCCGGATGGAAAGTTGACGGGGCGCAGAAAAGCCGGCTGACGCTCACAATAGACCATGGCATCCCGCTGATCCCAAACATGGTTGCCTGTGGTGATGACATCCGCCCCTGCGTCAATGAGATCCTGCACGATGGTCTCGGTGATGCCGAAGCCGCCAGCGGCATTCTCGCCATTGATCACGACAAAATCGAGACGGTATTTCTCGATCAGACCCGGCAATTTCTCTTCGACGATGGCCCGCCCGGACCGTCCCACAATATCCCCAACAAACAGCAGTCGCATGAATTCCCGCTCAATCTAACCGGCACAACCGCTTGGTCAGGCCGGAACAATTATTTCTTTTTCCGTGAAAATGGCGTCTAGCGGAAGGTCATACTCTCCAACCGGTATCTTGTCCAGTTGTTGCAGGGCAAAAGCCAGACCGACAAGATAGGGGCGGGAATTCTGGATGATGCGCTCGGAAATGTAGCGATCATAATGGCCGGCGCCATAGCCGAGCCGGTTACATTGGGAATCGAAAGCCAGTAGCGGCATCAACAGGCAATCCGGAAGGACCTCTTCGGCATCCGCTTTCGGCCCCACAGTGCCAAATCCGGCATCCACCAACCCGGCATCCCTGTTCCATAGACGAAAGATCATGCCCGTTGCACCAACAGTCACCGGAAGGGCAAGGCGATAGCCACGCGCACGCAGGGGCTCGGAGAGCGCCGTGATGTCGACTTCGGATTTGACCGGACAGAACATGCCAATACAGGCCCTGTCAGGCAGGGCTTTCCAGTCCATGAACTGCAGAAGATTGTCGCAAATGGCGGCGCTGGCCGCCGCATGCTCCTGAGGCGGCAGGGCATTTCGAAGGGCGCGCATGTTGCGCCTTGTTTCCTGCTTGAGCGTTCGTGTTGCGACGTCGTCCATTGATCGATACCAGCCAATTGTAAAAGAGCGGCAGACCCGGAAAAGGATCGCCGCTCCCAAACAGAAAGCCGCAACGACCGTCGATGCTTTTCAGATCCTGGGACACCTGTAATACAGGGGGGTGCCAGTTGAAACGGACCACGGTCCAGATCAGCGCCAGCTCCCATTCGGATCTTTAAGGCCCCGAGGAAAAGTTGCATCTAACGCGAAGTGCAGCAAGCTTTCCATATATAAAGTATCCGCAATGAGATTTCCAGCCCGATTCTCGGAGATCAACTCTCAAGCAGCACTTTCGACAGGCGCTCCAGCTCTTCGGCGGCCTTGTCGATCCGCCTGGCCAGTACCTCCTGATCCCCTTCGGACTTTTCCAGCACTGCTGAGCGGGCATCCCGCAGGGCGGAAATTTCTTCATTGAGATGCTTCACCCTGCCATCGGCCTCCGCCAAGAGGTCCATGGCCATGATCCCGGCCATCACCGTTAGCCGCTGATCGCCGATTTCACCGAAATTTTCCTTGAGCTGGGCAATCATGCCGTCAAATCGCCGGGCCAATGCCTGCAGATGCTCCTCCTGACCATCCTCGCAGGCCATTCGGTAAGCACGCCCATTGATGCTGACACTGACTTGAACCATGTGTTACTCCAGCCAATCCGGTGGCTGACCCATTCTGTCACCCACCATGCCGGTCCAGAACAGCCCGGACCGATTCCATTGCAGCGCCCAGTCGGCGGGACACTTCTTCATTGGCCCCTTCCAGCTTCTCTGCACGAGCCTTTTCCTTCTCCAGCGACCCCGTTAGATCCGAGCGTTCCCGGGTCATGCGTTGCAGGTCGTCCTGCATGGCCTTGACCGACAGGTCTCTGGTCTGCCGCTTGTCGATCGACTGCGACAGCCCCGCAATCGCCGCATCCAGTCTGGACAACGCCATCTCTACCCGCGTCTTGTCATTCATGTAGCCCCCAAATCTCGCAAGAGACGGCTTTTCATTTCCATTCCACGCGTGGCATACCGGCCAGATCTGTCCAGACGTCATGCAACACCAGTATCTGTCATTGGCCCATCACTTGGACCGAACTGTGTCAAATCTCGTCAAGAAATACCCGGATTTCCGCTTTTTCCAATAGCCTTGTGCCACAAACGCCGCGCACCATCGCGAAAATCGCTGGCGTGAGTAGGCCACACGAACAGGCCAGAGGACAAATTTCAACACGAAAGATGCATGAGCCGACAGAATCAAGACGCTGATTCACGCAAGATTCTTCATTCCCGCCAAATCTAGGAGACATAATCGAACTTCGTCAATGGCACCTGTTCGTCAACAGTTCAAGTCCACAGGGAATGAAACTTGGCCCGTATATCATGCAGATTCTGCTGTTTTGGGTGTTTGCCCCATTCGGGCGGATTGACTCTGCGAGCCCTGATGATAAATGTCAGGTCGTTTATAAAACGCCTCTGTCTGCCGGGCTTGCTAAGTGGCAAGGCAGTTCCTGTCTAACCAGATTGCGTTCAAATGTTAAAACCGACAATGGGCAGTTTCAGACGATTTCCAGGTCGATGGCATAGGACAATATCCAGAAGCAGAGTTCATGAACAACATGGATAAACAGACCCGCATGGCGCATGCGATCCGCTTTCTTTCAATGGACGCCGTTGAGAAAGCAAACTCCGGACACCCCGGCCTTCCAATGGGTGCCGCGGACGTTGCTACCGTACTCTTCACCAAATTCATGCGATTCGACCCGACCAGCCCGAAGTGGGCTGACCGCGACCGTTTCGTGATGTCTGGTGGCCACGGCTCGATGCTGCTCTATTCCCTGCTGCATCTGCTGGGATACGAGGACATGTCCATCGAAGATCTGGCAAACTTCCGCCAGCTGGGCGCCAAGACCGCCGGCCATCCCGAATATGGTCATGCCGCCGGCATCGAAACAACAACCGGCCCCTTGGGTCAGGGCATTGCCAACGCCGTCGGCATGGCAATCACCGAAAAGCTACTGGCTGCCAAGTTCGGCGACGATCTGGTTGACCACCGCACTTATGTTCTGGCTGGCGATGGCTGCCTCATGGAAGGCATCTCGCAGGAAGCCATCGCTCTGGCAGGTCACCTCAAGCTCAACAAGCTGACCCTGCTCTGGGACGACAACAACATCACCATCGACGGCAATGTCAGCGTGTCCGATTCCACCGATCAGCACGCCCGCTTCAAGGCCTGCAACTGGAACACCATGAGTGTTGACGGCCACGATCAGGCTGCCATTGCAGCGGCCCTCGAAGCTG
This sequence comes from uncultured Cohaesibacter sp., assembly GCF_963666525.1. NCBI lineage: Bacteria > Pseudomonadati > Pseudomonadota > Alphaproteobacteria > Hyphomicrobiales > Cohaesibacteraceae > Cohaesibacter > uncultured Cohaesibacter sp. The sequence goes on from NZ_OY762905.1 coordinate 1,548,015, forward strand.
CAGAGAAGAGCGACAAGCCAACCATGATCGCCTGCAAGACGGTCATCGGCTTCGGTTCTCCGAACAAGGCCGGCACCAACAAGGTGCATGGCGCGCCGCTTGGTGCTGAAGAAATCGCAGCAACCCGTGAAGCGCTTGGCTGGGATAGCGCACCGTTCGAGATCCCTGCCGACATCCGTGATGCATGGCGCATTGCCGGCCTCAACGCCGCTCAGGCCCACAAGGAATGGCAGAAGCGCCTTGAAGCTGCCGATCCGGAACTGCGCGCCGAGTTCGAACGCCGCATGCGTGGCGATCTGCCAGCCGGCTTCGAAGAAGCCATGGCCGAATACAAGAAGTCCCTGGCAGCAGACCCCAAGAAAGTGGCAACCCGCAAGGCTTCCGAAATGGCGCTCAACGTCATCACCGAAGTTGTGCCGGAAACCATTGGCGGTTCCGCCGACCTGACCGGGTCCAACAACACCAAGACCCCGTCAACCGTTTCTGTCACACCGGACGACTTCTCCGGCCGTTACATGAACTGGGGCATCCGCGAACATGGCATGGCCTCTGCAATGAACGGCATGGCCCTGCATGGTGGAGTCATTCCTTACGGCGGCACTTTCCTGGTCTTTGCCGACTACATGCGCGGCGCAATGCGCCTGTCCGCCCTCATGGAACAGCGGGTCATCTACGTCCTGACCCACGACTCCATCGGCCTTGGCGAAGATGGCCCGACCCATCAGCCGGTTGAAACCCTCGCATCGTTGCGCGCTATCCCGAACATGCTGGTCTTCCGTCCGGCTGACGCGATGGAAACCGCAGAGTGCTGGGAAATCGCCATCTTGTCAAAGAGCAACCCGAGCTCCATGGCGCTCACACGCCAGAACCTCACCCCGTATCGCATCGAGTATTCCGAAGAGAACCTCTGTGCACGCGGCGCCTACCTGCTCTCCGATTGCGACGGCGATGCCGATGTCTCGATCTTTGCATCGGGCTCGGAAGTCGAGATCGCAATGGCCGCCAAGGACGCTCTGGCCGAACAGGACATTCTGGCTCGCGTTGTATCTGTTCCGTGCTTTGAGCTTTTCGAAGCGCAATCGGAAGAGTATAAGAAAGAGATCCTGGGTGAAGCCAAGGTCAATGTCGGCATCGAAGCTGCCCTGCGCATGGGTTGGGATCGCTTCATCGGCTCTGATGGCGTCTTCATCGGCATGAACAGCTTCGGCGCTTCAGGCCCATATCAGGAACTCTATGAGAAATTCGGCATCACCTCAGACAATGTTGTCGCAAAGGTTGTCGAACGCCTAAAATAGGCGTAAACACTTATCGCGCACTTGCAATTGGCAGGGAAAATCCGATTTTTTCTGCCAATTTGCTTGGCAGCGATGTTGAATTGTCATACGACAAAAGTATATTGTCTACCTAAAATGAGATCGATCAAGGCGCGGACGTAAACCCTCTATTATCACGCGTTCAACAATTTGATCTAAGTGCAAGACCGGCCCGACAGAATGAAGTGCCGGCTAAATCAGGAGAAAGTCATGACTGTAAAAGTGGCGATCAATGGTTTCGGTCGTATTGGCCGTAACGTGCTTCGTGCTATCATCGAATCCGGCCGTACCGACATCGAAGTTGTTGCAATCAACGACCTGGGCCCTGTTGAAACCAACGCTCACCTGGTCCGCTTCGACTCTGTCCATGGCAAATTCCCTGGCACCGTTACCGTTGACGGCGACACCATTGACGTGGGCCGCGGCCCGATCAAGGTAACCGCCATCCGCAACCCTGAAGAACTGCCTTGGGGCGAACTGGGTATCGACGTTGCTATGGAATGCACCGGTATCTTCACTGCCAAGGAAAAAGCTTCCATGCACCTGACCGCTGGTGCAAAACGCGTTCTGGTTTCCGCTCCTGCTGACGGCGCTGACAAAACCATCGTTTACGGCGTCAACCACGACACCCTGACTGCAGACGACCTGGTTGTTTCCAACGCTTCCTGCACCACCAACTGCCTGTCTCCGGTTGCTTATGCCCTGAACAAGGCTGTTGGCATCGAAAAAGGCTTCATGACCACCATTCACTCCTACACTGGTGACCAGCCTACCCTCGATACCATGCACAAAGACCTGTATCGCGCTCGCGCAGCAGCTCTGTCCATGATCCCGACTTCTACCGGTGCTGCAAAAGCTGTTGGTCTGGTTCTGCCTGAACTGGCTGGCAAGCTGGACGGCGTTGCAATCCGCGTACCGACCCCGAACGTATCTGTTGTCGACCTGGTGTTCATCGCTCAGAAAGACACCACCGTTGCTGAAATCAACGCAGCAATCCGCGAAGCAGCAGACGGCGAACTCAAAGGCGTCCTCGGCTACACCGATCTGCCGAACGTTTCCTCTGACTTCAACCATGACAGCCACTCTTCCGTCTTCCACATGGATCAGACCAAAGTCATGGACGGCCGCATGGTTCGTATCCTGAGCTGGTACGACAACGAATGGGGCTTCTCCAACCGCATGGGCGACACTGCAGTTGCCATGGCTAAACTCATCAAGTAATGATGACAGCCTGCCCTGCCGGACCACTCCGGCGGGGTGCCAAGTCTTCAAAGGCGCTGTTTTTGAGACAAAACCGGACAAGCGGGTTTTGCTCCGGGAACAGCGCCTTTTCTACTTCATGACCCCGGACGAGACGCGATGCCCTGCCCCGGCAACCGGCAACGCTCCGACGGGCCGCGTGAAGTCGAGAATCCGACCTGAAGCCAGACTCTCCCGATGAGACCGGACGGCTTTGAACAGACACACAACCGGCAGACAGATGTCGGCCAGACTGTAGGATCATCCAATGGCAAATTTCAAAACCCTTGATGACGTTGATGTAAGCGGCAAACGCGTACTCGTTCGCGTTGACCTCAACGTTCCGATGAAAGACGGCGAAGTCACTGATACCACCCGTATCGATCGCATCGTGCCAACCCTTTCCGAAATTTCCGAAAAGGGCGGCAAGGTTATTATCCTCGCGCACTTCGGCCGCCCCAAGGGCGAAAAGAACCCGGCCATGAGCCTCAAGCAGGTTGTTCCGGCGCTTTCCAAGGCCCTCAACATGCCGGTTGGCTTCGCTGAAGACTGCATCGGCGATGTTGCCAAGGCTGCCATCGACAACATGGCAAACGGTGACGTTCTGGTGCTGGAAAACACCCGTTTCTACAAGGGCGAAGAAAAGAACGATCCGGAATTTGCCGCTCAGCTGGGCGCCAACGGCGACCTGCTGGTTGCTGACGCATTCTCCGTTTCCCACCGCGCCCACGTTTCCACCGAAGGCCTCTGCCATCACATGCCAGCTGTTGCCGGTCGCACCATGCAGCAGGAACTGGAAGCCCTCGATTCCGCACTGGGCACCCCGAACCGTCCGGTTCTGGCTGTTGTTGGCGGCGCCAAGGTTTCCACCAAGATCGACCTTCTCGAAAACCTTGTCACCAAGGTTGACGGTCTGGTCATCGGCGGCGGCATGGCAAACACCTTCCTGGCCGCTCTGGGCAAGGATGTTGGCAAATCCCTTTGCGAGCATGATCTGGCCGAAACCGCAAAACGCATCATGACTGCTGCCGAGAAGGCTGGCTGCGAGATCGTTCTGCCGACCGATGCTCTGGTTGCCAAGGAATTCGCAGCCAACGCGCCTTACGAAGTCTGCGACGTTGACAGCGTTCCTTCCGACGGCATGATGCTGGACGTTGGACCGAAATCCGTTGAAGCCGTTGTTGCCTGGATCGAAAAGGCCAACACCGTTGTCTGGAACGGCCCGCTCGGCGCCTTCGAAATCACCCCGTTCGACACCGCAACCGTTGCTGCCGCAAAGGCTGCTGCCGCCAAGACCAAGGCTGGCAAGCTGACCTCCGTTGCCGGTGGTGGCGACACCGTGGCCGCCCTCAACCATGCTGGTGTTTACGAAGACTTCTCCTACATCTCCACCGCTGGCGGTGCATTCCTCGAATGGATGGAAGGCAAGGCTCTTCCGGGTGTGGAAGTCCTCAAGGCCTGATGGCAGGACCGTCAGGTCCCCTCATGCTTCATCAAAAGGTGCGCCAATCAGCAGATTGGCGCATTTTTTATTGCCCGCCGGTCTCCTGCCCTTGCAACCGGACCGCTTTTGCGAGATATGAGAGCAAAGCGAACCAAGCCCCCAATCATCGATAGGTCACATCATGGAGCCAACCCAGATTTATCTCGTCACCCCGCGGCACATTGATCTGGAAACTTTCCCGCCCCAATTGCAAGCAGCCATGGATGGAGGCGAAATCGCAGCCCTGCTGATCGATAGCGAAACCGCCAATGACAACGAGCTGCAGAAGATCGCCCAGACCATCGCCCCGATGGCCCAGAAGAACGATATCGCCGTCGTGTTGCGCGGTGACTCCCGCGTCGCCGGACGCACCAAATGCGACGGCCTTCATCTCGATGGCGACCTGACGGACATCCAGAACAACGTCGAGGATTTGTCGAACCGCTTCATGCTCGGCGCCGAAGGGGGCAACAAGCGCCACTCGGCCATGGAAATCGGCGAGAGCGGCATCGACTACATCATGTTCGGACGTCTCGACGCCCCGACCGCAGACACCATCCACGAGAAATCCCTCGAGATGGCAGAATGGTGGTCGGCCTTGTTCGAAGTGCCTGCCGTCATCATCGGCGGCATGGATCTTGGTGAGTGCGCCAAGGTGTCGGCAATGGGTATCGAGTTCATCGCCCTGAGGGAAGCCATCTGGGATCATGAAGCCGGACCTCAGGTTGCAGTTCGCGAGGCCGTATCGCTTCTGGCGGAAGGCGCAGCAAGCGCCGAATAATGCAGAAGCATCCTCGTGCCATTCATACCGAAGGATCGACAATCCGACCATAGAATGGCCGGAATTGCTTGCCAGAACATATGAGAGAACGATGATTGACCGGGCATAGGCACGTCCCGGAGATCAATGCCAAAAAATGATGCCAGAGACTGAAGTCAGAATACAGGGTCATGTTTTCAAGCAAAGTTAGAACGCCCGTGGCGATCCCGCAGCAGCATGCAAGGCCATTTCGGCATCGGCTCAAAGACTGGCGTCTCGGGCTCGGCCTCGCCGTGGCATGGACGGCAATTGCGGGAGCGAACCTCAGTGCCGATCTCGCAATTGCGCAGCCCCAGATACAGCCTGCAGCCGCAGCCCCTCCAGCCAGGGCGGTCAGCGATCCGGCCCCTCAGTCTGCCTTGGACGGCAGCGCCGCATCCGACAGTGAAGCGGCCGATCAGACTCCGGAAAGCGCAGCAACTGGAGCAACCGCCGAAGACGATGCGGACGGGACGCCCGACCCGACCCTCAATCCGCCGGCAGCCATAACCGACCCATCCAATCCATTCGATGTGCCGCGTTTCGTGCTCAAATCGACGTCTGCCTATTCAGCCTATCAGCGCGGCTTCTATCTCACCGCCTTTGCCCTTGCCACCAAGCTTGCTGGCCTTGGCGATGTCCCCTCGCAGACTCTGCTCGGCAATCTCTATCTCGACGGCTCCGGCATTCCGCAGGACTTCAAGGAAGCGGCCAACTGGTTCGCTCTCGCCGCAGATCAGGGCGACAGGGAAGCACAGTTCAGCCTCGGCATGCTCTATGCCCGGGGGCAGGGCGTCGACAAGGATTTGCAGAAGGCGCTTGGCTGGTTCGAGAAGGCCGCAGCACAGGATCAAAAGAACGCCCAGTTCAATCTGGGCCTGCTCTATCTGCAAGGGCAGCTGGTGGAGCAGGATACCACCAAGGCACTGGACTTGCTGACCAAGGCGGCCAATCAGGGCGTTGCAGAGGCGCAATACACGCTGGCCAATCTCTATCAGTCGGATTATTTCCCGACCCCCAATCTGGATCAGGCAGCCTACTGGATGCAGCTGGCAGCCCAGAACGGCTTTCTCGACGCCCAGCTGGAATTCGGCCTGATGCTGTTTCAGGGCAAGGGTGTCGCGCAGGACTTCGCCGCGGCTCGCGCCTGGATCAAGCAGGCCGCTGATGCCGGCAGCATTCTGGCCCAGAACCGCCTCGCCCGCATCCTCGCTCGCGGCTATGGCGAGCCCCCAGCTCCGGTCGATGCCGCCAAATATTATCTGCTCTCCAAGCGGGCAGGCAAGACGGACGACTGGCTTGAAAAATTCTTCAAGGAACTGCCCGACGCGGAAAAGCAGCTGGCAATCAAGGAACTCAGCAGCCGTACATTCTGGTAGCTTTTTTCCCTTTTTCTGCAGCCAGCGCGCGGCCCAAAGGTTAGCAACTTAAGTATTTCGGCAGTTTTACGCCGGAAAATCAGCCAAAAGCCTTGCAAAAGAACCCTGAATATGGTCCTACAAGGCACCCGCCCCGAAGGCTGCTCTTTGCTTGGCCTCTGCGGGGCCTTTTTCACCCTATGGCATTATTACAGGATCGCAGCTGCCTTTGGTTCCGCGTCCTGTCAGCAAGATGGCTTGTTATGAAAATCAATGGTAACGAAATCCGGCCTGGCAACGTGATCGAACATCAGGGCACGATCTGGGCTGCAGTCAAGGTGAATGCAGTGAAACCCGGTAAGGGTGGTGCATTCGCTCAGGTTGAGCTGAAGAACCTGCTCGACGGCCGCAAGCTCAACGAACGCTTCCGTGCATCGGAAACCGTTGAGCGCGTGCGTCTGGAGCAGAAGGATTTCACGTTCCTTTATGAAGAAGGCGAGAACCTTGTCTTCATGGATACCGAATCCTATGAACAGCTTGAACTCAACAAGGATTTCGTCGGCGAGCGCGCTGCGTTCCTGCAGGACGGCATGTCTGTTGTGGTCGAACTCTACGAAGAACGCCCGATCGGCATCGATCTGCCGGATCAGGTCACGCTGGAAGTGACGGAAACCGAACCGACCATCAAGGGCCAGACCCAGTCGTCTTCCTACAAGCCGGCAATGCTTGAAAATGGCGTTCGCTGCATGGTGCCTCCGTTCATCACCACCGGTGAGCGGATCGTCGTCGACACCAACGAAATCGAATATGTGAAGCGCGCCGACTAGGCCCTTCACTCCCGGACGACCGGTTCGTCTGGCTTATCAAGTTTCATGGCGCGTCGATGAATGGCTTTTTCGTTGACGCGCCTTGTTTTACCCTTGCGGCGCTCCCTTGCATCATCGATCATACGGGGAGGTTCGCGTCCGTCCGTATATCAAGGCTCGTTTGGTCAAGCCCCGCTCTATTTAGGAACGTCAACGAAAATGGCACGCTCAGCTCTCCTCAACGTCATGGTACAGGCCGCACTCAAGGCAGGCCGCAAGCTTGCTCGCGATTTCGGTGAATTGGAAAACCTTCAGGTCTCTCGCAAGGGACCGGGCGATTTTGTCACCAACGCCGATCTGCAGGCAGAAAAGACCCTGACCGACGAGCTGCGCAAGGCACGCCCGAACTTCGGCTTCCTGAGGGAAGAATCCGGAGCCGAGGAAGGTCTCGACACGAGCCATCGCTGGATCATCGATCCGCTGGATGGCACCACCAACTTCCTGCACGGCATTCCCATTTTCTCCATTTCCATCGCACTGGAACATGAAGGCCGCATCATTGCCGGTGTGATCTACAACCCGGCCACCGACGACCTTTTCACTGCCGAACGGGGCCGTGGCGCGTTCCACAACGACCGCCGCATGCGCGTTGCCGCCCGCGATGACATCCATGATTGCGTCATCGGCACCGGTGTCCCTCATCTGGGCCGTGGCAAGCACAAGCCTTATCTGGCCCATCTGGAAAATGTCATGGCCGAAGTATCAGGCATCCGTCGCCTCGGCTCGGCCGCCCTCGACATGGCCTACGTGGCATCGGGCCGCTTTGACGGTTTCTGGGAAGAATCCATCAACGCCTGGGACATTGCCGCAGGGGTTCTGATGGTGCGTGAAGCAGGTGGCTTCGTGACCGATATGGAAGGTGGCGACAAGATGCTGGAAATCGGCTCTGTCATTGCAGGCAACGAGCTGATTCGCATGCGTCTGGAAAAAATTCTGAAGAAATAGGCCTACCGGCTTGTCGAAGCGTTTTAAGGAGATCGTCCACCCGGCGGTCTCCTTTTTTGTCTGAGACCACCGCACCGCTACGCTGTGCTTTTGCCTGTATACAGCCCTTCAGGAGGCCACAAGGCTGTATCTTCGCTGCCATACTGAGCAACAGCATTCTCCTGAGCTCGCACGCTGCAGCAATTCTTACCCCAAATCCGGCTGTCTATATACATATATTCGAAATTCGCAAAATATCTGTCAATTCGCTCGTAAATTTGACTTAAGTCGAATATATGAAAGTATAAGAAGAGTATGCTCCTCCCGTCCTGACAGGATCTGTCCTGTCCCGGCATCCTTCCGTTTCGTGGAGTTTATCAAGTGACCGCATTCACCCCCCTTGTTTCCTATGCTGGCGGCATGCTGATCGGCCTTGCAGCAGTTCTGCTGATGCTGTTCTGGGGTCGCATCGCCGGCATGACCGGCATTCTGGCAGGCATCCTGCCGCCTCTCGGAAGCGACGCGCGCTGGAAGGCAAGCTTTCTGGCCGGCGCCATACTCGCTCCCCTCCTCTATCAATTGACCGTCGCCGACGTTGACTACCAGATGCCCATTTCCTCCGCGGAACTCATCGTTGGTGGCATCATCACCGGTATCGGCGTGACCTTCGGCTCCGGCTGCACATCCGGCCACGGCGTCTGCGGCCTCGCCCGCTTTTCGCGTCGGTCGGCCGTGGCTGTGATCATGTTCATGAGCTTTGCCTTCCTGACCGTCTTCGTGACCCGCCATATCGTATAAGGACTTCCATCATGCGCTATATCGTCGTTGGACTGATCGGGGCGATCTTCGGCCTCGGCATCATTACATCCGGCATGGGCAATCCAGCCAAGGTGCTTAATTTCTTCGATCTGGCTGGCAGCTTTGACCCCAGCCTAGCCTTTGTCATGGCGGGGGCCCTGACCGTTGCCGTGCCCGGTTACGCCTTCATATTCCGCAAAGTGCGCAAGCCTGTCTTCACCTCCGACTTCAACGTGCCAACCAACCGCAAGATCGACCGCAAGCTGGTCATCGGCTCTTCCATCTTCGGAATCGGCTGGGGTATTGGCGGCTTCTGCCCCGGAGCCTCCCTGCCCGCACTGGGTTTGGGGCACCTCTCCAGCTACATTTTCGTGCTGGCTCTCGTCACAGGAATCATCCTTGCACAACTGATTCAAAAAGCGAAAATCTTCGACCTCTCCTCCCGCGCCGTGCGCAGAATCGCGCTCAACGGCGATACCGGAGAATTACAGGACAGGGCATAACCTCCCGCCAGCGTCATCTTTCTGCCCCTGATTGCGTGTATAGTCCACAAGCCCCCTTTTCCTATTGGACGAAATTGGGCAAAGTTCTGGGGCTTGTGGTTAACAAATCCTCAAGCCCCTGATTTGCTTTACGCGTAACCGGAATCGGATGATGTCTAGCGAACTCGATCCTTACAAGCTTTCAAGCCCACAACGCTATTTGTGGCGCATGCTCATTTTCATCGGCGCGGCAGCCTTTGTTCCCATCATCCTTTACCGACAGATCCTGCAGGCCTTCTGGAGCAACCCGCTTCTGAACTCCATGATCTTCTTCGTGCTGGCGATCGGCATCTTCCTGGCCATGCGGCAGGTGGTGCGGCTCTTCCGGGAAGTCAAATGGGTCAACAATTTCCGCCTCGGCGACCCCGGCCTCGAGGTTGACCGCCCCCCGATCCTGCTGGCGCCCATGGCAACCCTGCTTGGCGACCGGGTCGGTCGCATGGCGATCAACACCTCGACCATGCGCTCCATTCTGGAATCCGTCGGCATGCGCCTCGACGAAGCCCGCGACATGTCCCGCTATTTCACCGGCCTTCTGGTGTTCCTGGGCCTTCTGGGCACCTTCTGGGGCCTGTTGCAGACCGTGAGCTCGGTTGGCGACGTCATCAGCTCGCTCTCGGTTGCCTCCAGCGATGTCGGCGTGATCTTCGAAGACCTCAAGCAGGGTCTGGAAGCGCCATTGCAGGGCATGGGCACCGCCTTTTCATCCTCTCTTTTCGGTCTTTCCGGCTCGCTGGTCCTGGGCTTCCTTGATCTGCAGGCCAGCCAGGCCCAGACCCGCTTCTTCACCAATCTTGAAGACTGGCTGTCAACGGTCACCGACATCAACTTTGAAGCACTGGACAGCGGCTACGGCGAAGCACTGGGCAACGGCGACAACGAACAGCTCGTTGCAGTTCTTGACCAGCTCTCGCGCAAGATCGATCAGGTCGGCGCGGACAGCAAGACCGGCAGCGGTCGCAGCGCCACCTCCGCCATGGCCAATCTTGCCGAGGGCATTCAGGGGCTGGTGCAGCATCTGAGGTCCGAACAGCAGCTGATGCGCGAATGGGCAGACCAGCAGGCCACCCAGCAGGAAGAGGTCAAGGAGGTTCTTGTCAAGCTCAACAACGTCCTGACCCTTGCCACCAAGAACCGGCAAGACTAGACCATCAGCTCATGGGCCGCTCATCGGCCAACTCATAAGAGGGGCTTCCAGTCCCTCAATGCCAATTTGATTTGTGAGGAACGACAATGGGCCTGTCCCGGAACCGACGCAGCGAACAGAGAGCCGACTATTGGCCCGGGTTTGTCGATGCCATGGCAACGCTGTTGCTCGTGCTCATCTTTCTGCTCACAGTCTTCATGGTGGCCCAGTTCTTTCTCAGCCAGGAAATCTCGGGCAAGGACACGGCTCTCAACAAGCTCAACAGCCAGATTGCCGAGCTGACCGAGCTGCTGGCGCTGGAACGCGCCAAGGGGCAGGACATGGAAAGCTCGCTGGTGACCCTGCAGGCGAGCCTGTCGAGTGCTGAAGCCGCCCGTGACCGCTTTGCCCTGCAGATCGAAAGCCAGAAAGGCGATCAGGACACCCAGGGCGGCCAGATCGCCAGCCTGACCAGCAAGCTGGAGAGCGAGAAGGCCATTTCCCAGCGTGCCCTTGCGCAGGTGGAATTGCTCAATCAGCAGATCTCCGCTCTGCGCCGTCAGATCGCCGCACTGGAAGATGCCCTTGAGGCCTCCGAAAGCCGCGACAAGGAAAGCCAGACCAAGATTGCCAGCCTCGGCAAGCGCCTCAACATCGCCCTCGCCCAGCGCGTGCAGGAGCTGTCGCGCTATCGCTCGGACTTCTTCGGCCGTCTGAGGGAAATTCTCTCGCAGCGCTCCGATATCCGCGTGGTTGGTGACCGCTTCGTGTTCCAGTCCGAAGTCCTGTTCTCATCGGGTGAAGACCGCATGAAAGCGGAGGGCGAGCAGGAACTCGACCATGTGGCAGACGCCATCATGGAACTCATTCAGGACATTCCCGAGGAAATCGATTGGGTGCTGCGCGTCGACGGCCATACGGACAACCGGCCGATCAACAGCGCCCGCTTCCCTTCCAACTGGGAGCTGTCATCGGCCCGCGCCATTTCGGTGGTCAAATATCTGATTTCGAAGGGCGTGCCGCCCAAGCGTCTGGTGGCCGCCGGGTTTGGCGAATTCCAACCCCTGGAAGAAGGCGACAGCGAAGACGCTCTGCGCAAGAACCGCCGCATCGAGTTCAAGCTCACCCAGCGCTAGGATCGGGCAGCCCTTCATAGGGCCCGGACTCATCATCCAGTGCATCCATGCTGAATTGCAGCCGAGCCAGTCGCGCATAAAGCCCGCCCTCGGCCACGAGACTTTCGTGGCTGCCCTGCTCCACCAGCGCTCCCTTGTCCAGCACCAGCAACCGGTCAGCCTTCTTGACGGTTGCCAGACGATGGGCGATGACGATCGTCGTCCGCCCCTTCATCAGGTCGGCCAGCGCCAGCTGCACAAAGCGCTCACTCTCGGCATCCAGCGCGCTGGTCGCCTCGTCGAGAAGCAGAATCGGCGCATCCTTGAGGATGGCCCGGGCAATCGCCAGCCGTTGCCGCTGACCACCGGAAAGCGTCACACCACGTTCCCCGACCATGGTGTCATAGCCCTCGGGCATTGCCGCAATAAAGTCATGAGCATGGGCAGCCTTGGCCGCTTCGACAACATCATCCCGGCGCGCCCCAGTGCGCCCCATGGCGATATTGTCGGCGATTGACATGGCAAAGATCACCGGCTCCTGCGGCACCAGCGCAATGGCCTTGCGCAGCTCGGCAAGGGCAAGCTGGTCAACCGGTTGCCCACCGAGCAGGATCTGCCCGTTCTCCGGATCATAGAAGCGCATCAGCAACTGGAACACGGTCGTCTTGCCGGCGCCTGACGGCCCGACGATGGCCACGGTCTCGCCAGCCTTGATCGCAAAGGAAAGGGCCGAGAGCACCGGGCTCCGGGTGGAAGACGGATAATGGAAATCCACATCGCTGAACTGTACCGACAGACTGGTCGCGCTACCAAGGCGCGACACCCGATCGGCACTTTTCACCAGCACCGTCTCATCAAGCAGCTCGAACAGCCGCTCGGCAGAACCGGAGGCTTGCGAAATTTCGCCCCAGACCTCGCTCATTCCTCCAAGACCGGCAGCTGCCATGGTCGAATAGATCACGAACTGGCTGAGCGCCCCGGCACTGAGCCGGCCGGAAGTCACATCCTGCGCCGCATACCACAGAACACCGACGATCGAGGCAAAGATCACGAAGAAGGCAAAGGCCGTCAACACGGCTCTGGCCCGTACCGAAGCCCTTGCGGCACCGAAAGCGGCCTCGATGCTGCCGCTGAACACGGAGCGGGCACGCTCTTCCTGCGTGAAGGCCTGCAGGATCCGCATCGCCCCAATCGCTTCTGTCGCAAAGGCCGAGCTGTCTGCCAGCCGGTCCTGGGCAAAGCGCTGTTTCCGGCGCACCCAGCGCCCCAGAAAGACCAGCGGCAACACGATGAAGGGAATGGCCCCGAGTACCAGAAGCGACATGCGCGGACTGGTGACCACCATCATCACCGCGGCCCCGGAGAACAGCAGGAAGTTGCGCAGGGCCAAAGACGCCGAAGCCCCCACGGCCGAGCGGATCTGGGTGGCATCTGCCGTCAGGCGAGAAACAATCTCGCCGCTGCGCACCCGGTCATAGAATTCCGGCGACAGCAGGGTCAGCTTGGCAAAGACATCCGTGCGCAGATCATTGACCACGCGCTCCCCCAGAATGATGACAAAATAGTAGCGACTCGCCGACATCAGAGCCAGCAGGACCACGGCCACGATGAGCAGCCCCGTGAAGTGGTTCACTGATGCAACATCATTGTCCGAGATGCCCTGATCGACGAAACCCCTGACGAGAATCGGCAGCGACAGGGTCGCCAGCGAGGCAAGGACCAGAGAGACGAGCGCCGCCAGAACCAGCCCCCGGTATTTTAAGGCATAGGGTGCCAGCCGTGACAGAGGCTGAAAACGGACCCTGGAGGGAGAATTGGATTCGGTCATAACGACGCTCCGGTGAAAGAAATGCACCCGACATGCTGAAAATCGTAAGGCGAATAAGCTTTTTTACTCCCCAATATGGGGAACAGGCTTGTATATCTCTACGCACTGCGGTATACGGACGCAAATTATTTTGATGGCTGTGTGGCTAGCCCGCCCGCAGCCAAGCTTTTTGGACCTTGGTGATCGACAGGCAATTGCCTCGATCATTATGGTTCCATTGAATATGGTGGCCGGTTTCAGCCAGGCATATTCCGAAACCCACTTTTGATCGGCCACGTGTTCGAGGCTCACCTTGTCACTGGTTGATTGACCGCTAAGGACGTCCTGACGATGAAAAAAGAACTCCATCCTGACTATCACATGATCAAAGTTGTCATGACCGATGGCACCGAATTCATGACCCGCTCCACCTATGGTTCCGAGGGCGAAACCCTGAACCTGGATATCGACCCGACTTCTCATCCGGCCTGGACTGGTTCCACCAACCAGCTGCTGGACCGTGGCGGTCGCGTATCCCGCTTCAAGGACAAGTTTGCTGGCTTCCTGGGCGCCTAAGCCCCACGACCACAGCTTGCTGTTTTCAAAAAACCCGGTGTCCACGACATCGGGTTTTTTTGTGCCTCGCAGTGGTTACCATTAAACAGAAGACCATCGGAACCGAGCCTTTGCCTGAACAAAACAAAAAGGGGTGCCAAAATGACACCCCTCGCGTTTCTCTTCTAATGGCTCGGAAGGCTCAGTCGGCCGCTCTTGCTGCAAAGGCGTTGGCAATCATGCCGATCTGATCGCCAACCGGGTTGGCCTGCAGCGGAACGTCCCGACTTTCATCGGTAGCCCGCTTGGAATAGATCACTTCATCGAGGTGACGAATGCGTTTCTGCATATGCATGGACTGTTCAATGAGGTCACGCAGGCGAACCGGCAGTTCGTCCCACCCCGGGCTCTCCTTGGAGGAAGAAAGCCCGTGCAGACGCACCTTGTTCTTTTCCTGCCCGGCCTGTTCCAGCGTCATTTCGCCTTCATTGACAGCACGTTGCAGCAGCAGCCACGAAGCCATCTGCATCAACCGTGTTGTGAGGCGCATGGATTCGGTCGCATAGGCAAGCGAGGCGACCCGTGGCAGACTTTTCGCCTCGGCGCGCCCTTCCCCGTCAAGATAGTCGGCAGCTTCTTCAACCAGCGCCATACCATCCCTGAACAGGGTCTTGAAACTATCGGAATCCGCAAGTTTCGCCCCAAAGGATACCGGGGTGGAACTGTGGGTATGCTTTCGCTTGTCGTTCATGTGACCTCCAAATGCCTGGCCATGCCTACCATGTCCGATGTGCCAAATTCAAACAGACATTGCACCAAATTTTCATTTCGGAGAATAACAAGCACAAACCATGCCATTGACGAAATGCAATATTGACAGATGCTCCTGCAGCTTGAAAGCTGCCAGATTGGTCAGGTTAATGCGAGACATTATCAGAAATGGAGGCCAAGAGCCAACGTTTCCGGGCCAGCTTGCCAAAACATGTGAAGCAAATATGTTGCGGTGAGCGAACCAGCGCCCCAGACCAATACATCAGAGCCCCATTTTGATACAAATTGCCGCCGGCTTCGGCAAAGGAATTTCCGCTCCGAAACGGCAGGAACCATCCAGTTGGTTAACAATTTCCTAACAGCGGGGTACATCTGACGCGACAGACACCATCAGAGGTTCGACCGTCGAGCATCGTAAGAACGGGGGGCTATCCGGCCTCGTTTACTCCTGTCTCCTCGTGCAAAAAAAGAGCCGCACCAGCGGCTCTCAGGAGTTAACAGGGAGGCGTCAAACAGAGTGACAGGAGTCACTCGAAATCCAAAAGTTTGGATAGTCTAATTAACGCAAATAATAATTAATTTTTCATTAAAGACAAAGAAAGATTGAAATATTCAAAATACAAACACAATTTAAACATAAATATACAAAATTTTGATTACAATTTACACGGAACAATAAAAAATTTACCTATATATACTTGAAGTCACCACCGGCCACACAGCCCCACAGACAGACAGAATATCATTAAGCCATTGAGCGCATTCCCTTAACCGGGTTTTTCGGCTAGAAATGACGCAATGTCAGAAAACTCCAGCCAGACAGGTATGATCATGCAGATAGCAACAGAAATGAGAGCAATCGTGGCCCCCGAGCCGGGAGGACCGGAAAAGCTTCAAATCATCACGCGCCCTGTTCCCACACCTTCGGACGATGAAGTGCTGATCAAGGTCAAGGCCGCAGGCGTCAACCGCCCGGATTGCATCCAGCGCGCTGGCAACTACCCGCCGCCTCCAGGCGCATCCGACATTCTGGGACTGGAAGTCGCCGGCGAGATCGTAAAGGTT
Organism: uncultured Cohaesibacter sp.; assembly: GCF_963666525.1. Lineage (NCBI taxonomy): Bacteria > Pseudomonadati > Pseudomonadota > Alphaproteobacteria > Hyphomicrobiales > Cohaesibacteraceae > Cohaesibacter > uncultured Cohaesibacter sp. The sequence continues at coordinate 1,563,776 of NZ_OY762905.1, forward strand.
GGCGCCAACGTCAAGACCTGGAAAGTCGGAGACAAGGCAACTGCTCTGGTGTCCGGCGGCGGCTATGCCGAATATTGCGTCGCCCATGCCGGCAGTGTTCTCGAGATCCCCAAGAACTGGAGCTTCACGGAAGCAGCCAGCGTACCGGAAAACATCTTCACCGTCTGGCACAATGTCTTCCAGCGCGGCAAGTTGCGCCCCGAGGAAACCCTGCTGGTCCATGGCGGCTCGTCAGGCATCGGCCTCACGGCCGTGCAGCTGGGCAAGGCGTTCGGAGCCAAGGTTGCGGTTACCGCCGGCAGCGAGGAAAAGTGCAAGGCCTGCCTCGATCTGGGGGCGGATCTGGCCATCAATTACAAGACACAGGACTTCGTTACCGAGATCAAGAACTGGACCAACAAGAAGGGCGTCAATGTCATTCTGGACATGGTTGGTGGCGACTATATTTCCAAGAATTATGTCATTGCCGCGGAAGACGGCCGCATTGTCCAGATTGCCTTCCTGAATGGCGGCGTTGCCGAAGTCGATTTCCGCCGACTGATGATGAAACGCCTGACCCACACCGGTTCGACCCTGCGCGCCCGCTCCCATGAGGTGAAGGCAGAAATCGCTGCGGATCTGAGAAAGGAAGTCTGGCAGCTTCTCTCCTGCGGCCTGATCAAACCCCAAGTCTACAAGGTCTTTCCGTTCGAGGAAGCCGCAAAGGCACACGAGCTGATGGAAAGCTCGAGCCATATCGGCAAGATCATGCTGGAACTGTGAGGGCACGGCCCTCACGTCTTGTATTTCCAATCAGACAAACTTCATCTTAATTGTTTGTTTAGCCCAAATTGAGGAAGGCGGCAGCACAAGTAAAAACGCGAAGATACGAAATGAATTGGTAAGGCAAATCCTGTTGAATAGGGAAAATATTTTTTTGCCCAGAGGACGTCCCTGCGGCGTCCATACAGGATCTGCCATGCGCATTGTCTCGCATCTCATTTCACGCGTTCGCTCACGCAAGTCGCCGTCTTCCACCCGATCGGATAATATCGGCGATTGCGCCAATGCGGAAAAGCGGTCCTTCCTGCATGATGAAAGCGGAGCGATTGCGATCATCCTCGCCGTGGCAATCATTCCCATCATCCTCATGCTGGGCGCGGCGGTCGACTATGCCCGCATCTCCCTTGCCCGCTCCGAAGCGCAGGACGCGCTTGACGCAGCAACGTTGGCAGCCGTCAAACAGGTTGGCAAGCTGACCGACAGTGAAATCCGGAGCATGATCGAAGCCTATGTGGACGCGAATGGCCCAAGCGGCAGCACCGTCAACATCGATCTGGTGCAAATCGAACAAAACCCCACCTCCCTGAAGGTCTGGGCATCCGGCTCAACACCAATGACCTTCATGCAGTTGGCGCATGTCGAATCGTCCGATTTTTCCATCGTCTCCAAGACAGTGGCTGGCAACAAGACGCTGGAAATCGTCATGGTGCTCGACAACTCCGGCTCCATGGCCTCCTCGGCAGGCACCAAGACCCGCATTCAGGCCCTCAAGGACGCAGCCACCGAACTGGTCGACATTCTGGATGAGAAAAAGCAGGACGACGAAGCCCTAAGCTTTGGCATCGTCCCCTTCACGCAGCTGGTGCGCCTGCCAGCGGGTCTGGAAGACTCCGAGTGGCTTGATCAGAATGCTGTTTCCTCTGTTCATCACAACAACCTGCCCCCCAACTCAAATCGCTTTGATTTGTTGGCCACGTTGAAAGATCCCTACACCCGCCAGTCGCAGGAATGGGCAGGGTGCGTGGAAGCGCGCCCGCATCCGTTTGACATCGAAGACACCACGCCGGGGTCAGCAAGACCGGACAGCTATTTCGTCCCCTTCTTCCATCCCGATAGGCGCGAAGAAAACAATAACCATTACAATTATTGGGGCCGAGACTACTATCTGCCCAATACATATGTTCGCAACCTGACCACCGAACAGAAGAACACCTACGGCATTTATTACAGGCAAACCATCAACACCAGCGGCTACAGCCCCAATTACTGGTGTGACATGCCGCGCATCAAGCCGCTGACCCATGACACCGCCTCCATCAAGACCCACATCACGACCATGCGGGCCAATGGTGCCACCAACATTCACATGGGCACGATCTGGGGACTGCGCCTGCTCTCGCCACAGGCCCCCTTCACCGAAGGCCGTGGCTATGATGACGAAGAGAATATCAAGGCCATGATCATCATGACCGATGGTGACAACACCTATTACAGCGACTATTACCACGCCTATGGCTGGTATGATGACGGCCGTATTTCGGGCTCTTCGTCAGTTGTTACCGAAATGAACAAACGCACTGTTGAAGCCTGCGAAGCCGCCAAGGACGCCATCGCCGACAGCAGCCGGAAGATCAAGATCTTCACGATCTTCTTCGGTACCCCGTCCGTGTCTTCTGCCAACATGCTCAAGAGTTGCGCCAGCAAGGAAGAATGGTACAAGAGCGTCAACAATGCCGACGAATTATCCGAGGTATTCCAGAACATTGCGTCCGAGCTGAGCAACCTCCGCCTCGTCGAATAGGCCAAAGAACAAGCGCATAAACAGTCAAAAACGCCCCAAAACAACAAAAGGGGCGTTTTCTTGTTTGCGCATTGCGCCCAATGCAAGTATAGTCCGACTATTCCCTGTCAATTCAAACGAGTCTTGAGAGGCTGATCTGGAAAAAACCCAGGTCAAGCTACAATGAGGATGTACCATGTCGAATGCACCATTGATGCCGAAAGCAACCGCAGTCTGGCTGGTCGATAACACTGCGTTGTCTTTTGACCAGATTGCTGCTTTCTGCAAACTGCATCCATTGGAAATCAAAGCGATTGCAGACGGAGAGGCCGCCCAGGGTATCAAGGGCCAGGACCCCGTCATGACCGGTCAGTTGACCCGTGAAGAAATCGAGAAGGCGCAGAAAGACCCGAAACACCGCCTGAAGCTGGCACCACCGAAGGTGACTGTGCCGGAAGCAAAGCGTCGTGGCCCGCGCTACACCCCGGTTTCCAAACGGCAGGATCGCCCGAACGCCATTCTGTGGCTGGTGCGCAATCATCCCGAATTGAAAGACCAGCAGATCGTTCGTCTGGTTGGCACCACCAAGCCAACCATCGAAGCCATCCGCAACCGGACACACTGGAATTCGGGACAGTTGACCCCAATGGATCCGGTCACGCTGGGCATCTGCAAGCAGATCGACCTTGACCTTGAAGTCAAGAAATCAGCCGCCGACGCTCCCGCACAGCAGGAGTATCAGGAAGATCCGACCTTGCTGTCGCCAGAAGAATCCCTGGCAACGACCCCGGCCGATCCGTTTGGCAACTTCAAGCCGACCCAGAAGCCGATCGACGACGACGACATTATTCCGGACGCTGCGTCGGTCTTCGCCAACTTCCAGTCGTCATCCAAGGATGATGACGACGAGGATTGATGACCTGACGTCACGTCAAGAGCTCAAAAAAGGCCGGGTTTTTCAACCCGGCCTTTTCTATTTTCAGCGACTGGCCCCCGGCCATCAGTTCCCGCTCAGATGCCATGCTCGCGCAGGGCGTCCTCGATTTCGCTGAGGATGGCAGGATCATCGATCGTCGCAGGCATCTTGTATTCTTCATGGTCTGCAATGGCGCGCATGGTGCCGCGCAGGATCTTGCCGGAACGGGTCTTGGGCAGGCGATCCACCGTGACAGCAATCTTGAAGGCCGCCACCGGACCGATCTTGTCACGCACCAGCTTGATAAGCTCCTTCTCGATCTCCATCGGCGCCCGGTCGACCCCGGATTTCAAGACCACAAAGCCGGCAGGCAGCTGGCCCTTGAGCTTGTCCGAAATACCGATCACGGCACATTCGGCCACATCAGGATGCCCCGCCAAGACCTCTTCCATGGCCCCGGTCGAGAGACGGTGCCCGGCGACGTTGATGATGTCATCGGTGCGGGACATGATGTAGAGATAGCCATTCTCGTCCATATAGCCCGCATCACCGGTCTGGTAGTAGCCCGGAAACTCTTCGAGATAGCTGGACTTGAAGCGCGCATCATTTTGCCACAGCCCTGGCAGGTTGCCCGGCGCCAACGGCAGCTTGATCACGATATTGCCCATCTCGTTGGCTGCCACCGGATGACCGTCAGCCCCGACGATCTGCACGTCATAGCCGGGCATCGCCACGGTTGGTGAGCCGTGAACCACAGGCAACAACTCGATCCCCACCGGATTGGCGGCAATCGCCCAGCCGGTCTCGGTCTGCCACCAGTGATCGATGACCGGAACCTTCAGCATGTCCTCGGCCCATTTCACCGTGTCCGGGTCGGCACGTTCGCCGGCAAGGAACAGGGTCCGCAACGACGAAAGATCGTATTTGCCGATGAATGTGCCGTTGGGGTCTTCCTTCTTGATGGCGCGGAAAGCCGTTGGAGCGGTGAACAACGCAACGACCTTGTGCTCGTTGATCACCCGCCAGAAAGTGCCCGCATCGGGCGTGCCCACCGGCTTGCCTTCAAACACCACCGTGGTCGCACCGAACAGCAGCGGCGCATAGACGATGTAGGAGTGGCCAACCACCCAGCCTACGTCGGACGCGGCCCAGAAAACCTCTCCGGGCTTGATGCCATAGAGATTCTCCATGCTCCAGTGCAGCGCCACCATGTGGCCGCCGTTGTCGCGCACGACGCCCTTGGGCTGGCCGGTGGTACCTGAGGTGTACAGGATATACAGCGGGTCGGTCGCCATCACCGGCACACAGTCGACAACGCGCTTGCGCTCGATCTCGTCGACAATGGCGGCGTGATAGTTGATGTCGCGCCCCGCGGTGAGATCGCACACCAGTTCCTTGCGCTGGAACACAATGCATTTCTCAGGCTTGTGCGTCGCCAGCTCGATTGCCTCGTCCAGCAGCGGTTTGTAGGCGACAATACGATTGGGCTCGACACCGCAGGATGCGGAAATGATCACCTTGGGCTTGGCGTCATTGAGGCGCGTGGCCAGCTCGTTGGCAGCAAATCCGCCGAACACGACCGAGTGCACCGCACCGATACGGGCGCAGGCGAGCATGGCAAACACCGCCTGCGGTATCATCGGCATATAGACGATCACGCGATCACCCTTCTCGACACCACTGTCCAGCAGCACGGCTGCCAGCGCCTGAACCTGCAGCTTCACATCGAGATAGGTATAGGTTTCCTTGTGCCCGGTAATGGGGCTGTCGTAGATGAGCGCATCACGCTGCCCGTGTCCAGCTTCAACATGGCGATCAACCGCATTGTAGCAGGTATTGCATTCCGCTCCGGTAAACCAGCGGCCGTAAGTTCCTGCATCGGGATCAAAAATCTTGCTTGCGGGCTTCACCCAGTCGATTCTTTTGGCTTCATGAGCCCAAAATTCTTCCGGATTGCTCTTCCATCCCTCATAGACTTCCTTGTAAGCTGCTGCCATTCACGCCTCCCAGCGGTTAAACCATTTCGCTTATGATTACCTGCGGCCAAGAGTTGGGTCTATTCGGCGAAAGAAGGGTTTAGTCTTTAATTTTGTTCGACTTTTTGATGTACCCGCGCTATAACGATACAATCGCACCGCATAGCGACCCAATCAACCTCGAAGCCATCGTACCATCCCACCATGATCACTGATCCATCCTTCTATTTCGCGGCCATAACGGCCATCATTCTCGTGGGCGTTGCCAAAGGTGGCTTCTGCACGCCGCTTGCGATGCTAGGGGTTCCTATTCTGTCCCTCGTCATTTCACCAATTCAGGCTGCGGCCATCCTGCTGCCCATTCTCATCTGCATGGATTTTGTCGGCCTTGTCGCCTATCGCGGCAATGCCAACTGGAGCATCCTCAAAAGCATGTTGCCCTATGCGTTGATCGGCATCGGACTCGGCTGGTTTCTGGCGGGTTACCTCAACGAGCACATCATCAAGTTTCTTGTCGGTTTGACGGCCCTTGCCTTTGTCGCCGACTACACATGGCGAACATTGCGAAAGAAGGCCATAGCCACCCGCGGACCGATCTCTGCAGCGGTGTGGGGGACGATAACCGGGCTGACCAGCTTCATCGCCCATGCCGGTGGTCCTCCCTACCAGATCCACACCCTGCCACTTGGCATGAAGCCGTTGGTCTTTGCCGCAACCTCGGTCTATTTCTTCACCACCATGAACACGGTGAAGCTGATCCCCTATTTCGCTCTCGGCCAGTTCTCGACGCAGAATCTCTGGACCACCCTCGTACTCGTCCCGTTTGCGCCGGTCGGTACGATGATCGGCATTTTCCTGGTCAAGCGCATCAGCCAGAACGCCTTCTACCGCATTTCCTATGCGGCTATGTTCCTCATTGCCATCAAGCTGTGCTTTGACAGCTTCAGCGAGCTTCTCTGAGCCATTCCAGAGCACTCCTGGCCACACCCATCTCCCCCTCCCCAAAGCGCCCTTCATCGAGAGGGCGCTTAGAGGGCCGTTGCATCCATATTCAAGCCCACTCCGACCCGGAGAACGAAATCGCGCCCGGAGCAAGCGGTAAAAGCGACCGGTGCAGGGCAAGGAGACTACCAACAAATCCCAATGGCCAATTGAAACTATTGCATTCCTCCGCTTTGATGGTTTTCAGGGGACGACTTCAAGGAACCGGTAATCAGGAGGAACGAGGACATGACGGGCAAACGCTTTTCAACGCATCTTGACCAGAATGCAGCCAACTATGTGCCGCTCTCCCCAATCTCGTTTCTGGAGCGAGCCGCCCTCGTCCATCCCGACCGCACGGCGTGGGTGCACGGCGAAGACCGCAAGAGCTATCGCGACTTTTTCAACCGCTGCCGACAGCTGGCCTCGGCTCTTGATGCGCGAGGTATCGAGCAGGGCGATGTCGTCTCCGTCATGCTCCCCAATGTCCCACCGATGCTGGAAGTCCACTATGGCGTCCCCATGCTGGGGGCTGTGCTGCACACGGTCAACACCCGGCTTGATGCGGCGCTGATCGCCTTCCAGCTGGAACATGCGGGCACCAGGCTCGTCATTGTCGACACAGAATTTGCCGAGGTGATGCGAGCAGCCATCGAAATCGCCGAGATCGACCCGGTCATCGTGCAATATCAGGATGCGCAATACCCGGTCGAAGGCCCCTTCATCGGTGAGCTGGACTATGAGAACCTGCTGAACGAAGGCGATCCGGCATTCAAATGGCCGGGCGTTCTGGATGAATGGGACGCCATCGCCCTCAACTACACCTCCGGCACGACAGGCGACCCCAAGGGCGTGGTCTACCATCACCGTGGCGCCTATCTGATGGGGATGTCCAACGCCCTGACGGCCGAGCTCGGGCGGCATCCGGTCTATCTGTGGACCCTGCCCATGTTCCACTGCAACGGCTGGTCCTTCCCGTGGGCGCTGTCGCTCGTGGCCGGCACCCACATTTGCCTCAGGCAGGTGCGGGCCGCTCAGATTTTCGATGCCATCGAGAAGGAGAAAGTCACCCACCTGTGCGGCGCACCGGTGGTCATGACCATTCTTCTTGCTGCCGAAGAAACCGAAAAGCGGTTATTGCCCCAGCCGATCCATTTCATCACCTCCGCCGCTCCGCCTCCCAGAGAGGTTCAGGAGGGGATGCGGGCGCTTGGCTTCAGACTGTCTCATGTCTATGGCCTCACGGAAACCTACGGTCCGTCCGTGATTAACGAATGGAGCGAAGACTGGGATGCCCTTCCCGCCCCGGAACGCGCCAGCAGGATGATGCGGCAGGGTGTCCGTTATCCGGTGCTTGAAGACATGGCCGTGATGCTGCCTCACACCATGCAGCCAGTGCCCGCCGATGGCGAAACCCCCGGCGAAGTCATGTTCAGGGGCAACACCATCATGAAGGGCTACCTTCAGAATGAAGGCGCAACCCATCAGGTCTTCTATGACGGCTGGTTCCACTCCGGTGACCTGGCGGTGATGCATCCGGACGGCTATCTGGAACTGCGCGACCGTTCAAAGGAAATCATCATATCGGGAGGCGAGAACATTTCTTCCACCGAGGTTGAGGATGCGCTCTACAAGCATCCCGATGTGGAGGCCGCAGCGGTGGTGGCCATGGCAGACGAGAAGTGGGGAGAACGCCCTTGCGCCTTCGTCGAACTGACCGATGGACACGAGGCCAGCGAAGCCGATCTGATTGCCTGGTGCCGCGAACATCTGGCCCATTACAAGGTGCCGGAACGGATCGTGTTCGGAGACCTGCCAAAGACAACGACGGGCAAGATCAAGAAGTATGTCCTGCGCAAAAAGGCAAAGGCTCTGTAAAAGTCCTCTTCGAGCAGCACGAAGGAAATAGAGAATCCCGTTGGGAAGATATTCATTCGACTTTTGAAGTATCAAACGGATCATTTCTGCATGAACGACAAGTCTCATCGCTGAAACCTGCGCTAAAAGAGCGCATGGGTCGCACTTTGCGGACAACAGCAAGCAAAAAGGCAACAAAAAAGCCGCGGCAAATGTCCGCGGCTTGATCAATCGAGAAGATTGGCTGGATCAGCTGGCAGTCCTGAGCTGCGCGATCTCGTCCTTCATACTCAATTTTCGCCGTTTCATCTCCGCTATCTCAAGGTCATCAATAGAAGGGTGGGTAATAGCTTCCTCAATTTCCTTATCCAATTCATCATGCTTGCGCTGCAATTCTTGGATCCGAGAATCTAACGACATTAACACCTCCATGGGTTCGGTTGAGACACTTCGATTGTGTCATACATATTACATACTGTCGACTCTCTATTTTTTAAACAGATAGGCCAAAATTAATTTTTACGATTGATTACATCTTTAGATGTAGCATATCGTCTCGCTTGCATTTTATTTTCAATTAATTTATTGAAATGACTGGATTTTATCAAATCGGCGCAAAACAATGACACCTGAAAAAGAAGCTCAGATCCGCACCAAGATCACCCACCTGAGAACAGAGCATGGCGACCTTGATCTGGCCATTCAGGCCCTTGAAGTACGGCCCGGCGGAAATGCATTGCCCATACAGCGGATGAAGAAGAAAAAACTCCTTTTGAAGGACGAAATCGAGCGTCTGGAGAACGAACTTTTTCCCGACATTATCGCCTGATTGCGACGGCTCGACCGCGCCTGCGCTGCTATCAGCAGAGCATCATTCCACAGCTTTTTGTACACATATTTCGACTTGTTCCGCAAATGAACTTGTCTATACTGCGCGACTTCTGATCCACACGGGCCAATAATGGACCATGCATGAGCCAGACACGGGCAATTTCCCGCACTGACTCCAGCTCCGGATCATCACAGACGCTGACACTTTCGAGTGGGCGCGACCGGCCAACCCTTCGCTCATCCGGCACTTGCGCCCGATGCAGTGGCCATGATCCGGCCGGATGCGCGCCAGAACAGACCGTGCAATCGCTTTGGGGAGGCCCTTTCATGGCAAACTCTGACAAACCCGTCGCCATCATCATGGGCAGTCAATCGGACTGGTCGACCATGAAGAATGCCGCCGACATTCTCGACACCCTCGGGGTTGGCTATGAGGCCAAGATCATTTCCGCACACAGGACGCCCGACCGCATGGCAGATTTCGCAAAATCAGCCCGTGCAAACGGCTTCAAGGTCATCATCGCAGGCGCTGGTGGCGCGGCACATCTTCCCGGCATGACAGCTGCCATGACCTCCCTGCCAGTCCTCGGCGTCCCCGTGCAGTCCAAGGCGCTGAGCGGACAGGATTCCCTTCTCTCCATCGTTCAGATGCCCGCTGGCATTCCGGTCGGAACGCTGGCCATTGGCCGCGCCGGTGCCGTCAACGCCGGGCTTATGGCTGCGGCCATTCTGGCAACCCACGACGACGCCCTTGCCAGCCGACTTGATGCATGGCGGCAGGAGCAGACAGACTCCATCGCTCTCACCCCGGTCGACGAAGACAATTAAGCCTCTAGGGGTCAAGCGCAACAGGTTCAATCAGAAGGCAAACGACATGCTCAACCCAGGTGATACAATCGGCATTCTCGGCGGCGGACAGTTGGGCCGCATGATGGCTCTGGCAGCCAGCAGACTGGGGCTCAAGACGCATATCTTCTGCCCGGATCCGGACAGCCCGGCATTCGATGTCACAGCCTTCCACACCTGCGCCGACTATGAGGACGAAGACGCCCTCACCGCCTTTGCAGAAGCCGTGCAGTGCGTCACCTACGAGTTCGAGAACATCCCTGCCCCGACCGTCGACTTCCTCAAGAAGCGTCTGCCGGTGCTCCCGGATGAAACGGTCCTAAGAACCTCTCAGGACCGTCTCGTCGAAAAGACCTTCTTCCAGTCGATTGGTATCCAGACAGCCAACTTCAAGGAAGTCTCCTCTCAGGAAGAACTGATGGAAGCAGTCGAGGCTGTCGGATTGCCCGGCCTGCTCAAGACACGCAGATTTGGCTATGATGGCAAGGGCCAGGTCTTCCTGAAGAAGATCGAGGATCTTGACGGCGCGTTCGAGGCCATTGGTGCCCAACCGGCGATTCTCGAAGCCTTTGTTCCCTTCGAGCGGGAAATCTCCGTAATCGCAGCGCGCAACGCTCAGGGCCAGATCGTTTCCTATGACATTGCCGAGAATGTTCACAAGAGCCAGATCCTCAACACCACGACGGTGCCAGCCGACATCAGCGAGGGAATCGCTGCCGAAGCCCGCAAAATTGGCGAGCTGGTGGCTGAAAAGCTCAATTATGTCGGCGTTCTGGCCGTCGAACTGTTCCTGCTGCCGGAAACCTTTGAAAAGCGCCTGATTGCCAACGAGATGGCCCCGCGCGTTCACAACTCCGGTCACTGGACCGAAAGCGCCTGTCTGGTGTCCCAGTTCGAACAGCATATCCGTGCCGTCGCCGGATGGCCGCTTGGCGACACGACTCGCCACAGTGACGTCGTCATGACCAATCTCATCGGCTACGACATCGAAAGGCGCGAAGAGCTGCTTTCCAGCCCCGCAACCTCCTTCCATTCCTACGGCAAGGCAGAGACACGGGACGGTCGCAAAATGGGTCACGCCAACCATATAACCCCCATTAAGGGCAGCTAATGTCAGACTTTTCGGTGTTTTTTCCTCAAAACAGGCCACTTGCTATGGACAAGCATTCAAGGGTCTGGTAGAACGCCGACCAAAGTTCGGGCGCTGCCAAGGCGGTGACCGATTTTTTTTCAAATAATCCAGACATCACGAACTTAGGGATTGACGCGTGCAGGTACTCGTCCGCGATAACAATGTTGATCAAGCCTTGAAGGCGCTGAAAAAGAAACTCCAGCGTGAAGGCGTATTCCGCGAAATGAAAATGCGGAATTTCTACGAAAAACCATCCGAGAAGAAGGCCCGTGAAAAAGCTGAAGCTGTGCGTCGCGCACGCAAGCTGGCTCGCAAACGCCTTCAGCGCGAAGGTTTGCTTCCGTCCAAAGGCCGTGGTCATTGATATCCTTGCGCGGAGACTTCTCTGCGCAATGCGATAGACCCAGTCTTCATCGGATAGGCGTCCCTCTTCAGGAGCGCCGGCAGAGCTGTCTCAGCCTGACTTGTGCAATCTTGCCAGTCACAGGTTTGATGAATCGAAATCAGGTCCCCGCAGGGGCCTGATCTCGTTTTATTGTGTTGACTGTTGGATTGGAACAAGGCTTGATGATCAAGGCTCGGCCCATTCGGCCCACATCTCGAAATTTGTCGTTGAATTCTTGTCGATGACATATTTTTCCGAAAAGTCTGCCGCAATTTGAACAGACTGGCTTGCGAGACACGGAACCGAAGCGACAACTGTCTGATTTGCGAACACTGAATGAGGTCTCAAAATGATTAGCAAGCAACAAACCAAGTCGTTCCTTGCCGTCACAAGCCTCTGCTTTGCACTCGCAGCTTGTCAGACTGCCGGAATGCAGAACGGTGCCGATTTCGATCGCAACGCTGGCACGGCAGACAACATCGCCTCGCTCAATCAGGTGGTTGCCAAGAGCCCGAGCGACCCGAATGCCTATAACATTCGCGGGACAGCCTATGGCCGGTCCGGACAGTATGATCTTGCCCTGCAGGACTACACCCGCGCCATCCAGCTCAATCCGAACTTCCATCAGGCCTACGCAAACCGTGCCCTCATCTACAAGAAGATGGGCAACATGCAGGCAGCACTGGCTGACTACAATCAGGCAATCGCACTCGATCCGACCTATGACGTTGCGCTTATCGGGCGTGGCGACATCTACCGCGTTGCCAATCAGCTGTCTCAGGCGGTTTCGGATTACAATCAGGCGATCATCGCCAAGACACGTGATCCGCGTGCCTATTATCACCGCGGCCTGATCTACCAACAGCAGCGCAATCATGCGCAGGCCATCGAAGATTTCACCTTTGCCCTCAGCCTTGATGCATCCAACCCCGATGCGTTTAACTCACGCGGCGTCAGCTATCTCGCCCAGGGCGACATGCGCGGTGCACTCGGAGACTTCTCCAACGCAGTAAGAATGGATCGTGAGAACTATCGCGCCTGGACCAATCAGGGCATCGCCCTTGAAAAGGCCGGTGACTACGAGAAGGCCTATGATTCCTTCTCCCGTGCGAAGTTCATCAATCCCAATTACGAGCCCGCGGTCAACGGCATGAACCGTACCCGCAAGCTCAGGAATCGGTCCTGATCTTCCCAAAATGCAGGATATGAAGGCAGGATCTGCTGATCACGCCTTCAGGGTATTTTTTCCAGAAACTAAGTTTGTGTCGGCAACAGATGGTTGCCCTTCTCCCGGCACGGCCATTGCTGCCACTCTGTGCCGTTGAAGACTTGCACCGCTAGAGTAGAAAAATCGCCATCAAAGCAACGATGACGATGCTCGCAATCGCGCCATATTTCACCAGACCGGTGAAGAGATCGTAGGTGTGATAGTGCTCCGCATAGTCCATCACCGGGTTTTCCTTGTTGGCCATTGATATCCTCCTCTTCATCAAGCAACTTCTGCAGGCTAACACAGGATACGGGATTTTACTATCCACTGAAAAATTGTCGCATATTGAATGCCTGTTTTATTGGCGACCCTGTTCGTTTTTTGGTCTTACGCAACAAAAACCCACTTTTGGTGATCGTTACATATAGGGTCAAATTGCAATATATGGGTATTTTCACTTAGGTCAATTTTGCCAAGGTCAATTTTTAGGCAATTTCGCAGATTCAGCTCCGAAACAGGGTTAGGAAAAAATTAATCTGCCCCTGAAAAGCATATCTCAATCAATGAGATAAGAATGTGTTCAGAGAACCCTAATGAAAATTTCTTCCAAACTTGCCTTTATTGTTGCCCTGCTCATGATCCCGACAATCATGCTGGCCTACATGTTCATCAATCAGAGCAACAAGGAAATTGCCTTTGCCTCGAAGGAATTCGACGGCGATCAATATTTGAAGTCGATCTGGCCTGTGCTCGAAGGCCTGACGCACACAATCGCCGACAACAAGCCGGTGGCAACGCCAGCCCTGAAGGAAGCAACGCTGGCCTACGGAACACGGATGAGTTCCGAACAGCAAGCCTCGGACCTGGCGACGGAACTTGAAAGAGGCTCCGATCCGACGGCCCTTCTGGCATCGACCATCGATCTGATCACCCGGGTCGGCAACGAATCCAACCTCATTCTCGACCCCGATCTCGACAGCTATTACGCAATGGACGTGATCGTGGTGAAATTGCCAAGCCTGCTCAAACTGTCAACCGAGCTCTATCTCAGCAACAAGGCACTGGAATCGGACTACAGCGAACAGAACCGCCGCCAGCTCGCCGCCAAGCTGGGCGCATTGCAGGACATTGTTGACGGCACCTTTGCCTCACTTGCGACAATCTACGAACATCAGGGCACAACCGACCGCCGTGCGGCCCTGTCTGCCGCGGCCTCCGGGCTCAAGAATGCCGCCGCCCAGTATCTGGCTCTTGCCAACAAGAGCCTCGATTATTCCGATGGCGTCCCAAAAGAATCCGTCCCCCTTGTCTCCAAGGCAAGAGCAGACTTTGTCGCCGCTTCCGATGCCCTCTGGCAGAAAACGGTCGTTGAGCTTGATGACATGCTCCAGATCCGTATTGACGGATTTGAAAGCAGACTCTGGCGTCTGGCGTCAATCGCGGCTTTCTTTGCCCTTTCAGCCCTCGCCCTGGCGATCTATCTCGGCCGCAGCATTTCACGGGCCATTCATCGCTCGGTAGGCGAAATGAAGGAATTGGCATCCGGACGCCTTGACATCACGGTGACCGGAGAGGACAGAAAGGATGAGATCGGCGAAGTGGCCAGAGCTCTTGTCGTCTTCAAGAGCAATGCCGTGCAGAAGGCCGAGTATGAACAGAACCAGAAGCAGCACGAAGCGCGCGAGCGTGACATCAAGGCCAGAGAGGCAACCGAAATTGCCGAACGCTTCCGCAAGGTCATCGGCGGCATTTCCGAGACCCTGATCCAGCGTGCACAAGCCATGGAAGACGCCGCTGTGGTTGTCACGGGAAGCTCGGAAGAAACCTGTGTTCAGGCAACGGCAGTAACCAGGGCTTCCGAAGAAACCAACATCTCGGTCCGCTCGGTTGCCAACGCAAGCGAAAGCCTCAGCCAGTCCATCGGCGCCATCAGCCACCAGATCGACCTGTCGGCACAAAAGGCACGGGAAGCCGTATCCGCAGCGGATAGCACGATCACCCGGATCAAGGCCCTGACTGAAGCAGCCAAACGCATCGGTGCGATTGTCGTGCTCATTCAGGAGATCGCCGACCAGACCAATCTGCTCGCCCTCAACGCAACCATTGAAGCTGCCCGGGCAGGCGAATCCGGCAAGGGTTTTGCCGTGGTGGCCTCCGAGGTCAAGAACCTCGCCACCCAGACAGCCAAGGCGACCACGGAAATCAGCACCCAGATTGCCGACATCCAGAGCGCCACCGAGCAGAGCGCCGAGGCCATTGATGCCATCGCCCAGACCAACCGGGCTCTCGATGAGATCGTCACACAGATATCCGCAGGCATCGCCGAGCAGGCCGACGCAACCCGCGTCATTGCCGATGGTGTCAACAGCGCTGCCGACGGCGTCTTCTCAGTGACCAACAATATCGAAGGTGTCTCCAAGGCTGCCGAGCAGTCCACACAGGTGGCGAGCGATGTCAGACGGTCGGCAAGCGACCTTCTCGCCGAGGCCCGTCATCTCACCGTCGAGGTCGACGGTTTCGTCAAGTCGCTGACGGCATAGCACCGCCATCAAAGCATCGTGCAAATAAAAGGCCCCTGCAGAACCGAAACTCTGCGGGGGCCTTTTGCATCTGCGTTGCCACATCACAAACCACCGGGTGCACAGACCAGACGGCCTGTCTCAGGCGGCAGCGGGACCAAAGGACGGATCAAACTGTTGGGGAGCCGCCGGTAACGACCGGCGCGCAATGCTCACTCGCTCTTCACTGAAGTCCTCGATCTGTTCGTTGAACAGGCGATAGAAATTGAGCTCCGCACCCAGATGCAGGAAGACGCCACCAAGCCCGATCGCCGCCCGGTCCATGAAAACAAACTCGCGCGGCACCGTAATTGGCCCAAGCCGCCGGAATTCCTGATGCACCTTGAAGGCCTGCTTGCGGCCATATTCGGCCGGGCTCACCCCATCAGCAACAGAACGAACCCTGTCGTCCAGCATAGGGCCGTAGATGAAGCGGGCCCAAAGGTTGAGCGCGTCAATCAGCTCGTCGCTGAGGTTGGAGAAGCCCCAGCATTCATAGGCATGCACGATCTGATCCCGGTCGTCCTTTTCGAGGCCGTGGTAGAGATCGACCACCCCCTTGACGAACCGAGGTGTGAAGATGCGGATGCAGCCATAGTCGAACAGGTTGAGCCCACCAACCTCTCCGCCCTCTTCAAAGGCGGAGTAATTACCCAGATGCGGATCACCATGGATCACGCCATAATGGGCGAAGGGATACCACCAGGCATGAAACAACCGCTCTGTCAGCAGGTTGCGTACCTCCTGGCTGTGCTTCTTGTAGTCCAGCAGTTTGTTGCCAGAGAGCCAGCTCATGGTCAGAAGGCGTGGCGTCGAGAGATCCTGATAGAGTGTGGGAACACGGATGCTGTCCTTGTTGCGGAAGATCTCGCCATAGAGACGCATGTGCCAGGCTTCGCGCACATAATCGAGTTCCTCGCGCACCCGTTCGGCGATTTCCTCAGCCATTTCCCGCGTGTCTACCGCCGACTGCATGGAGCGATGAAGAGCAAACACCATATTGAGCTGCTTGAGGTCAGCCTCGACAGCGCTTTCCATATCCGGATATTGCAGTTTGCAGGCCAGCACGGTTCCGTCCAAATGCAACGCCTTGTGCACCTGCCCCAGCGACGCGGCGGCAGAGGGCTCGTGATCGAACTCGGCAAACCGCGCGCGCCAGCCAGCCCCGAGTTCGGACCGCATCCGGCGCTTGGTAAAGGCCCAGCCCATCGGCGGCGCGTCGGACTGCAACTGAGCCAGTTCGGCGGCATATTCAGGCGGCACCACATCGGGGACGGTGGCAATCATCTGCGCCACCTTCATCAACGGCCCCTTGAGGGTGCCAAGCACCCTTGCAAGATCTGCCGCTTCCCGTTCGATGTCACTGGAGCTGCCCCCGAAAAGGCGCGCCCCGGCGGCGCGGGCCACAAACCCGCCGACGCCAGCATTGACACGGGCATAGCGCTTCAGCCGACGACCAAAGCGATTCTGATCATCATAGGAAGCATCGTCGTCCTCGGCATCAAAAACGGGGTCATCTACCATGGATCATAAACACTCCAACAAGAGCCCTGAGAGACTGCGAAACGGTCAGGCCTGTTCCAACGATTCCAGCTCGTCAATCAGGCCTTCGACCACCGCCAGTCCTCTGGACCAGAAATCCGGATCACGGGCATCGAGCCCGAACGGTGCCAGAAGCTCCGAATGATGCTTGGTGCCACCCGCCTTGAGCATATCGAAATACTTTTCAGCGAAGCCCTCATTGCTGTCCTGATAGACAGAATAGAGCGAGTTGACCAGGCAATCCCCGAAGGCATAGGCATAGACATAGAATGGGGAATGGATGAAATGCGGAATGTAGGCCCAATAGGTCTCATAGCCTTCACCCAGCCGAATGGACGGCCCCAGACTGTCTGCTTGTACGCTCATCCAGATGTCGCAGATCTCATCGGAGGTCAATTCTCCCTCCTTGCGGGCGGTGTGCAGCTTGCGCTCATAGAGATAGAAGGCAATCTGGCGCACCACCGTATTGAGCATGTCCTCGACCTTGCTGGCCAGCATCGAGCGGCGTTCCTCGGTGGTCGTGGTTTTTGCCAGCAACGAGCGGAAGGTCAGCATTTCGCCGAACACACTGGCCGTTTCAGCCAGGGTCAGCGGCGTCGGCGCCATCAGCGCACCCTGCTTGCCCGCCAGAACCTGATGCACCCCGTGCCCCAGTTCATGGGCAAGTGTCATCACGTCGCGTGGTTTGCCCATGTAATTGAGCAGCACATAGGGGTGAACGCTCGGCACCGTCGGATGGGCAAAGGCCCCCGGCGACTTGCCATCGCGAATGGCGGCATCAATCCAGCCGTTGGCAAAGAATTTCTCTGAAATGTCGGCCATTTCAGGCGCGAACCCGGCATAGGCATCCTGCACGATGGTCTTGGCTTCCGGCCAGTCGATCGTCCGCATCGGAACCTTCGGCAGCGGCGCATTGCGATCCCAGTGCTCAAGCTTGTCCTTGCCGAACCACTTGGCCTTGAGGGCATAATAACGATGGGACAGACGCGGATAGGCATCCTCTACGGCAGCCACCAGCGCATCGACCACCTCGCGCTCGACCCGGTTGGCAAGATGGCGGCTGTCTGCGACATCTTCAAAACCGCGCCAGCTGTCGGAAATGGCCTTGTCCTTGGACAGCGTGTTGGTGATCAGGGCAAAGGTGGAGATATTCTTCTTGAAGGTCACAGCCAACGCTTCAGCGGCAGCCTTGCGCTTGGCCTCATCGCTGTCAGTCATCAGGTTCAAGGTCTGCTCGATGGCCAGTTCCTTGCTCTCGCCGTCGGTTTCAACACTGAAGCGCAGGCTTGCCATTGTCTCGTTGAACAGCCGGTTCCAGGCCATCGCGCCGGTAACAGATTTTTCGTAAAAGAGCTTTTCCAGTTCGTCTGACAGCTGATAGGGCTTTTCCATGCGCAGATCATCAAGCCATGGCTTGTAGTGCGCCAGCGCCTCACTCGAGGCAATTGCCTTGTCGAGCAGCGCATCGTCGACACGGTTCAGCTCAAGCTCGAAAAACAGCAGCAGGGTCGAAATCGTCGTCAGGCGTTCCTGCGCATCACCATAGAATTTGGTGATCTTCGGATCGGTCGTATTGCCGTTGTAAAGCAGCCCGGCGAAGGAAATGAGCTTGCCCATCCGCTCTTGCATCGCCTCATAGCGCTTGAGCGCCCCAGCCAGATCATCACCGCCCTTTTCCAGCCCTGCGGCCAGCTTGCCCTGATAGTCGGCAGCAAAGGCCTCCGCATCGCTCCGGCAGAGCTTGTAGTCCTCCTCGACGGCCGGATCTGTCATCCCCTTGTACAGATCATCAAGGTTCCATTCAGGCAGATCTCCGACCGACTTGTCGGCGGCGGCGGCATCTGAGGTGGCAAGAAAGGCATCAAGAGAAGAGCGAAACAGGCGTTCAGTGATCATAGGGGCATCCAGCAATAAAAGAAATTTGTTATGACCGGGAAAAACCCCGGCTGTCGCTTTGACGACCTCTCTAAGATAGGAATTCATCCGCCAAGGTCAAATATCTTAATCGTAAGAAACTGCAATCACCACAAGCCCCTGAGCTCTGGCGGGTCCGGGAAGGCACGACATTAATTAATCAAACATGAACAAATCCTCTCCTGGCCGGAAAAATTAACGCGCTTTTAACTCATTGACGTCATCTTGGTTCAAAATGAAACAGATCGCGGCGAAAGGGCCGAAAACCGGCCTTTCCCGGCTGCCGAGGACAAGATGAACGAACGAATTCTGATTGTTGATGATGACCCGGTACAGCGGCGGCTGCTCGAGGCGGTCGTTGAAAAGAGCGGATTTCAAGCGGCCTCTGCAGAAAATGGCGAGGAAGCCTTGGCGATTCTCAAGGACAATCCCGCGACCCATTTCGATCTGATCATCCTTGACCTCGTCATGCCGAACCTTGATGGCATGGGCGTTCTTCAGGCCTTGCAGAAGACCGACATCAAGGCGCCGATCATCGTCCAGACCGCCCACGCAGGCATTGACACCGCTGTCAACGCCATGCGCGCCGGAGCCTTCGACTTCGTCATCAAGCCGGTCGCACCAGAGCGGCTGCAGGTCGCCATGCGCAATGCCCTCAAGGTCAATGCGCTGGAAGACGAGATTTCGCGCATCCGCTCGAAGCGGGATGGCAACCTCAGTTTCAAGAGCATCATCTCCTCAAGCGAGACCATGGCCCGGGTCATCAATCTGGGCCAGCGCGCCGCCAAGTCGCACATTCCCATTCTCATTGAAGGAGAATCGGGCGTCGGCAAGGAACTGATCGCCAAGGCCATCCAGAATGCCTCCGACCGCTCCAACAAGGCCTTTGTTACGGTCAACTGCGGTGCCATTCCGGAAAACCTGGTCGAGAGCATCCTGTTCGGGCATGAAAAAGGGGCATTCACCGGAGCCAATGAAAAGCACACCGGCAAGTTCGTAGAGGCAAATGGCGGCACATTGTTCCTTGATGAAGTGGGAGAGTTGCCCCTCGACACCCAGGTCAAGCTGCTGCGCGCCCTGCAGGAAGGCGAGATCGACCCGATCGGAGCCTCCAAGCCTGTGAAAGTCGACTTCCGCCTGATCTCGGCCACCAACAAGGACCTCATCCAGCTCGTCAAGGATGGCAAGTTCCGCGAAGACCTCTACTACCGGCTCAATGTCTTCCCCATCCGGGTACCACCCCTGCGCGACCGACGGGATGACATTCCGGCTCTGACGAGAAACTTTCTGGCCCGCTTTGCCGCCGAAGAAGGCCGCAAGAATCTGACGCACATCACGCCTGAGGCACTGACCCTGTTGCAGAGTTACGACTGGCCGGGCAACATCCGCCAACTGGAGAACACGGTGTTCCGCGCGGTGGTGCTGAGCGACAGCGACCGGTTGACCGTGGAGGAATTCCCCCAGATCGCCAGCCAGCTCAGCGCCTTCAGCGCGTCCATCGTCAAGGCCCGTGCACCCCATCCCTCTGAGCCTCCCTACACCGAGCGGGTGGCAGAACCGGTGTTTGCCGATGCGCCACGCACCACCAGCGCCGAGGCGCTCCCCTTTGCCCCGCCACAATGGACACAGCCCGAACCAACCCCGGAACCACAACCGCAGCCCCATCCACAGGCCGGAGCCAAACCCCAGCAGGATCCATGGGGTTTCCTGCGCCTTCTGGACGAACAGGGCAACATCCGCCCGCTGGCCGAACTGGAAGCGGAAATCATCAAGCGAGCGCTCGAACATCATGACCACCGCATGTCCGATGTGGCACGGCGGCTGGCCATCGGCCGCTCGACGCTTTATCGCAAACTGAAGGAATATGGCCTCGAAGCGGACAACGAGGACGCCTAGACGACAAGGCCCGGGAGCCGATCGTTGCAGGAACGCTACACATGACAGTCCGATGATGTTCATGTCGTGATTGTGAAGAGAAAATGATTGCATCACCCGTATATTGGTTCCAAATGCCTTGCACTGGTGATTCACTTACTCGCGGGAAATGACAATGAGACGGACCCTTGCAGCTCTGTTGGCAGCAACGCTTTGTTCAACAGCAGCGGCCATCACAGCCAACGCAGCCGAAGAGACGGCAGACCATTCCCTCGTCCTGTTTGGGGATCATGCGTCCAATGCGGCGGCAGTGCAGATCGAGGACCAGCTTCGTGTCCAGAAAATTCTTGAAAATCTGCACCGGGTCACCCTTGGCGCGATGGACCAGCAGGCCGACCGCGACATTGCCGACTCCATCGAGACCGCTGTCAACAGCATTCCTCAATCCGCCGATTTCCTGACCAAGCGAGACAACGCCGCACTCGTGGCCTTCTATCAGGAACGCAGCTTCAGACCGGCATGGTTTGAAGATGGCAAATGGACCGCCAGTGCCCGGCAGCTGATCTTCAATCTGGCGCGGGCCGACCGCGACGGGCTGGACCCTGCCGATTACGCGACCCCGTCCCTCGGCATAGCCCGAGCCAGAGGGGCCAGTGCCGAAAGCATTGCCGAAGCTGATATTGCCCTGTCGCTAGCCATCACCCGCTATACCCGCCACGCCTATGCCGGCCGTGTGGACCCGCGGATTTTTTCCAAGAAGGAAGTGACAATCAAACCGCACTATCCCGATTCCATCGGGGCACTCGACCAGATTGCCAAGGCCTCCGACCCGGTATCAACGATGCGCAGCTACAACCCGCAGCACAAGGGCTTCCTTGCCCTGCGTGCGGAATACAACCGCCTGCGCGCCGCCTCCGACACGGACACCACCCCTCCCGTTGCCGAGGGCAAGAGCCTGAAAATCGGCATGCGGGATGATCGGGTGCCACTGATCCGGCGCAAGCTCGGCCTGCCCGTGCCAGAAGATGCAGCTGAAGCCAACCTTTACAGCAAGGCCCTCGCCAAGGATGTCGAGAAGTTTCAGGCCGACAACGGGCTGATCGCCGATGGCATCATCGGCAACGCCACCCTCGCCGTACTCAACGACAACCGCAAGGACCTGATCGCCGACCTTGTCGCCAACATGGAGCGCTGGCGTTGGCTGCCACGTGATCTGGGCGACTTCCATGTTCTGGTCAACATTCCGACCTACACCCTCGAAGTGGTCCGAGATGGCAAGACCATTCACGAAACCCGCGTTGTGGTCGGCCAGAAGACCCACAAGACCCCGCTCTTCTCCGACGAGATGGAATATCTCGTGGTCAACCCATACTGGAACGTCCCCAGTTCCATCGCCTCCAAGGAGTTGCTGCCCAAGATCAAGGCCGACCCGGCAGCCTTCTTCTCGAAGACGAACTATCAGGTCCTCGCAAGCGTCAAGGGCAAGACACAGGTCGTCGACCCGTCCAAGCTCGACTGGGATCGCGTCGAGGCCGACATGGTTCGCCTGCGCCAGACGCCTGGGGACTACAACGCGCTGGGCGACATCAAGTTCATGTTCCCCAACCAGCATGCGGTCTATTTGCATGACACTCCGTCCCGCAGCCTGTTCAACCGCGACTACCGCGCTTTCAGCCATGGCTGCGTCCGTGTGAACAACCCGATGGAATTTGCCGACGTGGTGCTGTCCGAGACGGCGGCATGGGATGCAAAACGCATCAAGACCCTGATCGGCTCCAGCGAGCGCCGGGTCAATCTGGACAAGAAGATTCCGGTCCATCTGGCCTATTTCACCACCTGGATGTCCGATGCGGGCACCTTGCAGTTGCGGCCTGACATCTACGGCCACAACAAGACCGTCAAACAGGCTCTAGGTCTTTAAGTTTTTGTTAAACATGACAAGTAAGGCGCAAATTTTATTTGCGCCTTTGCTTTGTTTCGCCGCATTTCCATTTCATATTTGATGAAAATCTGATCGAAGGCAGCAGCTCTTCACATCATATTTGCTTTCATTTCGGTTTCGTTTACCAATTGCTAAGCATAATATAGTCGAAGTGAAGCCTGTTTTCTGCTAAGGGTAACCCATGTTGGCAGAAGCAAGAATCGAGCGCTTTCGAAGGCTGCACACAGAAAAGGCAGCGTGTCTTCAGAAGTGTTTTCGACATGGATACCGCCCACGATGACCCATCCGAAGGCAGAGCCAGGTCGAGCAGAGATTGCCAGATATTGGATGTCCAGTGGCCAGACAAAGAATGATCCTGTCCAGTAGCAGGCCCGAATGCGCGGCCAGCCAATCACCTCAGCGCTGTTTCCGCGAGGGACTTTCGAGTCTCCTTGCGTTGCTGTTCGTGTCTCTACTGCTGCTGACCGCTCAGGCCCAGGCCTCTTCGCGCGCGCTGAGACTGTCCAACGCCCACACCAAGGAAACGGCGACCATCACCTACAAGCGCAATGGCAAGTTCGATGCCGACGGCCTGCGCAAGCTCAATCAGTTCCTGCGCGACTGGCGCCGCAACGAAAAGACCGAAATGGATCCGGCTCTGTTCGATCTGATCTGGGAAGTCTACCAGAAGACCGGAGCCAAGGAGCCAATCACCGTCTTCTCGGGTTACCGTTCACCAGCAACCAATGGCATGTTGCGTGATAGGAGCAGCGGCGTCGCCAAGAACAGCCGCCACACCATGGGGCAGGCGATGGACTTCTATCTGCCCGGCGTACCCTTGGCCAAGATCCGCGAAGTCGGCTTGCGCATGCAGGCTGGCGGCGTTGGCTACTATCCTGGCTCCCGCTTTATTCATATCGACACCGGTAACGTGCGCCACTGGCCGCGCATGACGCGCCAGCAACTGGCGAAGGTGTTCCCCGATGGCGTGACCGTGCATGTCCCCACCGATGGCAAGCCGTTGTCCGGCTATCAGATCGCCAAGGCTCAGGTCGCCAAGAGAAAGGCCGAAATGGCCCGATCGACACGATCGGTTGGC
This sequence comes from uncultured Cohaesibacter sp., assembly GCF_963666525.1. Classification (NCBI taxonomy): domain Bacteria; kingdom Pseudomonadati; phylum Pseudomonadota; class Alphaproteobacteria; order Hyphomicrobiales; family Cohaesibacteraceae; genus Cohaesibacter; species uncultured Cohaesibacter sp. The sequence continues at coordinate 1,587,361 of NZ_OY762905.1, forward strand.
CGCTTCACGCAATACGCTTCGGCCGCACCGGCTGAGCCCGCAAGAAAGCTGACCAACACTCAGGTCGCAACCCTTGCCAGAAGCCAGGAACAGAAGGATGGCAGCCTGCTGCAGACACTCTTGCGGCAGACGCCAAAGGAGCCGCCAAAGCCGCAATTCGAAGCGACCCAGTCTGACAGCAATAGCGATCCGGAAGCCGAAGCCGACGAGGTGATCGAAGAAGGCCCATCGGCACAGACGCTGCTCCTGCCGCAGACCCTTGCTGCTCTGCCGAAGGTTCCGGTCAATCGCACGGTCCAGAGCACGACCATCACGTTGGCCGAACAGAAAGCAGACACCCCGACAGACATCCCGTTCAAACCGGAAACGCAGGATGCACCGGAAACGGTCGCCCAGGAAACGCTCGCCAATACCGAACCAGTGGCTGGGCCGAATCAGGCACCAACCGTTGTCGCCTTCGCGTCCCTGCCACGCTCACGTCCTGAGAACCTCAGTGGCGGCGCCCGCTTCCAACTGGCAAGCGCCGAGACAAAACCGCTGCCAGCCTCTGCAGCGGCAGAAACCGGACCAGAGACCCAGCAGCTTGCCATGGTCGCAGGCACCAACGGCCTGCCTGACTCGCAGCCGGCCCCGGACAACATTCCATTCGCACGGACAACCGATGACGGCAAGGGCGTAGACGCCAGCCCGACCGTCGGCGCCACCGTACAGATGGCGGCCCTTCCCCGTGCACGCCTTGCAACGGCAGCAAGCGAGCTCATCGGAGCCCCGGCAGGTAGCGCTCAGAAGCAGCCAGCGAGCACTGGCGACATGCTCGCCCAGATGGTCGGAAAGCAGGACGGGTCTACCCCCAACCGCTTTGCCTATGCCTCTGCGGGCAACACATTCATCGCAGCGCTTCCCTCTGACGGCCCGCGCCCACGCGCCGGCAGTGGTGCCGCAACGGCTCCCGAGCTGCAAGTGGCCAGCCTGCCGCGCAACAATCCCTCTCTTGCCCAGCCAGCGCCACGCGCGCAGAAGCCAGCGAGAGCCGCAACAGACGCGCAGGAAGACAACGACCAGCTCGCCCGCCTGACTTTCGCCTACGGCCCCTCGGGCATGTCCCATTTCGCTCATATGAAGCAACGTGCCAGCACTGCCACCTTTGCGCGGCTTTCGCGTCCGGCTCCCAACAACCTCAAAGGGCTGGTCTACAAACCGCACAGCATGATCAATCAGGGCTTTGCGCCGCTGTTGATCGAGAGGCTCGATACGGCCCACTTCGAAGGTCCGGCCATTGCCCGGCTCGCAGTCAGGAATTTCAACTGATTGCAGACACGTTGCCGCTGGCTGAAGCTCTTTCGGCCAGCCTGCGCGGCATCGCCGAGAAAGTCCCAGCCTGACTGCGATGGCAAAGCTGCGCCTGAGGTGCTGCTGCTATCATCCGTGGCGGATGCTAGCCAGCCTAAGAACCTTGTTCGCGGAAAAAAGAAGATACCCGGGGTCTGCGCTTTGCCAGTCAACGCCCTAGCGCTGCAGGCGCAGTCCAAGGCGCACCGTGTGGGTCGTGGTATCCTCACCGGCCAGATTGCTGTCGCGTTGCGACCGCCCGACACTGGCGATCAACTGCACATTCCGGTTGAAGGAATAGGTGGCATTGAGCGTGGCATCGAACACCCAGTCGTGCCGCCCGATGCCATTATAGGTCTCTTGCGCTATCGCTCCGGAAGCAGTCAGCTCCAGATTGCGCAAAATGGCATAGTCGGCCTCCAGGCTGACCCGATGGGTCGCCACGCTGCGAGCAGCTGTCGAGGTCGAGGTCAGATCGGTTTCGAGGCCGCCACGAATGGTCCAAAGAGCATTGGGTGACCAGGCAAGGCTGGCATCGACAAAGAAGGCGGTATCGCCCGACTGCCCGGCCAGATCCGGATCCCAGGAAATCACCCCGGCCGACAACTCACCCGACAGCTTCTCACGATTGGATACCTCGATCCCGATCGCCCCGCGCAGGCTGTCGCCATTCTGCCGGTGATTGTCATCCTTGTATTGGCGACGCGTCAGTTCTGCGTCAACGAATGGCATGATCTGATCCGTCAGAGCCACGCCGACCCGCGCTCCCACGCGGTAGGTGTCATAGTCGCGGCTGTCTTCATCCTCATAGCGCATCGCTCCGACGGAGCCGCGCAGCTGGAGATCCACGAGCCCCGCCTGGTGGTCGAGCGTCAGTCCGCCAGTCATGCCGGTCTCGTAGGTCGCCGACTGACCGGTGGCGTTCAACTCGACGCTCCCCTTGTCTTCCTGACTGCGATCAAAGGACCCGGAGATGGTCAGCTGCGTGTCATCAGCCATATCCAGTCGCAATTCGCCGCTCAGGTGCTCATCGTCTTCGGGCTTGCGGTTCGGTGTCTGATAGCCCTTGATTGCAGCGCTGCCGTTAAGGGTCAGCGAATGGCGGCTCCAGTCGGACTGAAGTTTCGCAGCGATCTCGGGAGACACCCCAACACCATCCTCGCCGGAGGCAGTAGCATCGACGTTGTCGGTCGCCTCGCCCCATAGTGTCAGGGACGGATAGAACAGAAACTGGCCAAGACGCATGCCCAGCGGATCATAGGGGCCAATGGCCTCTGCCGTCGCATCCCCGCCCTGCTGAACGCGCTCCTGAGCTTCGCTCGGGCCAATGGACGAGGTACCAATCGCCATGTTCTCTCTGGAGCCCGGTAGGCTGTCCACAACATTGCTGGAAGTGGCGGCCACGGCGGCAGCGGCACTCGCATCATAACTGGTGCGCAGGCCCGAACCGGCTGTCAGCGATGAATTCGCAAGCAACTCCGTGCCTGTTGATGCGGAAGAAGTGGTGGCGCTCTGACCAAGGGCATGGGTCATCGGCAGGCATGCTGAAACGAAGAGGCCGGAAAGGAAAATCTGCCGCATGCCGTAGCGCCCTGGTACCATTGTGCCCTTGAAGAGAAAGCAGGCCACACGAAGCCTGGCCACCGGCATATGCGGATTCCTTCGCGGGCTGGCACCAAATGCCCACACGATCCACGTTCCTTTCCAGATGGTAAAGAAATTTGGTTAACAAGTCCTTGCCATGGGCCTCGCCATAAAACGACCAAATTAAAGGTAACTCATGCAGTTACCGAACCATAGACTCACTTTTCTTCGGCCATCCTATGGTATAGAACACCACCATTCCTTGCCGAACCATCAGGACAATTCATGTTTACCCAGTTGTCTGGCGACGCCATTTCGCCAATCACTTCAGCCCACAACACAATCAACAACGAAATCGAAGGCCTGAACGCACTGCGTGATGCCCTGAACGGTCCCCTGAAAGAACCATTCGAGAAAGCGATTTCGATCATTCAGGCCTCCAAGGGCCGTGTCATTGTGACGGGGATGGGCAAGAGTGGCCACATTGCGCGCAAAATTTCAGCCACGATGGCCTCGACCGGCACCCCTTCCTTCTTCGTCCACCCGGGCGAAGCAAGCCATGGTGACCTCGGCATGATCCGCGATGTTGACGTGGTACTGGCAATGTCCTGGTCTGGTGAGACGGCCGAGCTGGCCAGCATCATTTCCTACACCCGCCGCTTCAAGGTGCCACTGATCGGCATGTCGGCCAACGCCAACAGCACGCTGGGCAAGCAATCCGATATCCATCTCTGTCTGCCCAAGGTCGAGGAGGCCTGCCCACACGGACTGGCTCCAACCACCTCCTGTATCCTGCAGCTGGCAATGGGAGACACCCTTTCGATTGCACTCCTCGAAGGCCACGGGTTCACCGCCCACGACTTCAAGATCTTTCATCCGGGCGGCAGCCTTGGCGCCAGCCTGCAATATGTCCGTGATCTCATGCACACGGGCGATTCCCTGCCACTGATCAAGGCCAACACCCGGATGAGCGAGGTCATTCTGATTATGTCGCAGAAGGGCTTCGGCTGCGTCGGTGTGCTCAATGAAGACGGTCTGTTGACCGGGATGGTGACCGACGGTGACTTGCGTCGTAATCTCAGCGACGATCTGCTGACCCGTTCCGTCGATCAGGTGATGACCAAGGATCCGAAAACCCTGTCCCCGGACATCCTGGTGCCAACGGCAATCGAAATGCTCAACAGCGCCTCGATCACGTCCATTTTTGTTGTTGAAAACAAGCGCCCGGTGGGGCTGCTGCATATGCATGACTTCCTGCGTGTCGGCGTCGCCTGACCGAAAAAGACTCTCAGACTGCCCGGTCAAGCCATTGAGAAATGTGTCAAATCCGGGCAGCCAGTTTCCGCGTTATCCCTTTGGTAACCTTAATGGAAATTAGTCTTAATTCTCGCTTTTTTCACGGTTCCATTAGCAATCCATTAGAGCTGTTTCCATAAACTGCCAGAAAAGAAGAATGGCAGAGGACCGCTGGGTCCTATAGCAGATCAGGAAACAGGAATGGATATCGCAACCCTACTCGGCATGGTCGCTGCATTCGGCATCGTCTTGACGGCGATCATGATGGGCGGCACCCTTGGTCAGTTCATCGACATTCCGTCTGTTCTCATCGTGGTTGGTGGCGGTCTGTCGGCCACTCTCATCCGTTTCACTCTGGGTGGCATCGCAGGCGCCATCATAACCGGCGGCAAGGTTGCATTCGGCGGCAAATCCAAGAATGCCCGCGACACCATCGAGAAGATCACCGAGCTGGCCGACGTGGCTCGCAAAAGCGGCCCGCTTGGCCTTGAAGGTGTCGACGTTGACGACCCGGTACTGGCCAAAGGCATCCAGTTCATCGCCGACGGCTACGAACCCAACTTCATTCGCGAAAGCATGGAACGCGAGCGCGACCTCTACATCGAGCGCCTGCAGGAAGGCAAACGCTTCTACAAGCAGCTCGGCGACGCGGCTCCCGCCTTCGGCATGATCGGTACGCTGGTCGGTCTTGTGCAGATGCTTGCTGCCATGGACGACCCTTCCGCCATCGGCCCCGCCATGGCTGTTGCATTGTTGACGACGCTCTACGGGGCGCTGATCTCCAACGTCATTTGCATTCCCATCGTCGACAAGCTCGATTCCAAGCTTGATGGCGAGGATCTCAATCAAACCCTGATCATCGACGGCATCATGCAGATCCGCGAGAACAAGAGCCCGAACCTGATCCGCGAAATGCTGCTCGCCTATCTGCCAGAAAAGGCACGGAACGAACTGCAGGACGAAGCGGCCTGATCCGGCATCAGCCGGTCTGAGAAGGAAAAGGAAACGAGATGGGCAAGAAAAAACCACAGGGTGGCGGCGGCGCTCCGGATTGGCTGGTAACCTTTGCCGATCTGATGTCCCTGCTCGTCTGCTTTTTCGTGCTGATCATTTCCTTCTCCATCCAGGACAACCAGAAACTCCAGGTGGTTGCCGGCTCAATGAAGGACGCCTTCGGCGTGAAGCCCGTCATGCGCAAGGCGGGCATGATCGAGATCGAAGGCATGCCGGTACGCCAGTATATCAAGGAAGTCGCCGCCGTTCCGCAGGAGAACGATTCCGACTACTCGGAAGAGCGCCACGACCAGCGCACCAAGCAGGGTCCGGAAGCCAACACCCACGACATCGAGAAAACCGAAATCGAAAAGCCGCGCATGTTCGCCACGGCCGCCGCCTCGCTGCGTCAGGCCTGGCAGGAATTGCCCGAGATTTCCGAGCTCTCCAAGCATATCATCATCGAAGAGGAAAAGGATGGCCTGAACATCCAGCTGGTGGATCAGGACGGCCGCTCGATGTTTGCTGAGGGGTCCAAGTTCCCCTACGACTTTACGCGCCGGCTGATTGTGACCATGGCACCGGTTCTGGCCAACATGCCAAACCGCATCAAGATCACCGGCCATACTACCGCATCGAATGTTCCGGTCAACACCGGCTACACCGGTTGGGAGCTCTCCGCCGATCGGGCCAATGCCGTTCGATCCATTCTCATGGAACACGGCCTGCCCGCCGATCAGGTGTTCAGCGTCGTCGGCAAGGCGGATTCCGAGCCGCTCTTTCCCAACGATCCCTATCTGGCCGCCAACCGCCGGATATCGATCCTGCTGATGTCCGAGGCTCCGCCTCTTCCACCAACCCATCAGCCTTGATGAAGACCGGATTGCTTTTATCCTGAGTATTAGATACAGATATTATCCGATACTGACAATTTCTGGCAATAACGGCAATCTGGCACCATGCATATTCATCATCTCGACCAATGGCAGCACAACCATGTGTATCTGGACGACAAGGCTAGCACCGCCAATGAAAAGCGCGTGTTCTTTGTTGTCCTGTTGACCTTCTTCATGATGCTGCTGGAGATTTCGGCGGGCATTCTCTTCAACTCCATGGCCCTTCTGGCTGATGGCTGGCACATGGCCACCCACGCCGGAGCGCTCGGATTGACGGTCTTTGCTTATCGCTATGCCCGCAGCCACGCGCAAGATCAGCGCTTCACCTTCGGGGTTGGCAAGGTCGAAATTCTGGGGGGCTACACGAATGCGATCCTTCTGGGCATTGTCGCCCTGTTCGTTGCCTATGAATCCATTGACCGCATGATTAACCCGCAGGCCATTGCCTTCAATGAAGCGATGCTGGTGGCCTTTCTGGGGCTGCTCGTCAATCTGGCAAGCGTCTGGCTGCTGGGAGCCGATCATCATCACGGCCCCGGGCATCACCACCATCATCATGACGATGATGATCATCATCACCATGCCCACGGTCACAGCCACGATCATGACCACCACGATCATGACCACCACGATCATGATCATCACGATCACCATCATGCCGCAGCCCATCACGACCATGGCGAAGTTCGCAAGGCTAAGGGGCAGGACCGCAACCTCAAGGGCGCCTACCTGCATGTCCTGGCCGATGCGCTCACCTCCATTCTGGCAATCGCGGCACTGCTGCTGGGCAAATTCTTCGGCTGGACGTGGACCGATGCCCTCATGGGGCTTGTCGGGTCCGTGCTGATCGCCCACTGGTCGTTCCTGTTGCTCAGGGAAACGGGCGGCATCCTGCTTGATCGCGTGGAAGACAAGGCGCTGCCGGGCAAGATCAGAACCCTCATCGAAGGTCACGCAGACAATATGGTGGCCGATCTTCACGTCTGGTATCTGGGCGACAATCGCTATGGCTCTATCGTGTCGCTGGTCACCCACTACCCGCGCGACGTAGACCATTACAAGGCACTGCTCAAACCGCTCTCAGAGCTTGCCCACATCACCATCGAAGTCAATCATTGCAAGGGCGAGCCTTGCCTGGTCGTCCCGCCGCAGAAGACATCGGCCTGACACCATCCGCAACAGAAAAAAATCCCCGCAGGCCATCGCCAGCGGGGATCCTTTTCGATTAAGTTTGGCGAACGCGCGCGGCGCTCAGTCCGCCAATTCCACATCAAGCCTTGTGCCCTCGCCGCCAACGACCCTTACCCGCGTCCCTTCCGGACAGTCCGGGCCACTGACCCGCCAGTAGCTGTCCCGCACCTTGACCCGCCCCTGACCGTTGATGATCGGTTCATCGATCTGACAGACCATGCCGACAAGCGACTGGGCGCGCTCGTTGAGCATCGGCTTGTCAGTACCGCTTTTGGCCGTTCGGCTCATGATCATCCTGCCTATGACCACGGAGATCAGCGACAGGATCGCGAACAGGATAAGGGCGCTCTGCCAGCTCAGAGCAATGAAGAAGGAGATACCGCCCACGACAAGGGCGGCGACACCGAACCAGAGGAACATGGTTCCCGGAGCGATGATTTCCAGAACAAGCAGAACGACGCCCAGAATCACCCAGAACCACGGGCCAAGCATCATCATCCATTGCTGTATCATGTTTCACTCCCTGCTTGCAGAAACCCTGATGGCAAAACCATTGTCATGACCGGACTACTCATCCTTAATGGTCGGTACACGCCCGGACCGGGCTGACTGTCCACCATCCTTGCCGAACACCTGCTTGCTCAGCTCGCCGATACCACCCAGCGCGCCCAGAATGGATGTGGCTTCGATGGGCAGCATGACCACCTTCTGATTGGGCGCCTTGACGACTTCTCCGAGGGTGTCGACATATTTGCTGGCCACAAAATAGTTGATCGCCTGAATGTCACCTTCGGCAATCGCCTTGCTGACCACTTCGGTTGCCATCGCATCGGCCTTGGCGACCCGTTCGCGAGCTTCCGCGGCCAGAAACTGAGCCTGCCGCTCGCCTTCTGCCTGAAGAATCTTGCTCTGCTTTTCACCCTCGGCCCTGAGAATGGCAGATTGGCGAGCCCCTTCCGCCTCCAGAATGGACGCCCGCTTCTCACGCTCGGCCTTCATCTGACGTCCCATGGATTCCACCAGATCCCGCGGCGGATTGATGTCCTTGATCTCGATACGGGAAATCTTGACACCCCATGGCGAAGCGGCCGCATCGACCACATGCAGGAGGCGCGAATTGATTTCATCGCGATTGGAGAGCAGTTCGTCCAGATCCATCGACCCCATGACGGTACGGATGTTGGTCATGGTCAGATTGAGAAGCGCCAGCTCCAGATTGGCCACTTCATAGGCAGCATCGGCTGCGTCCATCACCTGATAGAAGGCAACACCATCGGATGTGATACTGGCGTTGTCTCTGGTGATCACTTCCTGACTGGGAACATCGAGCACCTGCTCCATCATGTTCATTCTGGCGCCGATGCGATCAATGAACGGCACGATCAGGGAAAGCCCCGGCTTCAGCGTTCTCTTGTAGGCGCCGAACCTTTCGACGGTGAAATTGTATCCCTGAGGTACGGTTTTGACCCCTGCAAGCAGAATGAGGATGAACAAAAGCACCAGGGCGATAACAAAAATGTCAAATCCCATGATTTCCATTGGGCTGTCTCCGATTCTAAAAAGCCGTCCCGATATATCCATTCTTAGCAGATCGTATCTTACGCCTGAATTACAAGCGATGCAGGAAAGAATATGTATCATGCCACCAAGGGTCCATCATCAGCGCATTGTCAACAAGCTCGAACAAAAATTGCGTCTCGACAAAACATTGCCCGAAATCGCGAAAAGGCCCGCAATTGCATAGATACATTCCATTTTAAAAATTTATTTCTCGTAGATCTTTCAAAGTTTACCGATTTTTAGTTGCAACTGATAAATATACGTAGAGTGCAGATGGGGGTCTGCACAACCGAACCTTTGGGGACATCAGATGCCAGCGTCAATCGAGCACGCTTCAGCTGTGATCGTGGATATGAACACGTTCCAGCGAAAACTGCTACGCTCTATCCTGCGCACATCCGGCTTCAGTCGCGTTGCCGAATTCGACAAGTTCGAGTTCGGGCTCGATGAAGCCAAGCGCACTTTCCCCAATTTCCTCTTCCTGGATTATGACACAGCGGCTTATTCTGAGTTGTTCCGCGGACGCCCGGACATCAGCAAGTCCTATTTGACCGAGGCGACCCGCCTGATCATCCTGATGGAAAACGCAACCCGGTTCCGGGTAACCAGTGCCATCGCCAATGGTGCCCACTGGGTCATTTCCCGTCCCTTCTCCACAGCGGCCATCACCCGCAGAATCACGGCCATGATGGACCCCGACAGTCTGGAGGCAAGCGCTGTGCTGGCGCGCACCCTCGAGGACAATCTAGCCCGCCAATCCTCGCGCATGGTCGGATCCGAACTCGATCCCGTTTCCCTCAAGACCATCGCCAGCGCACCATGCCGCACCACCCATGAAGATTTCATGGATGACGGCATGTTCGACGACTATGACGCCATCTTCCAGCGCAAAAGCAAAAAGGCCTCTCGTCCGGATGAAGGCGCTGGCCAGACATCGGATGACGAACACTTCCTCATCTGACCTCAACCCAGATCGCTCGGGACCGCTTGACAGCAGGCGATACATCAAATATTCATGATGTATGGATAACAAAGACGCAACCACAGCATTTGCCGCATTGAGCCAGCCGACCAGACTGGATGTTTTCCGCCTGCTGATCAAGGCAGGCAAGGCAGGTCATCTTTCCGGCGAAATGGGCCAGCTTCTTGGCGTGAGACAGAATACGATGTCGACCAACCTCAACATCCTGTTGCGGGCCGGCCTCATCCGCAACGAACGGGAAGGCCGGGCGGTTCGCTATTTTGCGGACATGGACGGCATCGCAGACCTCATCAATTTCCTGCTGCGCGATTGTTGCGGCGGTGATGATGAGCAATGCGCCCCAATTCTGCAAGCAGCCCTTTGCACCAATGAATGTAGCCCCAAATCATAAGCAGCCATAGCGAGCCCAAAACATGTCCATCACGATCTATCACAACCCCGCCTGCGGAACCTCGCGCAACACGCTTGAGATGATCAGGAAGGCTGGCATCGAGCCGACCATCATCGAATATCTCAAGACACCGCCGTCGCGACAGGAGCTGGTCACACTGATTGAGGCCATGCCGATCTCAGCTCGCGAATTGCTGCGCAAGAACGGAACTCCCTACGAGGAACTGGCGCTCGACAATCCCGCGCTCAGTGATGACGAGCTGATCGATGCCATGATGGAACATCCCATCCTGATCAACCGCCCCATCGTGGTCAGCGACAAGGGCACCAATCTGTGCCGTCCATCAGAGAAGGTCATGGATCTCCTGCCCGTCGACATCGGCAGCTTCCAGAAGGAAGACGGCGAAGTCGTTTCCTCTTCGGGGAAAAGCTGAGCTTCATGGCCGGGGAAACTCCAAAGCCTTTCGGCATCGCACTGAATGCCGCGGACCATCTTGCCCATCCGGACGCCTTCACGCCGATTGATGTCCAAAGCCTTGCCCACCCGGAAGATGATGGCCATCCGCCACGCATCCTCCTGCTCTATGGCTCCTTGCGCAAGCGCTCCTTTTCCCGCCTCGTGGCGCTGGAGGCCGCAAGACTTCTCACCGCTCATGGCGCGGAATGCCGCCTGTTCGATCCATCCGGTCTTCCCCTGCCCGATGACGACGATCCAAGTCATCCCAAGGTTCAGGAACTGAGGGACCTCTCGGCCTGGGCTGAAGGCATGGTCTGGGTATCTCCAGAACGTCACGGTGCCATGACCGGCATCATGAAGGCGCAGATCGACTGGATTCCCCTGTCGCTTGGCGCTGTCCGCCCGACCCAAGGCAAAACCCTCGCCCTAATGCAGGTGGAGGGAGGCTCCCAAAGCTTCAATGCCGTCAACCAGATGCGTATTCTGGGGCGTTGGATGCGGATGATCACCATCCCCAACCAGTCCTCGATTGCCAAGGCCTTCACCGAATTCGGCGATGACGATCGGATCAAGCCTTCACCCTATTACGACCGTATCGTCGATGTCTGCGAAGAGCTGATGAAATTCACCTGGATGACGCGCAGGCGCTCGGACTATCTGGTCGACCGCTATTCGGAACGCGTGGAGACTGGGCAACAGCTCATTGATCGGGTCAATCTCAAAAAGATCTGAGCCGACACGGTTTGCACAACAACCCAAAAGAAAAGGCCCGCCGGACAAGTCTGGCGGGCCTTTTTATTGTCTTGCAGCCGATCACCGATAGATCAGATGCGGCAACCAGGTAGTCAGTTCCGGGAAGAACCAAAGGATCAGCAGAGAGAAAATCTGGATGAACACAAAAGGAATAATCCCGCGATAGATCTGACCGGTGCGCACCGACGACGGCGCAACACCCCGAAGATAGAACAGCGCAAAGCCGAACGGTGGTGTCAGGAACGATGTCTGAAGGTTCACGGCCATCATGATACCGAGCCAGATCGGGCTCATGGTCTCGCCATTCGGCATTTCCATCTGCAACAGCACTGGAGCAACCATCGGCACGACAACAAACACGATTTCAAGGAAATCGAGGAAGAAGCCGAGGAAGAACATCAGCAGCATGACGGCAAGCATGGCACCAATCGCACCACCCGGCATGCCGGACAGAGCTTCCTGAATCATCTCTTCGCCACCCAGCCCGCGGAAAACCAGCGAGAACAGCGAGGCACCGATCAGAATGAGGAACACCATGGTGGTCACGTCTGTGGTGCCGACCATGACGGTACGCAGAATACCGTTGCGATAGGTCCGAATGAGGGCGGAAAGAATGCCCAGCCCCAGCACGACCACGCAGATTGCGGCCAGAATGATCGCTGCCAGGTCGATCGGCGGAATGTCGTCACGCGCAATGCGCAGATCCATGAATTCAGAGAGGATCAATGCAATGACCAGCGCCACCGCCGCCGCAATGATGGTGCGGCCATGGGATTCGTCGAGCCGATAGCCCGCCAGCAGGATCGCGCCAATGGCACCGACGGCAGCAGCTTCGGTTGGCGTGGCAACGCCGCCGAGAATGGAGCCGAGCACGGCAAGGATCAGAACAAGCGGCGGCAACAGGGCATGGAACACTTCCGTTGCGGTAACCGGCTCACGCTCATCCTCGGGAATGGAAGGCGCAACACTTGGCTTCACCGTTGCAATGATGATCTGATAGATGATGTAGAAGCCGACGAGCATCAGACCCGGGATCAGGGCACCAGCAAACAGATCACCCACCGAAATCGGATCCGGAGAGAAGATGCCCATGTCCAGCTGGGCCTTCTGATAGGCGTTCGACAGCTGGTCACCAAGAATGACGAGCACGATGGAAGGCGGAATGATCTGCCCCAGCGTACCGGCCGCAGCAATCGAGCCACAGGCCAGTTCAGCCGAGTAGCCACGCTTGAGCATGCTGGGCAGAGACAGAAGCCCCATGGTGACCACTGTCGCACCGACGATGCCGGTGGAAGCCGCTAGCAGGGCGCCAACGATGGAAACCGCGATACCGAGGCCGCCATTGACCGACCCGAGCATGCGTCCCATGGTATCAAGCAGTTCCTCGGCCACCTTGGAGCGCTCGAGAACAACACCCATGAAGACGAACAGCGGCACGGCAACCAGCGTTTCGTTGGTCATAGTGCCGAAGATACGCTGCGGCAGGGCCGACAGGAACGACATCTCGAAGGCACCGAAGAACCAGCCGATCACGGCAAAGATCAGGGCGACACCGGCAAGGCTGAAGGCCACAGGGAAGCCAAGCATGAGCACGACGCAGGCCGCCGCGAACATCAGCAGATCGAGAGAATGAGCAATCGCTTCCATCAGTTCTCTCCCATCCGCTGCAGACGGCGCAATTCGACTTCGTCGCCCTGCAGGGCGCACCAAGATCTGACGAACATCACGAAGCCTTGCAGGGCCATCTGGATGGCGAAGACGATGATGGCGCTCTTGAGCAGGAAGCGGGCCTGAATACCGGAGGTTTCGGCGCTGCCTTCAAGAATGGCCCAGCTGTTGTAGACATAGTCCCAGGAAACGAAAACCAGCAGCACGCACACGGGAATGAGCAGAACGATCGATCCGAAGATATTGACCTTGGCCTTGGTGCGCGGATGAACTTCACGATAGAAGATATCGACGCGCACATGGCCATCGCGCGAAAGCGTAAAGGCGGACGCCTGCATGAAAAGGAATGCGTGGACGTAAACAATCAGTTCCTGCGCCCAAATGGAGCCAACGCCAAAGATATAGCGCATCAACACGACAACGAACTGTATAAGAACCACGATAAGAGCGAACCAGGCAAGACCCTTGCCTGTTGCAACATTGACCCGATCGATCAGGTCAGCCAGAGCGCGCATTGTGTAACTCCTGCCACGACCCGAAACAGAAACAAAGATATCGGCGAACAAGTCATTTCGTTCGCCGCGGGATGGTCGAGGCTTTTGTTGGATGGCTTACACAACCTGATTGAGCGCATCAACCCGGCTGCGGTTGCCTTTTGTGTAAGAGCCCGAATTTTCTGGAATAAACCAGAACAAATTTCAGGCATAAAGATGCTCTCCCCAGAATTGGGGAGAGCTGAACAAGCATTTCGCAAGTTTTAGCTAAGAACGCGATCGCGACCATCGAGGAACGGACGCTCGGTAATGCGCATCCAGTCGCCAACATTCTTGCGTGCAGCGAGATAGCTTTCATAGATGCGTTTGGACAGATCGTCTTCTGCACCGAACTCTGCAACGACTTCTTCGCAGACCTTGCCGATTGCAACAAAAACCTCGTCCGGGAATTTCCGCAGCACAACGCCATGCTTGTTGACCAGCTGGTCAAGAGCAGCACCGTTGCGGGCGTTGTATTCAGAAGACAGGATATTGTTTTCTGCGATGCAGGCAGTTCTCAGGATGGCCTGATCAGCCTTAGAGAAGCTGTTGTAGACATCGAGGTTGACGCCACAGGAAATGCCACCGCTTGGCTCATGGAAGCCTGGATAGTAGTAGAATTTGGTGGTCTTGTAGAAGCCAAGTGCCAGATCGTTCCAAGGACCGACGAATTCGGTCGCGTCGATCGCACCGGACTGCAGAGCCTGGAAGATTTCGCCACCCGGCAGGGATACGGCAGACGCACCAAGACGACGCAGCACTTCACCACCCATGCCAGGGATACGCATTTTCAGACCCTTGATATCATCAAGCGTATTGATTTCCTTGTTGAACCAGCCACCCATCTGGGCGCCCGTGTTGCCAGCGGGGAAGGATTTGACATTGAATTTGGCTGCCAGTTCGTCCCACAGTTCCTGTCCGCCCTGATGATGGATCCAGGCGTCGAATTCGGTAGCGGTCATGCCCATCGGCACGGTGGTAAAGAAGGCGAGAGACTTGCTTTTGCCAACGAAGTTATATTCGGATGCATGGTAAAGGTCTGCAGTCCCCGTCATCACGGCATCATAGGCTTCAAAGGCAGGCACCAGTTCACCGGCGCTGTAAACTTTCACGGTCAGACGACCATCGGTCATTGCGGTCAGATTGTCAGCCAGGCGCTGGGCGCCGGTACCAAGACCAGGAAAGTTCTTCGGCCAGCTGGTAACCATCTTCAAAGTACGTTTGCCCTGAGCGTAAGCAGGGGCAGCAAGAGTGCTTGCTGCTGCGGCGCCAGACGCGAGGCTGGCTTTTTTCAAGAAATCGCGACGATCCATAGAGGATTCCTCCTTGAGCTGTTTTCTAATTTTTCAGACTGCTTGGCCAATTTTGTTCGAATATGAATAAACGAAAACGAGCGGCTGTAGCATCGGATAGCCAGATACTGTATCACTATGCAAGACAACAGTCCGGGGTCGGAACATGAGCAAGAAACAACCACAAAACAGCCCACATGCCAACGGAAAATTATCATTTAAGCTCAAAATTTTGCTGATTGCTATCTTGCCCATCATTTTGGTCTCGGGCCTGACTGGCTGGATGATCCATATTGAGGCAAATCGTCTCATTACGAAGGAAATTCAGCTCGTAGAAACGCGTATTCTCAAAGCCAGAAGGGCCGAGCTGAAAAACTACATTTCCCTCGCCATGACGGCCATCAGCCATGAATTTGAAGAAAAGGACAGAAGCATCACAGAGGCTCAGCAAGCGGTACAGCAGATCCTCAACAATCTCACCTACGGCCAGGATGGCTATTTCTATGCCTATGACCGCTCCGGCACCAATCTGGTCAGTGCGCCCAGCCCGGAACTCAAGGGCAAGAACCTCTGGTACCGTAAGGACGAACAGGGTCATTTCTTCGTTCAGGAGCTGATGAAGAGAGCCATCGAAGGTGGAGGCTTCTACACCTTCAAATGGCCCAAGCCTTCAACCGGGCAGGATACCCTCAAACTGGGCTACGCAACCTTCCTGCCGCAATGGGGCTGGATGATCGGAACCGGCACCTACATCGATGACATCCAGAAGCAGATCAACTCCTTCGAAAAGGACATGCGCACCATCACGCGTCACACCGAGCTGACATTCCTGATGATCTCGCTGTTGGTCATCGGCATCACGGCCCTGTCGGTTGCGGCCCTGCACTTCAATGAGCACAAACTGGCCGACCAGAAGCTCAAGGCCCTCACCCAACGCATCATCGATGTGCAGGAAGAAGAGAGAAAGCGCGTCTCCAATGACCTCCATGACGGCATCAACCAGTTGCTGGTCAGCATCCGTCATCGGCTGGAACTGGCCATTGACCAGATCGCCAAGCCTGAGGTCGCAGAGCCCCTGCTGCGCAAAAGCCTTTCGATCCTCGACACGTCCATCGCCGATGTGCGCCGAATCTCGAAGGCGCTCCACCCTTCCGCTCTCGCCAATATCGGCCTCAGCGAAGCCGTCCGGGAACTGGGACAGGATTTTCAGGACAGCACCACCATCCGGACCGAAGTGTCAACCATGCGGGTAGATCACCTGCTGTCGGAATCAGCCAAGATCGGGCTGTTCCGGGTGGTGCAGGAAGCGCTGACCAACGTCAGCCGCCATGCCTCTGCCAGCCTTGTCCAGATCGAGTTGAAAATCTGCGAGCCCCCCAACGGTCATAAGACCATCCATCTCAGCATCGCCGACAATGGCGTTGGCACCCGCGAGACTGGCGGGTTGACCACAGAATCCGGCCTCGGCCTCAGGAACATGTTCGAGCGGGTTGAAAGCCACGGCGGCACGCTTACTTTTGAAAAAGGAGAGTTGGGTGGTTTGAAATTATCGATTAAGATACCTCAATCCGAGAATTTGGGCTTTAAATGGACATAGCGGAACAAAATAGATTCCGCGTAGCTTCCAATCATTGCAAATCACTACTATTCTCACGCCGTCCCAAAGCCGTTTGGATTCGGACCCTCTAATCTAACAAGCAACATCTCCCAACAGCGTAAGAACAATGAAAGAAACAACTCGAATTGTTATCGCCGATGATCATGCTCTGGTAAGGGACGGTATCCGTGCGCGCCTTGAGCTGGAAGAAGATCTTGAAATCGTTGCTGAAGCCAAGGACGGGTTTGAAGCAATCGAAATGGCGCGAACTCTACAGCCGCACATTATGATCCTCGATATCTCCATGCCCAACTGCAACGGGCTGGAAGCTGCCGAACAGATCCGAACGCTCGCGCCTGCCTGCCGCATTCTGTTCCTGTCTATGCACGACAATCCGGAATATGTCCGAGCCGCCGTCAAGGTGGGGGCTGCAGGTTTCCTGCTAAAGGACATCGGAGCTGCGGACATGATCAGCGCCATCCACACGATTGCCGAGGGCGGATACTATTTCTCAAAGAATATTTCTGTCGACGCCCTCAAGCCGACCAGCAGCAAGCCCGCCAATCCGTTCAACCTGACAGACCGCGAGATCGATGTTCTCAAAGGCATCGCGTTGGGCAAGGCCAACAAAGAAATCGCCGCCGAACTCGGCATTGGCGTCAGAACGGTCGAAAGCCACCGGCAGAGAATGCGAGAGAAGCTTGGCGGCGGCAATGCGGCTCAACTGACCCACATCGCCATGGAACTCGGTCTGGTCGACAAGACCGGCCCCTCCACCCTGATGCCCTAGTCCCTCACTAAAAGGGCGTACCCCATCGGAAAGCCGCTGGATCAGACAAGGTTGGCAAGCAACAGTACGCCGCCAAAGGAAAGCACGACCAGACCAGCCATCAGCAGCACCACTGCGCCAAACCAGCCGATGGCCCGCCCGGACAGGCCACGCGACACCAGCGCCTGCGAGAAGGAGCGCGCATAGACGGCAACCAGCGCCAGAACCGCGACGGTCAAACCGGTGCCGAGCCCCATGGCATAGGCAGACAGGACCCCCGCCCAGAAAACCTTCTGTGACAAGGCAAAGACCAGAACGATCAAGGCTCCCGAACAGGGGCGCAGCCCCATCGAGATCACCGCCAGCGCCATACCCCGAAAG
This sequence comes from uncultured Cohaesibacter sp., assembly GCF_963666525.1. Classification (NCBI taxonomy): domain Bacteria; kingdom Pseudomonadati; phylum Pseudomonadota; class Alphaproteobacteria; order Hyphomicrobiales; family Cohaesibacteraceae; genus Cohaesibacter; species uncultured Cohaesibacter sp. Next base: position 1,605,032 of record NZ_OY762905.1, read on the forward strand.
CCTCTTGCGCTTTCGATGGTTTCCAGCGAGGCCGCGTGGGCATGACCGCAACTACAGGCTTCGCCAGTCTCATGGTGATGGTCGCAATGCTCATGGTCATGATCGTGGTGGCCATGGTCATGATCGCCCCCATCCCGCAGCCACACGCGCCGAAACGCAATGAAAGCGCGCCAGAGAAGCCACCCGCCAAGAACCACGAACATCGCATAGGAAGCCAGTTCCAGCAGTTGGGCAGTCTGTGTTATGACCATCGAGGTGAGATTTAGCAACACTGCGGCTATGCCGATCAGCAGAACGGCAACCGTCGCCTGAACCATCGCCGCAAGCAGCGCAAGGATCGCCCCCTTGCGTGCCGATGCCCCACTGGCAAACAGATAGGTCGTCAGAATGACCTTGCCGTGCCCCGGCCCGGCGGCATGGAACAGACCATAGGCCATCGACAGCCCCAACAGCAAAAACAGGGCCGGTTGGCTGGTGCGCACCAACTTCACCGAGTCCTTGAGCGCCATGTAGAATTCGGACTGGCGCGCCAGAATCCAGTGCTGGATGTCACCCCAAAGCCCGCCAGTGGCCACTGGCCCGGTGGTATCGGGCAGCGCCACACCAAACGGCGACGGCGTGGCCTGCGCGATCGAGCTGTCGGCCGACCACATGAAGAGCGCCAACAAGGCAATGACAACGACGCTCACAGCAAGTCGTCCGCGACAACGGCTCCATTCGCCTGCGCCCGTCAACGCACCGAAAGTCAATTGCATTTGAGAAACACCTGATTGGCCATGGCCACCGTGAACTGCATCAGATCCGAGGGTATCTCGCGTTGGTCGGCAGGAATGGCAGCCAACTGACTGGCCACGTCATCATCCAGCCCCTTGGGCCGTTCGACATGGGCCTGACAATTGGCCGGAGCATTGACCAGTTTGGCGGGGTCCTTGTCGGCAAAGGAAAAATCGACAAAGAAGGTTGGATCATAAACATCCAACACCGCTTCCTTGCTCGTGTCCACCTCGCCAACCACCGGCAAGGTGAAATGCAGCACGAGCTTGTCGCCCTCAAGTGTCAGCCAATAATTGTAAGGCTCGCCAAAGACGGTGCCATTTGTGTGTGGCATGCCCTTTTCGTAAAGATCGGAAAAATAGTCGAATTCAGCCAGCGATTCGACATTCACCTGGGCCAGTGGCTGAAGCTCTTCACGCGTCAGCTTGCCATCATCATTTTCGTCAAGCCCCTGACTGGCGAAGGCACTGAAGGCTTCATCGAAGGTCCAGTGATGATTGATTTCCTTGACTTTCTGGCCATCCATCACCAGTTCGCTCTGTACAGAGACCCAGACATGCGGATGCGCCAGTGCGGTTGAGCAGGCGCCAAAGACCAGAAGGAAAGCGGCGGGCATTATCAAGGAACGGAAAGGCATGATGGCGTCCTCATCGATCAAAGGTTTGATGATCGGTGCCAGAGCGTCAATCTGCACCGTCAGCTTCGAGCTTCACACCCTAGTAGATAGCAAGTGGGGCTGGAAGATGACAAATTGATCAATCAAAAGACATTGAAGGCCCTGCCCCACACAAAACGGAGCAAGGCCCTCAAATTCTCATGCAGCCTTCAGGCTGGAAAACAATGTGCGTCAGGCTTTCCAGCGCCGCAGCAACAGCGCGTTACTGACCACGGATACCGAGCTGAAAGCCATTGCGGCACCAGCCATGGCCGGATTGAGCAACCCGAACGCTGCCAGCGGGATGCCGATCACATTGTAGAAAAAGGCCCAGAACAGATTCTGCCAGATCTTGGAATAGGTGTGCCGGGCGATATCGAATGCCGACCCGACCAACCCCACATCGATGCGCATAAGGGTGATCGCAGCCGCGCCGATGGCCACATCGGTGCCAGACCCCATGGCAATGCCTACATCGGCCTGCGCCAACGCCGGGGCATCGTTGAGCCCGTCGCCGACCATGGCAACGACATGTCCATGTCCTTGCAGCTCTGTGAGCATATCGAGTTTGTCCTTGGGAGAAACCCCGCCCCGAGCTTCATCAAGGCCCAGGATTTCTCCCACCCGACGCACGGTTTCGGGCGCATCGCCGGAGAGCAGGATCGTCTTCAGACCACGTGCCTTGAGGCTTTCGACCGCAGCTCTGGATTCGACCCGTACTTCATCGCGGAAACCGAGAAGGGCCACCAACTGTCCGCCCTTGGCAACCGCGGAAACCGACAGCCCTTCCTGTTCCATCGTCTGGAAAGCATCACCGGCGGAGGATAGATCCACCCCATGGCGCTCAAGAAAGGCCCGTGTCCCGATGAGCATCGCGGCACCATCGACGGTGCCCTCTACGCCCTCTCCCACATGGGCGGTGACGCCCCGGGCAGGAGGAATGGACGCGCCCCGTTCCCTGGCAGCATCAACACAGGCTTTTGCCAGCGGATGTTCACTGCCTGACTGAACAGCAGCAACCGCGCCGACCAGATCGGCCTCCGACATGGCATTATCGACCTGATGCAGGCTGACAAGGCTCGGCTTGCCCTCGGTCAGGGTGCCGGTCTTGTCAAACACCACATGGGTGACCTTGCCTGCAACTTCGAGCACGTCGATATCGCGGATCAGCACACCGCTTTTGGCTGCCGCGCCTGTGCCCGCCACCAATGCCGTCGGCGTCGCCAGACCAAGGGCACACGGGCAGGCGATGACCAGAACGGAAACCGCGGCGACTACGGCCGCCTCGAAGTTTCCGCCAAGGGCCAGCCAGGCCACAAAGGTCAGAAGCGCCAGACCGATGACCACCGGAACGAACACCGCCGAGATCCGATCAGCCAGATTTTGCATCTTGGCCTTGCCCGTCTGAGCTTGATCCACAAGACGGATGATCCGGGCAAGAACCGTATCATCGCCCATGGCGACCACGTCGAGTACCACCGACCCGGCGCCATTGACCGCACCGGAAATCACCTTCTCGCCAGCCTCGCGCAGCACCGGTTCGCTTTCGCCCGACAGCAGCGCTTCGTCAAACTCGCTGCGGCCTTCAAGGATCGTGCCGTCAACAGGCACCACCTCACCGGGCAGCACCCGCACCTGATCTCCGGCCTTGACCTCTTCGATCGGCACCATCCGGTCACCGGTTCCACCATCGGCAACAAGGCGGGCTTCCCGCGGGCGCAAGCCCATCAGCGCCCGCAGGGCATCGGCGGCACTGCGTCGCGCCCGGCCCTCCAGCCACTTGCCAAAGACAATCAGCGTCAGAATGGCAGCAGAGGCTTCAAAATAGAGATGCCCGACCGAAGCGGAGCCCAAGGCGATAACCTGATAGAGTGAGAACAGAAAGGCCGCGCTGGTACCCATGGCAACGAGCACGTCCATGTTGGCCGCACCGCCAGCCAGAGCCTTGGCCGCACCGCGATAGAAGCGAGCCCCGACGATCACCTGCACCACGGCCGCCAGCACCAGTTGGATCAGCGGCGGCATGTGCCAGCCGAATCCGAACCAGTGGGTGATCATCGGAGCAACCAGAGGCACCGTCATAACAGCGGAAAACAGGAACAGATAGAAGGAATGCCGCTCTTCCTCAGCGCGATCCTCATCCACCCGCTCGGCCTGAGCCTGTCGCTCGGAAAGACTCCCCTGCCGCAGGCTGGCTCCAAACCCGGTCTTCTCGATCATCGCCTTGATGTCATCGGCGCTCTGTCCGCCACTGACCGTCACATCCGCCCGCTCCAGCGCCAGATTGACCTGCGCCGCAACGCCGGGCTTGGCATTCAGAACGCGCTCGACGCGCGCCGAACAGGCTGCGCAGTGCATGCCGCTGACATCGAAGACGAAGACAGACTGGGCTGAATCGGAAGCCGCGCCCTTGGCGCCGCGAGGAGAGGAAAGAGCTGTTTCAGACATGATGATCTTGACCGGTGCTTAACAGGAGTTTCAAAGTCAAGATACATATAAGGCTTCCAGCAACTGGAAGGTCAAGAGGCAGGAAGAGCAACTTTTGCAACTTCACGAGCATAGACGATAAATTGCCCCGCGATATGGTCAATCAGTTGCTGCCCCTTCAGCGCATTGGCATCCGACGCGGCCCCGACAACGCCTTCGTCATTGAGGTCCGTCGCCATCCAGCCCATCGGCTTGCGGCCATAGTAGCGCAGATGAACATTGCTTTCGACCATGTCCTTCTGGTGCGACGCAAAGCTGGCAGCCTTGTCCATCATCACCAGATCAGGTCGCAACGCCAGCATCATCGATGTCTCGACATCCCCGCCATGGATGCCATAGGCGATTTCATCGGCATCGAACAGGCCTTCGGGATATCCGAGCCGCAACCAGTTGGTGGCAGAGGCGATCATACCGTGATGCACTCTGAGGTCCTGCATGAGAATGTCCATCAGGGGCACATTGCCACCGTGGCTGTTGATGATGATGAGCCGCCTGATCCCGCAGCGCTTCACCGACAGGCAGATGTCGGTCCAGAGCGGCAGAAGGTGCTGCCAGTTCGATGTCAGGGTGCCGGCACCATCAAGATGCTCTTCCGACCAGCCGACCTGCTGCACGGGGAGAAAGAGGATCGGCAGATCCTCCGGCTTCTGTCTGAGAACCGCCGCGATATAGCCCTCGGCCAGAAAGGCATCTGTACCGGTGGGCAAATGCGGCCCATGCTGCTCGACGGCAGCAATGGGAAGAACAGCAATGGCATCGGCAAGTGCCGGATCAGCGAAATCGTCCCGCCCCATCTCGCTCCAGACAGCCTTGATCATCGTGAACACTCCCGGCCAACGGCCTTCAACACTGGTCCATCAAGTTACCTGTTTGAATCGACAAATACCAGTATCTCAACAGACTTTACGACCTCGAACGCAACCCCTATCGTAATGCCAAACAGAAAGCAAATCAGCCTCAGGGAGAGACCCATGCTCCACCCCGTCGACAATTTCCTCCGCCTTGGCGACGAAAACGCCTTCGCCGTGCTCGCCCGCGCCAACCAGTTGGCCAGCGAAGGCAAGGATATCATCAACCTCGGCATCGGACAGCCGGATTTCAAGACACCAGATCATATTGTCGAGGCCGCCATCGCCGCGCTGAAAGCCGGAGAGCATGGCTACACTCCGGCAGTGGGCATCCCTCAGCTCAGAGAAGTTGTGGCCGCAGACCTCAAGGCGCGGCACGGTGCGACCATTTCGCCTGACCGCATCATGATCATGCCAGGTGGCAAGGTCACCATGTATATGGCCATCACGCTGTTCGGCAGGCCCGGCGTCGATATCCTCTATCCCGACCCGGGCTTTCCCATCTACCGCTCGATGATCGAGTTCACGGGAGCCCGCCCCGTCCCGGTGCCACTGCGCGAGGAAAACGGTTTTGCCTTCTCGGCCGATGAATTGCTGTCGCTAATTACCAGGGACACGCGCCTCATCATCGTCAACAGCCCGTCCAACCCGACCGGCGGCGTCACGCCCAAGAGCGAGATCGACAAGCTGGTCAAGGGACTGGCCGATTTTCCAGATGTCGCCATCATGTCGGACGAGATCTATTCGCGCATGACCTTCGATGGCCTCGAACATCAAAGCCTCACCTCCTATCCGGAACTGGAAGACAGGCTGATCCTTTTGAACGGCTGGTCCAAGACCTATGCCATGACCGGGTGGCGCCTTGGCTTCTCGGTATGGCCGAAAAGCCTCTATGATCATGTCCGCAAGCTGGCGGTCAATTCCTATTCCTGCGTCAATTCGGCCACCCAGTTCGCCGGGATTGCCGCCATTACCGGCCCGCAAGATGCAGCAGACGCGATGATGGCCGAGTTCGACACCCGCCGCAAAGCCGTCGTCGCCGCTCTTAACGAACTGCCCAATGTCTCCTGTGTCATGCCGAAGGGCGCCTTCTACGCCTTCCCCAACGTGTCCGGGACAGGTTTCAAGGCCAAGGAGCTTTCCTCGCGGCTGCTGGAAGAGGCTGGCGTTGCCACCATCAGCGGCCCGGATTTTGGTGTCTATGGCGAAGGCTATATTCGGCTGTCCTATGCCAACAGCCTTGAGAATATTCTGAAGGCCGTCGAGCGCATGGGCGATTTCCTCGAAACCAATCGCCCCTAAGAGGCTTGAAACCAGATCTGGCCAAACCGGAACGCCAGCGGCGTTTTCGATTTGGCCAGAAGACATATCCTGAGTTATTTTGAAGCGATCAGGCCAGCAAATTGCAATTGAGGCCCGGTCAGCATGGGACGTCTCACGTCCGGATCAGAAATAGAGCCCCCGGATGAGATCGCGCAGATTTTCGCAACTGGGCAATCGATCCTTTTTCCAGTTTTGCTCAATGGGCCGGACCTTTTCAAACCAGTGAAGCCCGAGCTTCGTGCCAATCCAAACAAGCATGAAAACCTCCTGTCTTTGGTGGAACAGCAGCATTTCTACGCCCTTGCGTCGCAAAAATAATCCAATAATATCCTATCCTGTTATTCAAAAATGAATAAGCAAGGTGAGCAAGTTGGATTTTGACTGGAATGCCATCCGTTCCTTTCTGCGCGTCGCCAAGACGGGAACCCTGAGTGCGGCGGCTGCCGACCTTGGCCTCTCTCAACCGACCGTCGGCAGACACATATCACGCCTCGAAGAAAGCCTTGGGCTGCGTCTGTTCGATCACAACCAGTCCGGTTTCGAGTTGACCGAGGCGGGAGAACAACTGCTCGAGGCAGCCAACCACATGGCCCTGTCGGCCGCCGATGTTCAGCGCCGAGCAAAGGCCGCCAATCCTGTCCGGGAATCGGTGCGGCTGACCATTGAGGTGCGGCCCTGGTCCCTGTGTCTTGCGTCCCGCAACATCGACAGGCTGGCGCCGGCGAGCGAACAGGAGCGAGGCGCTCCCCCGATCAATTTCACCTTCCTGTCGCAGGATGAATATCTCAGCATTTCCCGTCTGGAGGCTGATCTGGCCATCCGCAACCGAGTGCCCAAGCAGGGCAACCTCATTTCGGTCAAGCTCGGCTATCTGACCTATCGGATCTTTGGCTCCGAGCAATATTGCAAACAGCATCCCGACGCCTTCGATCCCGCACGCTGGGCGCGGCAGGATTGGGTCGGCTTTGGCCACACTCGCCCGCATTCGAGCTCCCACAAGGTCATCGCCTCGATCCTTGACGGCAAGTCGCCGCGCTTCATTGCCAACCAGCAGGAAGGGCTCATCGACATGATCGCACGGGGCAACGCGATCGGTCTCCTCCCCGCCTGGATCGGTCATGAGGAGGGGTTCATCGAACTGAGCGAAGAGGTCTTTCACCCGCAGGAGGCCTGGCTCATCTATCACCCGGATCTCAGAGCCCACCCGGTCAAGCGCCATGTCAAGGACAGGCTGCAGGCTCTGGTCAGCGAAACACTGGCCAGATATTTCGACGGCAGGCTTCCGGCGGACTGAAGTGACGCTGAAAAACAAATAGGGCCGCATCCCTGGATGCGGCCCCTTGATCTTGTTGCAGTCAGGCAGACGCGCTGCCACCCGACTCAGTGCTTCTGTTGCGGCAGGATCAGGTTGAGGATCACCGCGACAATGGCGCAGAGACCGATGCCCTTGATGGCAAAACCGCCGATACCGACTTCCAGACCGCCGATACCGATCACCAGCACCACAGAGGCAATGATCAGGTTACGCGCGTCGGTGAGAGCATCGCCAACCTTGAGCAGGGTGGAAACACCGATCACGGCAATCGCTCCGAACAGGATCACCTCGATGCCGCCCATGACCGGAACCGGAATGGTCGACAGCACAGCACCCAACGTGCCCGAGAAGGATAGTACAACCGCCCAGATGGCCGCAAAGGTCATGATTGCCGGATTGAAGGCCTTGGTCAGCGCAACAGCACCCGTCACTTCCGAATAGGTGGTGTTGGGAGGCCCGCCAAACAGGGCCGCAAGGCTGGTGGCAAGACCGTCGCCAAGCAGAGTGTTCTTGAGGCCCGGTTTGGCAAAGAAATCCTTCTTCGCAACGCCGGAAATGGCAGCGATATCGCCGATATGTTCAATCGCAGGTGCAATGGCAACCGGCAGGATGAACAGGATCGCTTCCAGGTTGAACTCAGGAAACACGAAGGGTGGCACGGCAACCACCGGCGCAGCCGAGATGGCCGAGAAATCGACCACACCAAACAGCACACTGACGATATAGCCGGACACGATACCGAAAAGGATCGGGACCAGTTTGAACATGCCCTTGCCCAAAAGGGTTACCATGATCGTCACACCGACAGAAACCAGCGCAATCACGACAGCCTGATCAAACGGCACCAGCTGAACGGACCCATCGCTCGTTTTGCCCTGCGCCATGTTGAGCGCAACTGGAGCCAGAGAAAGGCCGATGACCATGATGACCGGGCCAATGACAACCGGCGGCAGCAGCCGATCGATGATCCGCTGCCCCTTCCAGCGCACCAGCAAGGACAGCGCCACATAAACCAGCCCGGCCGCGAACAATCCGGACATGGTGGCCGGAATACCCCATTGCTTCGAGCCGTAGATGATCGGCGCGATGAACGCAAAGGAGGATGCCAGAAAGACCGGAACAGAGCGCTTCGTGACCAATTGGAACAGCAGGGTTCCCGCCCCCGCCGTGAACAGGGCGACAGAAGAACTCAAGCCAGTGAGAATCGGAACCAGAACGAGGGAGCCGAATGCCACGAACAGCATTTGCGCACCCAACAGCACTTGACGACCCAATCCCTCGCGGGCCGGTTCGCCAACCGAAGTAGACTCTTCGGACATTGTTATCTCCCACAGAGCCGTCAGTTTTAGGCTGATGATGCCTGAAAACGGCCCTTTCTACCCGCATGCCTCTTTTCCAAGGCCCGAGCCTTGTCGCATACGGTCGACCAGCCGCCATTGATCCAGCCAGAGTTTGCAGCTGGTCCATGTTGAAATCAGGATATTTGGATCGAAAATCACATGTGCCTGATTCTGTGCGAAAAGGGGGAAAAAATTAACAAAACATGATGAATTCCCACGGGCTTGAGGATAACCCGTGCAAACTTGCGTATTTTTCCCGATGGTATCGCGAGAATCCGACCGACCTTCGAATGCAACCGGCAAAGAAGCGACAGGAGAGCGAGTGCTATTCCAGTCGCTCAGCATGCCATTTGATATGATCCGCCATGAAGCTTGCCACGAAATGATAGTAGTGATCGTAACCGCCATGCAGGCGCATCGTGAGGTCTATCCCGGAGGTTCTGCAAGCCTTCTCGAAGGCCCATGGCTTCAGCTGATCTTCCAGATATTCGTCAGACAAGCCCTGATCAATCAGGATACCTCCCTCCCAACCAGCAGAAGCAACCAGAGCACAGGCATCATGGGCTTCCCAAAGAGCCTCGTTGTCGCCAAGATAGGCGGCAAACGCCTGCCGCCCCCAGCTGCACAGCACCGGATTGGTAATCGGTGCAAAGGCCGACACAGAATGGAACAGTGTCGGGTGACGCATGGCCAGCGTCAGGGCCCCATGCCCCCCCATCGAATGACCGGTAATGCCAAAGGCATCTTCATCCACGGGCAAGGCATCGATCAGCAACCGGGGCAACTCGGCCGTCAGATAGTCTTCCATCCGATAATGATCAGACCACGGTTTTTGCGTTGCATTGAGATAGAAGCTGGCGGCCTGTCCCAGATCGTAGGACTCGACATCAGGAACAGCATCCCCGCGCGGACTCGTGTCCGGTGCCACAAAGATAAGACCATGCTCTGCAGCATGCATTTGCGGCAGCCCCTGCATGGTTACCTCTTCCCAACTACAGGTCAGACCGGAGAGATAGAAGAGCGTCGGGCAAAAGAAGCCCTCTAGCGCCTCCCTTGGCAGAAAAACGGCAAACTCCATTTCGGTCCCCGTCGCCTTGGACGCGTGACGATAGACCCTTTGCTCTCCTCCGAAAGCCTTGGCTGTAGAAACAAGTTTCATGGCAATCAGTCCTTTGCAGCGCTGGTGAAGGAAGTCCCTGAAAACAGGCACAATAACCCCTGCGCCTGTCGATTTGATGACGTGGAAAAGGGCACACCGTCAAACAACGAGACGCATGGGGATCACGGCAGTGAAACGCACTTTGTAACTGACGAACTACTTCCGGGTTTTGCCCATGAGCTTAAGGCGACCAGCGATGGCCGCATCACACCGCCCACCGTTGCGCCGAACGACGATTTCCTGAGCAAAGTTGACCGGCTGACCGATTGGCCCACCCGCAAAGGACGCGGTGCCAACCGGCAGCAGCTGCAACACTGCATAATCGCCACCGGCATCGGTAAACAGCGCATAAGGGGCACCATTGGACACAACACCGACCTGACCGGTCCGGATTGGCCGCAATTCCACCGGCTGCTTCTGCCCATCAACATTCAGTTCGGTCTCACTCAGCGAAACCTTCTTCTTTTTGTCGGCAACCATGGTCCAGCTGCCCATGAGATCCTTCAATTCAGTATCGACCGCCAAACAGGAATCATTGGCATTCGGAACACTGAGGCGCGTTGCCTCGCCCTGCTCGATAATGGCCCCCTTGGCGCTGACGCGATAATTCATGTGGAGGTCATCAACACGAACCACGTCCACCAGCGCTGCCGAGACGCCATTGACGCCGACATTGCGAGCCATGAAGCGGTATTGCTGACCGGGCACGGATCCCTTTGTCATATAGAGCCAGATGTTCGGTAACTTGCCGTCAAAGATGAGCCAGTCACTCATTACGAGAGGCTTGAGCCCTTGGTCGGTCTTCAATTCCCATACGCCTGTGAAAAACGGAGTGTCACTCGCCGCAAGAACCGGCCCGGAGAAGACAACGGGAAACAGCAGGGCAGCTGACAACAAGCGCGCCATGCGTGCGGACTTTTTTACAAAATTCAAACTCATATCTTCTCCCTCTTGCGAACGAAGGGATGATCTCTGGATCACCCTGATTGCCTTGGCCAAAGTCTCTTCCCCTTTTGGCTGTTTTGCAATGCTCCGTTTGGGTTCCTTTGATTGATCACGCTTAATGCGTACATCGTAGCGCATAAACTCTTAAAAATTGAGTCAGATATTAAACAGACCGGAAGCCATACCCATACGCCCCCCCAACCACCATTTCGTAAGCCCTGAAAATAGGCGCAAAACAAAAAAGGCCTCCGTGCAAAAACACGGGGGCCCCTTTGTGACAATGGCAAACGCTTCTAGAGCAGCATCGGAATCAGGACGAGACCGATCGAAGAGGCCACGAACCACATGAACCAGATGAACGCCATGAAGCCCCAAACCTTTTTCAGCTCGATATCAACCAGCGCCAGCGCCGGAATGATATAAAGCGGCTGAATAAGGTTGGTCGCTTCGTCACCCATCATGAAAGCAGTAACGATAGATGGCATGTGAGCATCGAATGCCTTGGCAGCTTCCACAAGAATTGGGCCCTGAACAATCCACTGCCCACCCTGGGACGGCACGAACAGGTTCACAATCGAAGCAGATACGTAGGAGAACCAATAGATCGTGTGTTCACTGGCCATGAAAATCATGCCGTTGGCAAGAACACCCGTCAGGCCAGTCTTTGCCATGACCCCCATGATCCCGCCATAGAACGGAAACTGGATCATCACGTTTGCAGCCAACACCATATTATGCTTGACGGCATCAACAAATTTCTTCGGTGTCTTGTAGAGGATCAGGTCTGCAATGAGGAAGATGAAAATGATGAAGTTCAGCGTCAGACCGTTACCGGTCAGGAAATGATAGACAAAATAGATGACACCGATCAGAGAGAAGACACCCAGCACAAGACGGCTGTTGTTCATCTTGTCTGCAATGGTGTCATTGGCTTCTACCTCACCTTCCACCTGAAGATTGATCTCGCCATCAAATACAATCACTTCTTCTTCCGGCGGCGTGGTGTTGATGGTAACGACCAACGTCACGACAAACAGGATTGCAACCATGATCAGGCCAAGCGGATTGAAAGCCGTTTCGCTGACAGGCATGACACCAACCTGATCAACCATGAAGTGATCGGGTGAAGCCAGCAGTGCAACAGCCGAAATACTCGGGCAAATCGGTTGCACCATCACCATGCAGGCATATCCGACAGCAATCATCAGAGGGAAATGGACCCCTTTGATGTTCTTTGAAAGATACATGGCGAGAACCGGCGACAGGATCGTTCCGAAGGCCCAGTTGATCCAGCTGGACACTGTCGCAAAGACAATCAGAATGATATATGCGCTGGTCGCGGACTTTGGCGCGCTGGCGATAGATGACAAAATACGTTCGAGCTGGGGTGATTTCGCTGCCATGCTGGTCAGAACCACCATGATGGTCATCTGGAAGGCAAAAGAAATCATCGACCACAGACCACCGTACCAGGATTCGATGATCTTCATTGGGCCAGCTTCCGTCAGGAAGAAGGCTAGAACAAATACGATTGCCGTCAGAATGAGCGCGAAGACAAAAGACTCAGGAATGAGCTTGTCCGCTGCAAAATTGAATTTCTTCGAAAAGCGCCATAAAAATGACCCTGTATCAGACCTCTTGACGTTCTCCATAAAGTTCCTCCCTTTACGATGTATCATGAACGGATCCAACTTTGCGGCACATGCAGCAAGTTGCGGTAAGATACTGAATATCCTATCGAAATCCGCCAAAACATCTAAGTCAGGGGAACTAGAATGATCACATTATAGTTCACAAGAACCATAATGTGATACATAAAAGCGCTAAAATAATGCAACCTAGATGAATTATTTTTTTATGAAAATTTAAATCATCTCACAAATTCAATAAGATAATCGTTATGAATAGAAATGCCATGCTCACAGTAGAATTAGCCAAAGCATGGATGAAAAACCACAATACGGTTCAAATGTCTCGATATGTTATGCGGGTGGTCAAAATTTGCGCGAACAGCACTTACTTTGAAGGCCTCATTTGCAGATACGCTCGCATTGCCAGAAAAAATTTCCCTAATATTATGAATAAATAGTATGGATTTTCAAATAGCCTCACGATGACCTTAGGCACGACCAGTCTTTACTATCTGGGATTTTTGATCGATTTTAGACAACCCAGAAACGCAATAGAAAACTACAAAGTCTGTCGCTCTTTTTGTTTTTCATGACGGCTCCCTTCAAGATGCATGAAGGGAGATTTGAAGATTGAAGAAAATATCGAAGGCGGGGTTATGGGCAACGTCATTTGGATAGATTGAAGCCGTATCCGGCATCAACTGGCGAGAGGGTTCGCGGAACTTTCGAGGAAACTCTCATTGCGATGCTCGATGCAGAAGCTGATCGTCTGTGCGGAACCTGCCGGTACGAGCGTAATGAAGGCCGACGGGATACACGGGCTTGAAGCCACGAGCGATCACTTCCCTCCAAGGCGGGCGAAGTAAAGCTGAAAATGCCGAAGCTATGCCGCCAGACCTTCGAGACAGCGATTATCGAGCGCTATCAGCGCCGGGAAAGCAGTGTAGAAGAGGCTTTGATAAAATCGTATCTGGCGGGTGTTTCCGTTCGTAGGGTTGAAGATATCACCGACACTCTGTGGGGCACCCTGCCCTGGTATCCCGGGCGCGGTTTCGAACCTGAACAAGAAGATATACGCCAGGATCGAGGAATGGCACCTGCGCACCCTGAGGGAGAACATCCCTCTCTTCATCTGAACGGAATCGTGATGAAACGGCGAGCCGTTGCGAACAACAGGGACGGCTATCGGAAGATATTGGCATATGCAAAGGAGCCAAGGAAGATAAGTCCGACTGGTCCTCAGTCCTGCGGCATCTGGTTGACCGTGGCCTGTAGGATGTTCAATTGGTGACTTCGGCTGCCTTTCGAAGGCTTATCGAGACTGTTGCGGATTATCTTCCAGACGCCCGCTGGCAGCGCGGTATGGTTCATTTCTAACGCAACGTGTAAAACAACGAGCCTTGGGACAAAGTGCAAGAAGTGACGCACATGCTCAAACCCATTCATGCGCAGGAAAGCTGCAAGGCAGCCCTACAAAAGACCGATGCAGTCGTCGCAGATCTTCATATAAAGCGCATGGTCCGGGCCGCTAATTTGAACGCGGAAAGCATCGGCGAAACACTCAACTACTGTGCCTTCCCGGACAGTCACTGGCAAAAGATCCACACCAACATTCTACCGGAGCGGATTATGAAAGAGATCCAGCGCCGCACGCGCGTGGTCGGGAAAATTCCAGACGGGCAGTCATGCCTGTGCCTGGCCACGGCTAGGCTCAGGTATATAGCGGCCAACAAATGGTCAACACGCAAATACGTAAACATGGAGCCGCTCTTTGCAGAGCAAAATCAAACCGAAGGAGCCTTAGCCTGACAACCAAAGTGCGAAAAATCTTTGACACTAGCGCAACGCAGAAATCCTTATGGGCATTTTCTTTTTATCGTCCCAGAATATCACAAATTTATAGTTGCGGGATTAGAGAATAGGAGACGCAAAAACCCCCCGCCAGTATTGGACTGAACGGGGGGTTTTTTGAATGTTTGTTATTAGCAGGCCCGGCAGCGACCTACTCTCCCACGTCTTGAGACGGAGTACCATTGGCGCAGAGGATATTAACGGCCGAGTTCGGGATGGGATCGGGTTTGGTGTCCTCGCCATAGCCACCGGGCCGGCGAATAACAAACAGAGAAGCTGGTTTACGAATAGGATTTGATTGCCGCGCGTTTTCACGCTAACGGCGATTTTTCAAATCGCCTATCGCTAGTCTCACTTTTGCAAGGGCAAAAGCTCCGATGAATGAATATAGACAAATGAGAGTAATCAAGCCGATTGAGCTATTAGTACCGGTAAGCTTCGCACATTACTGCACTTCCACACCCGGCCTATCAACGTGGTGGTCTTCCACGACTCTCAGGGAGAACTCGTCTCAAGGTGGGCTTCCCGCTTAGATGCTTTCAGCGGTTATCCCTTCCGCACATAGCTACCCTGCAATGCGGCTGGCGCCACAACAGGTCCACCAGAGGTGCGTCCATCCCGGTCCTCTCGTACTAGGGACAGCTCCTTTCAATTCTCCTGCGCCCACGGCAGATAGGGACCGAACTGTCTCACGACGTTCTGAACCCAGCTCACGTACCGCTTTAATTGGCGAACAGCCAAACCCTTGGGACCTGCTCCAGCCCCAGGATGCGATGAGCCGACATCGAGGTGCCAAACAATGCCGTCGATATGGACTCTTGGGCATCATCAGCCTGTTATCCCCGGCGTACCTTTTATCCGTTGAGCGATGGCCCTTCCACTCGGGACCACCGGATCACTATGACCGACTTTCGTCTCTGCTCGACTTGTCAGTCTCGCAGTCAGGCTGGCTTATGCCATTGCACTCGACGACCGATTTCCGACCGGTCTGAGCCAACCATCGCGCGCCTCCGTTACTCTTTGGGAGGCGACCGCCCCAGTCAAACTACCCACCACGCGCTGTCCCGGATCCGGATAACGGACCGCAGTTAGACAGCCATGACAACAAGGGTGGTATTTCAAGGATGGCTCCATCCGAGCTGGCGCCCGGACTTCAAAGCCTACCACCTATCCTACACATGCCAACACAACTGTCAGCGCGAAGCTATAGTAAAGGTGCACGGGGTCTTTCCGTCTGACCGCAGGAACCCCGCATCTTCACGGGGAATTCAATTTCACTGAGTCTATGCTGGAGACAGCGGGGAAGTCGTTACGCCATTCGTGCAGGTCGGAACTTACCCGACAAGGAATTTCGCTACCTTAGGACCGTTATAGTTACGGCCGCCGTTTACCGGGGCTTCAATTCGCAGCTCTCACCACTCCTCTTAACCTTCCGGCACCGGGCAGGCGTCAGACCCTATACGTCGCCTTGCGGCTTCGCAGAGCCCTGTGTTTTTGATAAACAGTCGCAACCCCCTGGTCTGTGCCACCCGCCAGAAGTTGCCTTCTAACGGGTCTCCCTTCTCGCGAACTTACGGGAGCAATTTGCCGAGTTCCTTCAGCATAGTTCTCTCAAGCGCCTTGGTATGCTCTACCAGTCCACCTGTGTCGGTTTCGGGTACGGTCTAATGTGGGTGCTATTTCCTGGAACTCCTAGGCAGCCTGATCAATCCAATAAGACCAAACTACTTCCGGAATTCGTCACATCCCACTGGTTGAGGAATATTAACCTCATTCCCATCGACTACGCATTTCTGCCTCGCCTTAGGGGCCGACTAACCCTGCGCTGATTAGCATTGCACAGGAACCCTTGGACTTTCGGCGAGAGTGTCTCTCACACTCTTTATCGTTACTCATGTCAGCATTCGCACTTCTGATACCTCCAGGACCTCTCACGAGTATCCCTTCATCAGCCTACAGAACGCTCCGCTACCGCGCCTTACGGCACCCGCAGCTTCGGTGCATGGCTTTAGCCCCGTTACATTTTCGGCGCAAAGACCCTTATTTAGACCAGTGAGCTGTTACGCTTTCTTTAAATGATGGCTGCTTCTAAGCCAACATCCTGGTTGTTTTGGGATCCTCACATCCTTTCCCACTTAGCCATGACTTAGGGACCTTAACTGGCGGTCAGGGTTGTTGCCCTCTCCACGACGGACGTTAGCACCCGCCGTGTGTCTGCAGGATAGTACTCTTGGGTATTCGGAGTTTGGTTAGGTTTGGTAAGTCGGTGAGACCCCCTAGCCCATCCAGTGCTCTACCCCCCAAGGTATTCATCCCACGCTCTACCTAAATAGATTTCGCGGAGAACCAGCTATCTCCGGGTTTGATTGGCCTTTCACCCCTAGCAACAAGTCATCCCCGTCTTTTTCAACAGACGTGGGTTCGGTCCTCCAGTGCGTGTTACCGCACCTTCAACCTGCTCATAGCTAGATCACCCGGTTTCGGGTCTAATCCATCGAACTCTCGCCCTATTAAGACTCGCTTTCGCTGCGCATACACCTAACGGCTTAAGCTTGCTCGATAAATTAAGTCGCTGACCCATTATACAAAAGGTACGCTGTCACCCTTTCGGGCTCCAACTGCTTGTAGGCGTTCGGTTTCAGGATCTCTTTCACCCCCCTCGTCGGGGTGCTTTTCACCTTTCCCTCACGGTACTTGTTCACTATCGGTCGACAAGGAGTACTTAGGCTTGGAGGGTGGTCCCCCCATGTTCAGACAAGGTTTCACGTGCCCCG
The DNA here is from genome assembly GCF_963666525.1 of uncultured Cohaesibacter sp. Taxonomy (NCBI): domain Bacteria; kingdom Pseudomonadati; phylum Pseudomonadota; class Alphaproteobacteria; order Hyphomicrobiales; family Cohaesibacteraceae; genus Cohaesibacter; species uncultured Cohaesibacter sp. Next base: position 1,622,134 of record NZ_OY762905.1, read on the forward strand.
CCCTACTCTAACGGCTGCTTTTCATACCAATACGGGACTATCACCCTCTACGGTGCTCCTTTCCAGAAGCTTCTTGTTTTATTACAGCACGGCCTGGTCCGCGTTCGCTCGCCACTACTAACGGAGTCTCAATTGATGTCCTTTCCTACAGGTACTTAGATGTTTCAGTTCCCTGCGTTCGCCTCTTATCCCTATATATTCAGGATAAGATACCCTTGCGGGTGGGTTGCCCCATTCAGATATCCACGGATCAAAGCTTGTTCGCAGCTCCCCATGGCTTTTCGCAGCGTACCACGTCTTTCATCGCCTCTTGTCGCCAAGGCATCCACCAAACGCCCTTATGACACTTGATCACTCTCATTTTCTA
>NZ_OY762905.1:1625000-1777500 GCF_963666525.1 uncultured Cohaesibacter sp.
CCAAATTTTGAGGCGAACCGCCCCGCCGCCAGCAGCGCCGCCGCTGTCGATGAACGGACTTATAGACCCGGCCCTTTTCAGAGTCAAACGCTTTCTAAAAACTTTTTCAAACTTTTCCATCCAATTCGTTGAAAAGAACAATTATAACAATAAAAACATATACATAATAAAATTCACACCGTCACAAAACCGCAGATTTTTCTCAATCCGAGGGGCAAATCAGTAGAACTACTAGGTCAAAAATCTTGCTTCTAAAACCGTCATGATTTGGCAATTTGGCTGAAATCCGCCAGTTGCTCTGCGCAAGTTATATATGCTTCAAATATTCCGCGTAAGATCCCTCATGAACGCGAAGCAAGACGTTGCTTGAAATCACCGGCAAGTCTGTTTCGTGAACCTTTCCGGGGAGAGGATATCGGGGATAAGCGTCACCTTTGCAAGAAACCCGCTTGATTGGTTTCCACGAAAGCGGGCTCGCGAGTCGCCATTGGTCACCCCCCCCCTTTTGCGCCTATCTCATAGCCAGACAGAACGGGGGCCATCAGTTCCCCGACGCATTGTCTGAAACGGGCCCGCTCCTGGGGCTCTACCCCCTCATGGCGCTCATCATCCTTTCGGCATCGCCCGCCGTTTTCCGGTTGCCATAAGGCGATATGCGGGCCATAAATCACATGCTTGGACAAAGAATTCGCGATCTCCTTTTTTTGCCGCAATTGCGTGCTCTTTTCCGATGCCTTAAAAGAACTTTAAGAAGGCAGCAAGAAAACCGGGTGTTCCCACCAAATAGTACATCTGACCGGAAGAGGGCAGATAAGGGCTGGGCTCAGACACTCGACAGAATTTTGAAAGCCCTATGAGCACAACAACTCTGACCCAACCGCCCTATCTGAAAGCCCCAGTCAAAAAGACCCAGCCTTCAGTACGCATTGATTCCAGCATAGATCTGGGTCAGGCCCCTGCACTGTTGACGCCATCGGCGCGCCTGAATCCACCAGACCGTCGAACGCTGAACATCCGCTGGCTGGTTGGTACCGTTCTTACCGGCTGTACTTCCATATTCCTCATGGGAGGCGCTCTGGTCGCCGGCATTCAGAGCCAGGACAAAATGACCGAGCAGGCCTTTCTGACCCAGACAGAAGAAACGCACCCGCTAGCGCCCGGCGAACTGATCGCAGCAGGCACCAAGGGCAATCGTCTGTCGCGCTCCATCCGGCCGGTTTCGCACCGGCGAGAAATTCAGGTCAGCACCATCTCCTCTCTGGGTGACGAAAATCTGGTCACAACCAAGCCCTTCATGCTGATCTCGGCGTCTCTGGAAACAAAGAAGACGCCGAATGTCACCTTCCCGGCGTTCGACCCGGTCCGCATCTTCTCCTCCTCTTCCGATAAGAAGCAACAGCCTGCCAGCCAACAGGATGACCAGCTCTATTCCGCAAACGTTGAAGGCGAGATGAGACTGAGAGCGGAACCGCTCAATCTGGTCAGCGATTACGAGCTGGACGCGGGCGGCCCGAGCAATTTCGAAGTGCGGCGTCTGGTGACCCAGTCTGCGCTCTTCCTGTCCGATGACAGCAACCAGACCCAACCGGCCTTTGGCGTGATTGACCCGGCGCGTTTCGAGTTCCCGGCGACATCGGTCGATGCGCTCGCTCCGTCCTATATTCGCATCGTCCCTGAAAACATGAGTTCCTTCAGCAAAACCGAAGGCACCAACCAGGGCACGGAAACCGAAGAAAAAATCGTTGTGGCCGTTCAGGGCGATACCGTTCGCAACCTGTTGCTCGAAAACGAGGCGACGGAAGATGAAGCGGCAGAACTGGCTGAACTGATTGCCGACAAGGCCGGCATCGATGACCTGTCGAACAACCAGCGCATGCGCATTGTCTACGAGCTCGTCAATGACGGACTTCGCGAGCGTTCCCCTCTGCGCATCAGTCTCTATCTCGGCGAAGAACATCAGATCACGGTTGCGCGTTCTGATCAGGGCACGTTCCAGGTCGCCGACGAACCGGTAGAAGGCGATCTGTCACTTTCGGCTGCCCCTGATTCCCTCACCACTTTGAGGACGGGCCCGCGGCTGACTGTCTATGACTCGGTTTACCAGACAGCACTCAACAACGGCATCGAACCGGAAATGATCGACGAGATGATCAAGATCCTGTCCTTCGACGTCGATTTCAACGCGATGGTGAAGCCGGGCGATTCGCTGCAGCTCTTCCACTCCGTTCCGGAAAACGGCGACAAGGCCGAGATCATGTTCGTCGAGATCCAGCTGAACGGCACCACCAAGCGCTACTATCGCTATCGCACCCAGGATGATGGCATCGTCGACTACTATGATGAAAGCGGCCGCAGCGCCAAGAAATTCCTGATGCGCAAGCCGGTACCGGGCGCCAAATTCCGCTCGCCATTCGGTTGGCGTCGCCATCCGATCCTGAAGATCATGCGCCTGCACAAGGGTGTCGACTGGTCTGCACCGCGTGGCACTCCGGTCATGGCCGCAGGCAATGGCCGCATCATCACGCACAAGTGGGCCAGCGGCTATGGCAACTTCATCGAGATCCAGCACACCAATGGCTATGCCACCGGCTACGGCCATATGAGCCGGTTCGAATCGGGGCTGGATGTGGGCGACTATGTCCACCAGGGCCAGATCATCGGCTATGTCGGATCCACCGGCCTGTCGACCGGCCCGCACCTGCACTACGAGGTGACGGTCAACGGTCGCCATGTGGACCCGATGCGCATCCGTCTGCCGCGCGGCCGCACCCTCAGCGGTGACATGCTGGCCAGCTTCACCCAGGAGCAGGAACGCATCAATGATCTGCTGGGCAAGTCCGGCGAAGTGAAGGTCGCCCAGAACGACACCGAATAGCAACGCCGTAATAGGCGAAAGAAATAAGCCCCGGCAGGTCTCTGCCGGGGCTTTTGTTTGATTATCAAGGCAAAGGCAGAACGCTGCCTTGCCCTTGCGTTGGACTGTTACTCCTCGACACCGAATGTCAGAGCATCATCCTTGACCAGCACATGAACACGGGACCCATCCAGAATGCCGCCCGAAAGCAGCTCCTCGGCAAGAGGATCCTGGATATAGCGCTGGATCACCCGTTTGAGCGGTCGTGCACCATAAGCCGGATCATAGCCCTTGTTGGCCAGCCATTCGGTTGCCTCGTCGTCCAGCACCAACTCGATCTTGCGATCGGCCAGCAGCTTGGCCAGATGCTTCATCTGAATGGCCACGATGGAAGCCATATGCTCGCGCATCAGGCGATGGAAGATGATGATCTCGTCAATCCGGTTGAGGAACTCGGGACGGAAGGCAGACCGAACCACCTCCAGCACTCGCTCCTTGTCGGCTTCCTTGAGGTCGGTTTCCTCCTTGCCAAGCAGGAATTCAGCCCCAAGGTTCGAGGTCATGATGATCAGGGTGTTGCGGAAATCAACCGTCCGCCCCTGGCCATCAGTCAACCGGCCATCGTCAAGCACCTGCAACAGTACGTTGAAAACATCCGGATGCGCCTTTTCGATCTCGTCGAACAGGATCACCTGATAAGGACGCCGCCGGACCGCTTCGGTCAGAACGCCACCCTCTTCGTAGCCCACATAGCCCGGAGGCGCACCGATGAGACGCGCGACCGAGTGCTTTTCCATGAACTCGGACATGTCGAGCCGAACCATCGCGTGCTCGTCATCGAACAGGAAGTCGGCCAGCGTCTTGGTGAGCTCGGTCTTGCCCACACCGGTCGGCCCGAGGAACATGAACGAGCCGATCGGCCTGTTCGGATCCTGCAACCCGGCCCTTGCGCGCCGCACGGCCTTGGAAACCGCGGCAACCGCATCCGCCTGCCCGATGACCCGCTGGCCAAGCTCTGCCTCCATGCGCAACAGCTTGTCCCGCTCGCCTTCGAGCATCTTGTCGACCGGGATACCGGTCCAGCGCGAAATCACATGGGCAATGTGATCGGGCTGGACAGACCGTTCGACCATGGCATTGGACTGCTGGGTACGTTCTTCGACCTGCGCCAGAAGTCCCTCCAGACGCGGGATTTCGCCATAGGCCAGCTCACCGGCCTTGGCCAGATCGCCGCGCCGCTGGGCCTGAGCCAGATGAACCCGTGCCTCGTCCAGCTGTTCCTTGATCTTGGTGGCATCGGAAAGCTTGTCTTTCTCTGCCTGCCAACGCTGGGTCAGGGCTGCCGATTCCTCTTCAAGATCAACCAGCTCATCTTCCAGTTTTTCCAACCGGTCGCGGGAGGCAACGTCCTCTTCCTTCTTGAGAGCTTCCCGCTCGATCTTCAACTGGATGATTCGCCGGTCCAGCTCGTCCAGCTCTTCAGGCTTTGAATCGACCTGCATGCGCAACCGCGAGGCGGCCTCGTCCATCAGGTCGATCGCCTTGTCCGGCAGGAACCGGTCGGTGATATAGCGGTCCGACAGGGTAGCCGCAGAAACCAGGGCATTGTCGCTGATGCGGACCCCGTGGTGCAGCTCGTATTTTTCCTTCAGCCCGCGCAAGATCGAAATCGTATCGGCCACGGTCGGCTCATTGACCATCACCGGCTGGAACCGGCGAGCGAGAGCGGCATCCTTTTCGACATACTTGCGATATTCATCCAGCGTGGTCGCGCCAACGCAGTGCAGCTCACCCCGTGCCAGAGCCGGTTTGAGCAGGTTCGAGGCATCCATGGCACCATCGGACTTGCCCGCTCCGACGAGCGTATGCATCTCGTCGATGAACAGGATCAGTTCGCCACTGGCAGCCTGAACCTCATTCAATACCGCCTTCAAACGTTCCTCGAACTCGCCACGATATTTGGCACCAGCGATCAAGGCACCCATATCAAGAGCCAGCAAACGCTTTTCCTTGAGGGATTCGGGCACGTCGCCATTGATGATCCGGAGCGCCAGCCCTTCCGCAATGGCGGTCTTGCCGACGCCCGGCTCGCCGATCAGCACCGGGTTGTTCTTGGTCCGGCGCGACAGCACCTGAATGGTCCGCCGGATTTCGTCATCGCGCCCGATCACCGGATCGAGCTTGCCGTCACGCGCATCCTGTGTCAGATCGCGGGCATATTTCTTGAGGGCGTCATAGCCGTCTTCAGCCGAAGCTGAATCAGCCGTCCGTCCCTTGCGGATTTCCTCGATGGCTCGATTGAGATTCTGCGGCGACACACCGGCCTTGCTGAGGATCTTGCCAGCCTCGCTGTCCGCCAACATGCTGATGGCCAGAAGCAGACGTTCGACAGTCACGTAGGAATCGCCTGCCTTCTTGGCAATCTCTTCGGCCTTTTCAAACAGCTTGGCCATATCGGGCGAGAGATAGAGTTGACCTGCGCCGGACCCGGAAACGGCGGGCATGGCCTTCAGCCGATCTTCCAGCAGCAGGCGCACCTGCGCGGATTGTCCGCCAGACCGATCGATGAGCCCGGAAGCCATGCCTTCCTTGTCATCCATCAGAACCTTGAGGATATGCTCCGGCAGAAAGGCCTGATGCCCCTGCCCGATGGCATATGTCTGCGCTGACTGCATGAAGCCGCGCGCACGCTCTGTGTAGCGTTCCAAATTCATTGTCACTCTCCTTTGTGCGCAATCCTGATCATCCATCCATTGGCATGATCGAGACGCCACGATTGAATTTGACTATCGCACAAGCTCCTGGCCTCTTCCAGCAAGCAAGTCGACGCGTCAGTCCTCCCCCCTGCTGCATGAGCCAGAGAGGTGTCCCCCTCAATATGGTGTTGCATTTGCGCAACAAAAGAGGCAAGTATCAAATAATTTCCGATTCAGCCTACCCTGCCAGCCTTGTCCCGGGGTTGCGGCTTTTCCCGAACGAAAGCAGACCCGATGACCATCTTGTTAAACGCAATCTATCGCTATCCGATCAAGGGATTCACGCCACAGAAACTAAGCGCCATTGATGTTCTGGAAGGAAAGCCGCTGCCATGGGACAGGGCCTTTGCCATTGAGAATGGTGAAAGCGGCTTTGACCGAAGCAGCCCGGCCCACCTCTCCAAGGTTCATTTTCTGATGCTGATGAAACAGCCCGAGCTGGCAGCCCTAAAGACCGCATTCGAACCGGAGACCGGCGCCCTGACGATATCAAAAGACGGCAGGCAAGTCGCCAGCGGCAATCTGTTCGATCCGGCATCACTGCGGGACGTGCTCGATTATCTGGCCACCTACTGCAACAAGCCCCTGCGCGGTGCGCCGCGCCTGTTGCATGCTGATGGATTTTCCTTCACCGATTCCAAAACCCAGGATGTTACCCTGATCAATCTGGCTTCGGTCCGGGATATCAGCGAGAGGGCCGGCGCCGATCTCGATCCCCTGCGCTTTCGCGGCAACTTCTATATAGAGGGGGCAAAGCCTTGGCAGGAACATGACTGGGTCGGCAAGGACATCACCATTGGCGGCCTCCGTTTCACCGTCCGCAAGCGCACCCAGCGTTGCGCGGCCACCAACGCCAATCCGGCGACCGGTGAACGGGACCAGAATATTCCCAAGCTGCTGATGACCCATTATGACCATTGCGACTGCGGCATTCATCTCATGCCGCGACAAAGCGGCCCGCTGCAAACCGGAGCATCGCTGACGGTGCTCTGACGACGGCAGACCTCAGGGCTTGAAAAGAAAACCCGCCGGAAGAGGCGGGTTTAAAGTCTGCAAATCAGTGAGCCAGTGCTCAGTCTTCAGCGGCAACCGGCTGAGGACCATCAGCGGCAGAACCGCCTTCGCCGTCCTTGTCAGCACCAGCCGGCTTCTTGCGCGAGCGATAGGTGGTGCGGCGACGGCGGCGCGGAGCTGCCTTGCCGTCATCTTCCTTGTCGCTCTCTGCCACAACCGGAATATCGGGCTGATCAGTGTCATCGCCATCATCGTCCTGCTGCGGATCGAAAACGGCAACTTCCATCTCGACGGCCGTATCTTCATAACCGCCAATATCAGGCTGCGGTTCGTCACCGGTGATTTCAGGCATCGAAGACTTGCGGGAAGACCGCTCGATGACGGGCTGCTCGCCAGAGCCATTGACATTACGCATCTCTTCGCGGATCACAGGTTGTGCCGCCGCAATGATGCGGAGATAGTGCTCTGCGTGCTGATAGTAGTTCTCGGCCATCACCATATCACCGGACGCCTGGGCATCCCGGGCGAGAGACTGATATTTCTCGGCGATATGGCTGGCTGTGCCACGAATTTTTACATCCGGACCATTGCTGTCATAGGATCTGGACAGCGGATTGGAAGGCTTGCGCCCGCGACTGCGTGTCCGGCTGCTTTTCTGGCTCTGTCGCATTGTTTTTCTCTCGTAAATAGGCCGACCAAAAGGTTCAGCAAGGCAAACTGATTGCAAGCGCCCAACGGACGCATGACTTGACCTGATCCCTCAGACCATGACACCGGGTTGTCAACCTGTTTGAAAAGTCACGAGCTTTATCGATTCAATGATCGAATGGCTTCTTTGACTGAATAAAATCTGAAATCCGCTACCGGGAACCACAAGCTTCAGACATGTCTGATCCGGACCCCGTCGCCAGCTGTACATTGCAATGCAAATCAGCCGGATTTTGCTCTTGGTGAAATCAACTTATCGACTTACGGCGCAAATTCAAGCCCATTGAGTTTTTTTGTCCAAGGGCAACAGCCGCTTTCAACAGAAGTTTGGCAAAAAGGCTTAGATTGGGCGCGTTTCAAGCAACAATATGCGATTTTGGCCGCCAAGATCCTGTAAAATGTGGCAATGGGTGCCATTTTTCCCTGCGAGTCCATAAGCCTGGGCAAGGGATTTGACCGCCGATGCCTGACGATATCCGAACTCGAATGCCATCAGGGAAGGCTTCTGTTGCCAGCTTGCAATGGCTGCGAAAATGGCCTCATAGGCTTCAAGCCCCGTCACTCCGGAAACCAGTGCACCGCGCGGATCATAGTCGGCCACATCCCGTTCGATATCCGCCATTTCCGCGTCCGCCAGATAGGGTGGATTGGATATCAGGATGTCCATGCCCCCTGCAAAGGCATCGGCATAGCTCGCCTCGACAAAGGCCGTCCTCCCGGAAAGCCCCAGCCTCTTCGCATTCTCCCGTGCGACAGCCAGAGCGGAGGGAGAGATATCCGAACCGATTCCCACCGCATGGGGCAATTCGGACAGCAAGGAAAGCAGCAGGCAACCGGTGCCGGTTCCTATATCGACCAGCGTCAGTCCAGCCTTTTTGTCGGCAATGCGGTCTAGTACCCCGGCCACCAGCGTCTCGCTGTCCGGGCGCGGCACCAGCGTGTCTTTGGTGACCTTGAAATCGAGCCCCCAGAACTCCCGATACCCGAGAATATGGGCAATCGGCTCGCGCTCGGCTCGACGAGCGATCAGAGCATCAAGCCGTGACGCCTCATCTGCAGAAAGCGGCCGATCGAACTGCAGGATGATATCCGTCTCCGAAAGCGACAGGGCGTGAGAGGTCAGAAGACGGGCGTCCAGCCGCGCGGTCTCGATGCCTTCATCGGCAAGACGCCTCGCCATTTCGGCAATCTTCTGATCAAGACGCATCGAACCCTCCGAAGGCTGCACCGAAGACCCCATCCAGCACGGGTTGCTAGACGGCCCCCTCCTCGGCTGCGGCCAGCAACTGAGCCTGATTTTCAGCAATCAGCGCGTCGATCAGCTCCCCGAGCGCTTCCCCGGCCAGAACCTTGTCCAGCTTGTAGAGCGTCAGGTTGATGCGGTGGTCGGTCACGCGTCCCTGCGGGAAGTTGTAGGTGCGGATTCGCTCCGAACGGTCACCGGAACCAACCTGCCCCCGGCGTGCTTCAGACCGTTCACTGTCGGCCCGCTCCCGCTCTGCCTCATACAGGCGTGCCTGCAGAACCTTCATGGCGTTGGCCCGGTTCTGATGCTGCGATTTCTCTGACGAGGTCACGACGATGCCGGTGGGCAAATGGGTGATGCGCACGGCCGAGTCGGTGGTGTTGACATGCTGTCCGCCAGCACCGGAAGCGCGCATCGTATCGATGCGGATATCCTCGGGGCGTATGTCGATGTCCACCTCTTCCGCTTCGGGCAGCACCGCCACGGTCGCGGCCGAGGTGTGAATGCGGCCTCCGGATTCGGTTTCCGGCACCCGCTGCACCCGGTGCACGCCGGATTCATATTTCATCTTGGCAAACACGCCAACGCCCGAAACGCTGGCAATGATTTCCTTGTAGCCGCCAACCTCGCCTTCGCTGATCGACATCACGGAGACCTTCCAGCCATTCACCTCGGCATAGCGCTGGTACATGCGAAACAGATCACCTGCAAACAGTGCGGCCTCGTCACCACCGGTCCCGGCGCGCACTTCCAGAATGGCGCTCTTGTTGTCGGCAGCGTCCTGGGCAACAGCAGGATCTGAAGCTCGGCGGCCAGATCCTCGATCTTTTCCTCGGTCGGCTTGATATCCATCTGCGCCAGTTCGCGCATTTCCGAATCCATGTCCGGATCCTCGAGAATGTCTTCAAGATCCTGAAGCTCCTTGAGGGCGGCCATGTATTCGCGAGATTTCATGGCGACAGGCTCCAGCTCGGCATAGTCCCTGCTGAGCTTGACATAGGCATCAGGATCGGGACCAGCCGCCATCTCGGCGGACAGGGCATCAAACCGCTGGATCAGGGCTTCAACACGCCCCCTTGGAATGGAAACTCCAACCATATTCTTCAGTCCTGTTGCAATCGGCCATAAGAAACGCGCCCACTGTCCATCTTCCACTCTGCCCCCAGGGACAGCGCGGACGATCCACACAGAGAGTCGCTAGAGATTTCCCGCCGGAATATGAATATCGTAACGTTCTGCGAAATCCTGCAGGAAGCGTTTCACCTCATCGGCATGAACAGCTGTCGCAAGCATTTCGGTGAATTCCGCCTCAAGCTGAGCGAGTGGCAACTCGAGCAGCATGGCCTTGACCGGCCCGACGGAGGAAGGCGCCATGGAAAGTTGGCGATAGCCAAGCGCCAGCAGCGCCATCGCGCCGGTAGCCCGACCAGCCAGCTCGCCGCACACGGTTACCGGCACGCCCTTTTCCTCACCCTTGGTGATGATATGCTTGAGTGCGCGCAGGAAGGACGGCGACAGCGAGCTGTAGCGCCCGGAAAGCCGGGTGTTACCCCTGTCACAGGCCATCATGAACTGATGCAGGTCATTGGTGCCGATGGAAATGAAATCCGCCCGGTCCAGAAGCGCATCGAGCTGGAACAGCAGCGACGGCACTTCCAGCATCGCGCCAAGCTGGATCTTTTCCGGCTTCTGATAATTGTGCCGCTCCAGATGAGCCACTTCCCGCATGAACAGACCCTTGGCTTCCTCGAACTCGAACACATCGGTGATCATCGGGAACATCAGCCGAAGCGTCCGCCCCGCAGCAGCATGCAGCAGGGCACGCATCTGGGTCCGGAGCAAACCGGGGCGATCAAGCCCGAGCCGGATGGCCCGCCAGCCCATGGCCGGGTTTTCTTCTGCCGCCATGCGCAGAAAGGCCAGAACCTTGTCACCACCGACATCAAGCGAGCGGAAGGTCACGGGCATCCCGTCGGCGCTGTCGAGCACCTGACGATAGACCTTTTCCTGCTCACGCATCCGCGGGAAGCTGGCCGCAACCATGAACTGCAGTTCCGTCCGGAACAGGCCGATGCCCTTGGCACCGGCACCGGCCATGTTCGGCAGATCCACCAGAAGGCCGGCATTCATGTAGAGGTCGACCGGCACCCCGTCCTGGGTGACGGCAGGCTTGTCGCGCAGCTTGCGATACTGTTCCTGTCGATGGGCACGGAATTTGACCTGGTCGACATAGGAAGCTTCCACATCGGCAGGCGGGCGCATGTGCACATGGCCGGTATCGCCATCAACAATGATCGGATCGCCGTCTTCACAAAGGGCGACTGCCGTGGCAACCTGGCCGACCGTGGGAATTCCAAGCGCACGGGCAACGATGACCACATGGCTCGTCGGTGCGCCTTCTTCCAGAACCAGACCGCGGACCCTGTCCCGCCCATAGTCGAGCAGCTCTGCTGCCCCCATGTTGCGGGCAACGATGATGGCATCCGTCGGTTTCTCGCCATTCTTGTCTGTCAGCTTGTCGCCGGTCAGCTTGCGCATCAGCCGGTTGGCCAGATCGTCAAAATCATGCAGCCGGTCGCGCAGATACGGATCCGTGGAGCGCATCAGGCGGGCGCGCGTATCGCTCTGCACACGCTCCACCGCAGCTTCCGCCGTCAGGCCGGTATGTATGGCTTCCTGCATCCGCCGCACCCAGCCGCGGTCATAGGCAAACATCCGGTAGGCTTCCAGAATGTCGCGATGCTCGCCGACATGGGAAATGTCGTCTCGGTTCAGCAGGTCATCAACCGACAGGCGCAAATGCTCGATCGCCGCTTCCAGCCTCTTTTCCTCGGCCAGGGCGTCCTCGGCAATGAGATTCGTGACCACGATGCGCGGTTCATGCAGAACGACCCGCCCAAGGCCAAGCCCTTCGGCCATCGACAGACCCTCAAGCCGCAAGGGCCTGACAAGATCCAGATCGGCACCGGGGCCCGAAAGTCCCTTCAGCTCCCCCGAGGCAATCAGTTCGGCCAACACCATCGCGGTGGTCTGCAGGGCCTCGACTTCCTCGTCGGAATAGAGCCGCTGGGTCTTGTTCTGAACGACAAGAACGCCGAGCGTCCGACCAGAGCGCAGGATGGGAACACCGAGAAAGGCGTGATAGATTTCTTCACCCGTTTCCGGGCGGTAGGCAAAGGCAGGATGTTCCTGCGGCTCCGAAAGATTGAGGATGCGCGCTTCCGACGCGATGTGACCCACCAGACCCTCGCCGACGCTGAGGCGGGTCTCGTGCACGGCCATCGGATTGAGGCCCTCGGTCGCGTAAAGTTCGAGCAGGTTATCGGAACGAAGCACATAGACCGAGCAGACCTCGGCCACCATGTTGGCCGCGATCAATCGCACAATCTCGTTCAATCGTTCCTGCGCATCCGTCGGCTTGGCCATCGTTTCGCGAAGGCGTCGCAGCAGAATGCGCGGACCTGCCAGATTTCCCCGCATCCGGGTTTCTCCGATTTTCCGCATTTGTCACAGGGGAACCACCACTGGGCAGCCGACCCGCAAATAAGATTTCCTGATGTCCGAAAACCCGCCACAAACCGTGTGTCAGAAAGCAGGGATTCGCGTCACGCGCAGTATGGCATGATGCGATCAGACAGATCAATCATGCGCAAAGCTTTAGAGGAGCCAAAGGGCACTCTCTCGACAGGAAACGAAGCTGTGAAACGGCCGTCACGCGACCGTTTCACAACGCAAGGATCTACTTCTCGTCCAAGCCGTAAAGCGAATGCAGGGCGCGCACCGCCAGCTCCGCATATTCGGCATCGATCAGGATCGAAATCTTGATCTCGGATGTCGTGATGGCGCGAATGTTGATGCCGCGTTCAGCCAACGCCTTGAAGGCCTGCGAGGCAACACCGGCATGGCTGCGCATCCCGATACCGATCACGGAAACCTTCACGACATCGGTCGAGCCCTGCAGGACATTGTAGTTGATGTGGTGACGGGCACCCTCCAGCACGACCCGGGCGCGATCGAAATCGCCCTTGGGCACGGTGAAGGTCATGTCGGTGATGGTGCCATCTTCAGAGATGTTCTGCACGATCATGTCGACGTTGATATTGGCCTCTGCAAGAGGACCAAAAACATGCGCCGCGATGCCCGGCTTGTCTTCGAGCCGACGCAGGGAGATTTGCGCTTCATCCTTCGAGAAGGCAATTCCGGTTACAACCTGTTTTTCCACAATCTCATCCTCATCACAGATCAAAGTTCCCACGGGCTGGTCCGAATTCATCAGCTCGGGAGCATCCGGCTCGACGAAAGAAGACCGCACGAATGTGCGAACATTGTGCACCATTGCCATCTCGACAGAGCGCACCTGCATAACCTTGGCACCCAGGGATGCCATTTCCAGCATTTCCTCGAAGGAAATCTGATCCAGCCGTCTTGCTTCGGGAACGATGCGCGGGTCAGTGGTATAGACACCGTCCACATCGGTATAAATATCGCAGCGATCCGCATTGATGGCAGCTGCAATGGCAACCGCGCTGGTATCGGAACCACCGCGCCCCAAAGTCGAGATCCGGTTGTCGGGAGCGATCCCCTGGAACCCTGCGACCACTGCAACCTGGTTCATTTCCAGACGCTCGATCAGAACTGATCCATCGATTTCCTCGATGCGAGCAGCGCCGTGTACACCATTGGTTTTAAAGGGAATTTGCCATCCAAGCCAGGACCGGGCATCAACGCCCATATTCTGCAGGGTCAAGGCAAGAAGACCCGATGTAACCTGTTCGCCAGAGGACACAACGGTATCATACTCGCGAGCATCATAAAGGGGAGAAGCCTCCTGGACCCAACCAACCAGCTCGTTGGTTTTGCCAGCCATCGCAGAGACTACGACGGCCACCTGATTTCCCGCGTCCACTTCACGCTTCACGTGTCGGGCGACGCGTCTGATGCGCTCGATATCCGCAACAGACGTACCGCCGAACTTCATGACAAGACGAGCCATTCACTATCGCTTTCTGTCACTGGTTTTCCGTTTTAAGCGGCTCAATCATAAGGGCAGATTGACCTTGCCGCCGGTTGCGCATAGTCATACTCGGCAGACGGCGCGCATGCAAGCATTCTCGGGCTTGACTTTTCCTCTCGCGGAAAGAAGTTATTGAAAACTGCATCACGATGGCGTTTTGACGATCAATCCGGCAACAAATCCGGGGGCAGACCCCAACCGTATATCCCCAAAGGCAGAGCGGGAGCAAAGGGCAGACAATGACATCCCAGACCAATCCAAAGGCAACCACCGTCGATGATGCTGAAATTGCGCGCTTCTCGGCGATGGCCCAGGAATGGTGGAGCCCGACGGGCAAGTTCCGTCCCCTGCACAAGTTCAACCCGACCCGCATCGCCTATTTGCGGGAGAAGCTGCTCGATCATTTCAGCCGTGACGCTCACGCCCGCCAGCCTCTCAAGGGCCTGACTATTCTGGATGTCGGCTGCGGTGGCGGCCTTTTGTGCGAGCCACTGTGCCGCCTCGGCGCAGAAGTGACCGGTGTCGACGCCTCGGAAACCAATATCGGCATTGCTTCCACCCACGCAAGGGAAAGCGGCCTTGCCATCGACTACCGCGCCACAACAGCCGAAGCACTTGGTGCCGAAGGCCGGTCCTACGATGTGGTGCTGACAATGGAAGTGGTGGAACACGTCGCCGACGTCGACCTGTTCCTGTCCGAATGCGCCAGCATGGTCAAGCCGGGCGGGTTGATGGTCATTGCAACGCTCAACCGCACTCTGAAGTCTCACGCTCTGGCCATTGTCGGGGCAGAATATATTCTGCGCTGGCTTCCGGTTGGCACCCATACCTGGGAAAAATTCGTCACTCCGGACGAATTGGAACGCGCCCTAGCACCGACGGGTCTGGAGATCATTGAAAAGGTTGGTGTCAGCTACAATCCGCTATTCGACAAGTGGTCGCGCTCAAGAGATCTCGACGTCAACTACATGTTTCTTTGCCAGAAGAAATAGTCTTGGCATAGCCTTCCAGACCACTTTCGAACCTGCACACTCCCTTCGCGGCGAAGTATAAGCGTCAGCAATGCGATGGGAAAATAAACGTATGCGCGAATTTCCTCGCGCAAACAACCAAAGTCTTTGCGCAAAATCAAACCCAAAAACCAAGTATATCTGCATAACACTTTTGCACTAGACGTTACAAAATAATACTTTACCCCGTTTTAATACATCAAATTCATTATCAACTATACGTTCCGGATAGAATAGGTCTGTCCAGAATATAGAAAAACAAATCCGGCCGCCAAGTGTCCGGGCAAATCAGTCGTATCACCGCTATTCTGAATGGCACTCAACAAGGTTTTGCATTATGAACCTCCACTCCATTCGCGTTCGCATCGTCGCCTTTACAGCCATCTGTGTCATTGGCTCAACCGGCATCATTGTTGGATATAACCTCTGGTCAGCCAGAAACAATGCAACCTACGTTTCGTCGAACGTGGGCGAATTGCTTGACAGCACAGGCCAGAAATCCCTGTCCAACCTCGCGGCAGCTCAGGCTGGCATTATCAAGTCTGAAGTTGAAACAGCATTTTCCACGGCGCGAAGCATGGCCAAGGCGCTTGAGACGATCGCCATGCCCGAAGGAGACGGAGGATCACCCAAAGCAATCCGGCGTGGCCAGCTCAACGAACTTCTGCACCGGTCCCTCAACGACAACCCGCTTTTCAATGGCACCTACAGCGCGTGGGAGCCGAACGCGCTTGACGGTATGGATGACAGCTTCCGTTCCGACGCCAAGGTTGGCTCGGACAAGACCGGTCGCGCTCTGCCCTACTGGACGCGCGATGGCAGCAAGATTGCCGTACAGCCACTCGTCGAATATGACAGCTCCGACAAACACGCGAACGGCCTGATCAAGGGCGGCTGGTTCCTCGGCCCGCAGGCCAGTGGCAACGAAAGCATTCTGGCACCCCTGCCCTATGTCGTGCAGGGCAAGGCCGTGTATCTGGCCACCATGTCCGTGCCGATCAAGGTCAATGGCAAATTCGCCGGGGTCGCTGGCGCCGACTTTGATCTGTCCTTCGTGCAGGAACTGGCCAACAAGGTAGACAACAGCACCTTCAATGGCAGCGGTTCGGTTGAAATCGTCACCAACGACGGTCTCGTTGTTGCCTCCAGTGCCAACCCCAAACTGATCGGCGGCAAGTTTGAAGCTGATCCGGACAATATTCAGGCTGAAACGGCAGCCCTCAGTCAGGGGCAGCCCAAGGTCTTCGTCAATGAAGGAGACGACACTCTGCGCGTCTTCTCTCCAATCGCACTCGGCCGTACCGACAAGAGCTGGTCGGTGGTCATCGACGTGCCCCGCTCCGTCGTGATGGCAGAATCCATCGCCATGGGTCAGGCCATGGAACAGCGCAACAACAACGATCTGTTCTGGCAGCTCGCCGTGGCGCTTGTTGTGGCAATCGCAGCCATGGCAGCCATGGCATTCGTTGCCCACAATATTTCCTCTCCGATCGTCACCATGGCAAACATCCTGCGCCGGATCGCCTCCGGAGATCCGGTTGACCGTGTCGACGGGGCTGACCGCAAGGACGAAATCGGCGAAATTGCCAAGGCCTCTGAAGTGCTGCGCACCGGCCTGCAGGAAGCGGAAAGACTGCGCAAGGAAGCCTCGGTGCGCGAAGAAGCGGAACGCAAGCTTCTGGATCGCCGGGCCAAACTGGCTCAGGATTTCGTCTCCCGCATGCAGGCGCTGTCTTCGGGCATCGCCTCCTCTTCCAGCGAAGTCGCCAGTGCCGCTCAGGACCTGTCTGAAACGGCCAAGGAAACCACTCGTCAGTCGCAGTCCGTGGCCGTGGCCGCCGATCAGGCTTCTGCCAACGTGCAGACCGTCGCCAGCGCCACCGAGGAAATGTCTGCCTCTGTTCGGGTCGTCAATGATCAGGTCATCCATTCTGCCCAGGTCGCCGACAAGGCCAATGCCGAAGCCGACGCTGCCAACCAGCGCATCCAGTCGCTGGCAGCAGCAGCGGCAGCCATTGGCGATGTCATCGAGCTGATCAACGGCATCGCTGCCCAGACCAACCTTCTCGCCCTCAACGCCACCATCGAGGCGGCCCGCGCAGGGGAAGCTGGCAAGGGCTTTGCCGTTGTAGCTGCAGAGGTCAAGGAACTGGCATCCCAGACCGCCAAGGCCACCGAGGAGATCGGCCAGAAGGTCGCCGAGATCCAGCAGGCGACAGACGGCACCGTCAAGTCGGTTGGCGAAATCGCTCAGGTCATTGCCAGCATCAAGGAAACCGCATCCCAGATCACGGTCGCCGTGGACGAACAGGGATCGGCAACCGCTGAAATCGCAAGCAACTGTCAGCAGGCAGCAACCGGCACCGATGAAGTGACAAGAAACATCGGCGGCGTGAGCCTGGCAGCAGAACAGACCGGCACCGCTTCGATCCGGCTGCAGGACCTCTCCAAGGGCCTCTCCGATCAGGCTGGAGACCTCAGCAAGATCGTTGAAAGATTTGTCGAAGACTTCGCAGCCGCTTAACAACGATCACCAGAAACGAAAAAGCCAGCTTCGGCCAGTGTGCCGGAGCGGGCTTTTTCCTATTGATCGATCAGGTCAGAGCCTTCCAGCCCTGAGGCGCCTCTCTGAAGAAAGTGGTCAGTTCTGGTCTTCAGGCAACACGGGCATCGGCAGGCAATCGATCCCGTCTTCCGAGAGCGACTTGATCTCGTCGATGGTTGCCTCGCCATAGATGCCGCGCTCTTCCGTCTCGCGGAAGTGCATCTTGCGGGCTTCTTCGGCAAACTTGTCACCGACATAATCGGCATTGTCGACCACATGCTGGCGGAAGGCCCGAAGCATCTGCTGGATCTGTTGCGGGCTGGGTCTTTCCCCAGCCTCGGCACCGGAAGCAGGAGCAAGCATTGATGCGGTAGCCGGAACGACAGCTTGGCCACCAGATCCACCGGGCATCTGTCCCGGACCGACTTCACCGGGGCGGGTTGGCAGCCCCCTGCCCTGGCTCCTGTCCTGTCCCTTGTCCTGGGTACGAGTTCCCGTCACGCGTGGAGCCATCAGGGACTTGGCAATCGACGTAGAGGCGCAATAGGGGCATTCCACCCGCCCATCACGGGTCTGTGCCTCGCAATCATCACTATTGCGAAACCAGCCTTCAAACACATGATCATGATCGCAACGCAGCGAATACTTAATCAAGTCAGACCTCTAAGCCATATCTAGGTTACAGTGACACCCTCTTGCCATTCGGCGCGGCCGACAGAAAATGTCAGTTCGCGCACATTGGCAAGAGAAAAAATTTCTTCTCTCTAAATATAAGCTATCTGGCGTCAGATTTCAAAAGCCCGATCATGCTGCAGCGACGGAATGGCCTTGCGACACCCCTCGACCCGCGTCATGTCGATGTCGGCAGCGATGAAGCAGGGCTCTTCTCCAGCCACCGCCAAAACGGTGCCCCATGGGTCGACAATGATCGAATGCCCATAGGTCTCGCGCCCGTTTTCATGCTTGCCGCCTTGCGCAGCAGCAATCACGAAGGCGCCATTCTCGATGGCCCTCGCCCGCATCAGCACTTCCCAGTGCGCCTGCCCTGTGCGTTTGGTAAAAGCGGCAGGAATGGCCAGGATGGTGGCACCCTTCTGCTTGCAAAGCGCCCGATACAGATAAGGAAAGCGCAGATCGTAGCAGATTGTCAACCCCAAGGTGCCCCACGGTAGGATGCTGCTGACCGCCTTGAGCCCCGGCACGAAACTCGCCGACTCCCGGTAGCTTTCACCGCTTTCGAGATCCACATCGAACATGTGGATCTTGTCATACTGGGCAGCAATGCGGCCAGTTGGTGTGATCAACAGGCTGCGATTGACTGCCTTGACCTCATCACAGGTCCGTACCAGAAAGGACATCGACCCGATGTGCAGCCAGATGTCCAGCTCCTCGGCCAACGCCTGCATACGCTTGACACCCTCGTCATCATCCTGTGCGGTGATGACATCCATCATCGCCTTGCGGTTCATTTCCATGGTCGCGGTCTGCTCGGGCGTCTGGATATAGTCGGCTCCATCCCGCCGGGCATCTCGGATCAGACGCTCGGCTTCATCCAGATTATGCTCCGGATTGCGACCGGATCGCAGTTGAACACAGGCAGCACGAAAGGACGTCATGACACACTCCGGATTGTCTTGGATCTCTCGACCCGACGGGGTCAAACGGGATCATCCGTCGAGTCTTACCCAAGCAGCACCCTTCTGACAAGAAGGCAATGCGACCCCATCCTCAAACCATTGCCCCCGAACCAAAGGCCTCAAATCAAGGCCCCCAGACCACAAGCATCAGACCACAAGCATCAGGACAAAAACATCAGACCACAGACCAGATAGCACCGGTCAGGAATCAGGCAGCGAGCATCGGATCGAGCTTGCCAGCCTTATCGAGGGCAAACAGGTCATCACAGCCGCCGACATGTTCTTCATTGATGAAAATCTGCGGGAAGGTCCGGCGACCGGACTTGGCAATCATTTCCTGCTTGAGATCGAAATCGAAGGTCGCGTCCAGTTCGCGGAACGCCACACCTTTGTCGCTCAGCAGCTTTTTGGCAGCGGTGCAAAAGCCACACATCTTGCGCGTATAGATAACAACTTCAGCCATTTCGGTCTCCTTGCGAACCAAACCGGGCATTGTGCCTTGACGGGTGCAGACCATCCGTTCAGTTTGGATTTGTTCAAAATTTCATGATTTATATGGTCATTTCCTCGCCAGCGGCAACCCGTGCAAAAGTGATAATGCAAATTTCTCCTGCATTGGATCGCCTCAAAACCCTGCAACAGGCCTCCAGCGTCGCCCCTGTCGTCCAGACATCGTCAACCAGCACCACCGTCCGCCCGGTCAGCGACAGCCGGTCCGGCAGATTGAGCTGAAAGGCGCCTTCCACATTCATCCGCCGCTCGGCTTCATTCAGCCCGACCTGCTGACGGGTGGGCCGCGTCCGCACCAGAAGATCGGGCATGAAGGCCAGCCCGGTCTCATCCGCCATGACCCTGGCAAGCAGAGCCGACTGGTTGTAGCGCCGTCGCCACAGGCGTCGGCGATGCAACGGAACCGGCACGATCAGAGCCTGCGGATCGGTGAGGCAATCCGCTCCCGCCCGCACCATCCAGCGCCCCATGACACCGGCAAGGTCGGTGCGGTCCAGATACTTGAGCCGATGCACCATTCGCCGGGCCGTCGAGCCGAACAAAGCCACCGAACGGGCGCGGTCATAGACGGGTGGATGGGCCAGCACCTCCGGACTGACAAGTCTGTTGCCCAGATCATAGGAAAAGGGCAGCCCGGAAACAGAACAATAGGGTTTTGCAATCCAGTCCATGTCCGCCCAGCAGGTGCCACAAAGGCTGTTGGCGTCCTGAACGATCTTGCCGCAACCAGCGCATCGTGGCGGGATGACCAGATCCTGAACAAGCCGCGCCAGAAAACGCAACCGTCTGCCTGCGCCCCGGCCAGCATCCGCAAGAAACCATCCGCCTTGCGGCTCCTCCCCGGCGACTGTGGACAGCGAGCCGGTGTTCTGCCAGAGATGTTTCATTCTTGACTCCCCAAACCCGCATCCCCAGCTAATCCAGACAGAAAGACCGATGGTAACAATGCATCAAGCAGGGCTATCATACAAGGGACGCGAGGCCGCGCCGCCCGCGCGATAAACCGGAAAGCATCAGCACCATGAGCGAAATACCCCGCCTTTTTGACACGGACCTGCTGGCCCGCCGCCGTGTTCGTGCCTTGCGGACCCACGGGCAGGACGGGGATTTTCTGCTGCGGGAAGTGGTCGAGGACATGCTGGACCGCCTATCGATCGTCATGCGCCCATTCCCCAGAGTGGCCGAGCTGGGAGGACACACCGGACTGCTCGCCAGCGCCCTTGCACATCGTCAGGGCACCGAAGCCGTCATTCGTCTGGAACAGCACCCAAGCCTGTTTCATGACGGCGAGCAAGCCACCCTGTTTGATCCGGAGAACCTGCCCCTCAAACCACAAAGCTGCCACCTGCTGGTTTCGCCGCTGTTCCTGCACTGGATCAACGACCTGCCCGGCGTCCTAATACAAATCCGTCAGACGCTGATGCCAGATGGCCTGTTTCTGGCCACACTGCTTGGCCGCGACAGCCTTTCGGAGTTGCGGCAGTCCTTTCTGATTGCCGATAGCGAGATGTCCGGCGGCGCCAGTCCGCGGGTTGCCCCCCTGCCAGATCTCAAGGATATGGGCAGCCTGATGCAGCGCGCCGGATTTGCCCTGCCGGTCGTCGATCATGACACCCTGACCGTGCGCTATGCCTCGCTCTTTTCCCTGATGCAGGATCTGAGGCGCATGGGAGCAACCAATGTGCTCCATGACCGAAGTCGCCGTCCCCTGCGGCGGGACACACTGATGCGCGCCGCCGAAGTCTACCAGCAACGCTTCTCCGATCCGGACGGGCGAATTCGGGCCACTTTCCAGATCATCTCCCTGTCAGGCTGGGGCCCGGACGCAAGCCAGCAAAGGCCACTGAAGCCCGGCAGCGCAAAGATATCCCTCACCAGCGTTCTGGGAGACAAGTCCGCTTCCTGATAAAGCGGTGGCCACTCCTGCAGCCCTTTGAGCAAGGAAAAGAAGGAAACGTCAGTAACAGCCTTGCACCATCAGCCCCGGGGCCAAAGGCTCGCTTGCGTCATATGCTCAGGGCATGACCCCATTCAGCACGCTGCCAAGATACGCAAAGGCAGCCTCGATCCGGGTGACCAGGTCCCCTAGGGCTGCAACAATGACGAGGCCGATCAAACCGGCCAGCAAGCCATACTCCAAAGCGGTGGCTCCACTGTCATCGATCAGAAAGGAACGGAACTTGGGCATCGCGATGATCCAGACGGTTGCGTGAAGCGACAACATCGATCCAGCCAACCCTCTGGCTGGCAATTTGATGACCGAATGAATCAAATTTACAGAAAAATATGAAAAAATCTCATAAAAAGAGACGATAGCCCGGCCCTTCATGAAAGAATGGCAACCAAAAGCTTAAGGCGACATGCGACAAATTGCCGAAGGCTGGGCAATCAGGCGCCAAGTAGATCCACGAGAGGCGCAATCAGCGGCAGGTCTGCCGGAGGCATGGGAAAGTCGCGCAAGGCGCCTGCCCGCACCCATTTGAGCGCCTGCCCTTCTTGCGACTGAGGCACCCCTTCCCAGCGACGGCAGATATAGAGCGGCATCAGGAGATGGAATTCGTCATAGGCGTGGCTGGCAAAGGTCAACGGCGCCAGGCATGCTTCCTTGGTCTTGATGCCCAACTCTTCTTCCAGCTCGCGAACAAGAGCCACCTCAGGCCGTTCACCAGCTTCCAGCTTGCCACCGGGGAATTCCCAAAGGCCTGCGAGATTCTTCCCCTCGGGCCTCTGGGCAATCAGAATGCGGTTGTCTTCGTCCACCAACGCGACCGCGACCACGAGCAGGAGCCGAACCGGAGAATGGGTCTTGTCTTCTGGTGCGCTCATGCGAAGGGGTCCCTAGCTGCGGTAGTCGCCATTGATGGCGATATAGCCGTGGGTGAGGTCACAGGTCCAGACGGTTGCCTTGCCTGAGCCGATCCCCAGATCGGCGCGGATCTCAATTTCGTCATTCTTCATGTATGCGCTGGCGACCTCTTCGGAATAATCCGGATCACGCATGCCATCGACGGCCAGACGGAATGGCCCGAACCAGATGGCAAGCTTGTCACGATCGGCCATTTCGCCAGCCTTGCCGACAGCCGCCACGACACGCCCCCAGTTGGCGTCTTCTCCGGCAGCTGCCGTTTTCACCAGCGGGCTGTTGGCAATGGCCAGAGCCACACGCTTGGCAGCCGCGTCATTTTCGGCACCCGAGACGGTGATTTCGAGGAACTTGCTGGCCCCTTCGCCGTCACGCACGACCATCTTGGCGAGATCCTGCAGCAGCGCACTCAAGGCATTGGAAAAGGCTTCCAGACGGGCATCATCGGCCTTTTCGATCACCGGGCAGCCGCGCCCTTTGCCAGCGCCGGAGGCAAAGACCATCAGCGTGTCGCTGGTCGAGGTATCGCTATCAACGGTGATGGCGTTGAAGGAGGTGTCCACATGGCGGGAAAGCAGGGCCTGCAAAGCTTCCGCCGCAACCGGCGCATCGGTGAAGACAAAGCCGAGCATCGTCGCCATGTCCGGTGCAATCATGCCCGATCCCTTGGCGATGCCGTGGATCGTCACCGTGGTACCGTCGATATCGGCGCTGGCAGTTGCAGCCTTGACGAAGGTGTCCGTCGTCATGATGGCTCTGGCGGCATCCATGAAGGAAGCATTGGTCTTGTCGGAATCAAAAAGGGTGCCAAACAGCGAGGTGATCGGGGCCGGATCCAGAGGTTCGCCAATCACGCCCGTAGACGCCATGAAAACCTCGGAAGGCTTGCCACCACAGGCCTCAGCCGCCGCATTGGCAACAGCCGTGGTGGTCTTGACCCCGGCCGAGCCGGTAAAGGCGTTGGCGTTGGAGGCGTTGACCACCAGAGCACGGGCGCTGCCGCCTGCAAGATGGGCCTTGCACCAGTCTACCGGAGCAGACGGGCATTTGGAACGGGTATAGACACCGGCAACGGTCGTGCCTTCGGCCATCTCCACCACCAACAAATCGTTGCGGCCCTTGTATTTGACGCCGGTTGCAGCAACGCCAAGGCGAAAACCGCCAATCGCATCAAGCTCGGGATAGTCTGTCGGGGCGAAGGGAGAAGGTTTGAGATCCATTGCAAGCATCCTTCCAAGAAAAAAGAGGGAACACATCGTAGCTCTCGGGCCGGATCGATGCGTTCCCTCTCCTTAAACTGTGAACTTCACAAATGCCAGTGCATTTTGACACTTATGCGCCAGCATGCACGAGATCAGCCCCCTATTCAGGGATATCGATCTTGGCATCCTTGCGCAGGTCATCCAGCAGCGACTGGAACTTCTTCTGCGCCACAAAGGCGCGCAGCTGATCCTTGACGGAATCCAGGGTTGGCTTGGGGGCTTCCCGCTTGTCTTCCACCAGAATGACATGCCAGCCGAAGTCGGTTTTCACAGGCTTGTCAGTGTATTTGCCCTTGTCCAGAGCGAAGGCAGCGGCCTCGAAGCTAGGCACCATCTGGCCCTGGCCGAAATAGCCCAGATCCCCACCCTGCGATCCGGAAGGACCGGTGGACTTGGCTTTGGCCAGCTCGGCAAAATCGGCGCCGCCGTCAAGCTCCTTGATGATGGCGTTGGCTTCGTCTTCGGTCTTGACCAGAATGTGACGGGCCTTGACTTCCTGACGAACAGGCAAAGCAGCGATCTGCTCGTCATAGACAGCCTGCAGATCGGCGTCGGTGATGGCTTCATCCACATTCTTGCGGAAAAACTCTGTCTGAAGAGCCCGCTTTTTCATGAATTCGACCTGTTCATTGAAGGAATCGGTCTTGTCCAGCCCCTGCTTCAGCGCAGCCTGAGACACCAGTTCCATATTGACGAGCATCTCGGTCAGGGTCTTTTTCTTCTGTTCGGCAGGCATCTGCTGCGTCTGCTGACCGAGCTGATCTGCAATGAAATCAAACTCGCCTGCGGTGATTGCCTTGCCATTCACGGTGGCAACGACGCTATCGGCTGCAGCGTCCTGGGCGAGTGCGCCATAGACGCCGCCAATCAGAAAAAGAGAAGTCGCTGCTGCCAATGCAGACCGCTGGAAATAGGCACGAACCATCTGTATCTTTCCTATCGTTGTTCACTTTTGGAACGAAAAAAACTTAAAAACTGCCTCTCATGTGACCTACCCGCCTTTCTTGGCGTTGACAAGACAAAGACCCAATCTTATCTGTCAGCCGAGCAGTTTATTGCCAACTTAGGGTATCTGGCTGTTGACATTCATGTTGAAGCCGAGGCTTGTATCACTACGACCCTAGTCTCGCCGCAATTGCGTTACAAATAAGGCCGTCACAAAAATGTGGGGGCATTTTTCAAGGAAGGATCCGGTCTATGGCTGGTCTTGGAGCTATCGCCCGCAAACTCTTTGGAACGGCAAACGATCGTCGCATCAAGGGGTATCGTCCCACAGTCGCCGCCATCAACGCGCTGGAAGATGAATATTCCCAGCTTTCCGATGAGGCCTTGCGCAACAAGACCGTGGAGTTTCGTGAACAACTGGCCAACGGGGAAAAGCTGGACAAGCTGCTTATTCCCGCCTTTGCCACCGTCCGCGAAGCCGCCAAACGCACCTTGGGCCAGCGTCATTATGATGTTCAGCTGATCGGCGGCATGGTCCTTAATGACGGCGCCATCTCCGAGATGCGCACCGGTGAAGGCAAGACCCTTGTTGCAACATTGGCCGGTTACCTCAACGCGCTTGAAGGCAAGGGCGTTCATGTGGTGACGGTCAACGACTATCTGGCAAAACGTGACTCCGACTGGATGGGTCAGGTCTACCGCTTCCTCGGCATGACCACCGGCGTCATCGTCCATGGCCTCAACGACATGGAGCGCAAGGCCGCTTACGCAGCAGACGTCACCTACGGCACGAACAACGAGTTCGGCTTCGACTATCTGCGCGACAACATGAAGTATGATCTGGAGCAGATGGTCCAGCGCGGCCACAACTTCGCGATCGTCGACGAGGTCGACTCCATCCTGATCGACGAAGCCCGCACGCCGCTGATCATTTCCGGCCCGCTCGACGACCGCTCGGAAATGTACAACACCATCGACACCTTCATTCCGCAGCTCAAGCCGGAACACTATGAGATCGATGAAAAGCAGAAGACGGCCACCTTCACCGAGGAAGGCACCGAATTCGTCGAGCAGATCCTCAAGGCGGCAGGCATGCTGCAGGGCGAGTCGCTCTATGACATCGAGAACGTGACGATCGTTCACCACCTCAACCAGGCCCTGCGCGCCCACATGCTGTTTGCGCGCGACAAGGACTATATCGTCAAGAACAACGAAGTCGTCATCATCGACGAGTTCACAGGACGCATGATGGAAGGCCGCCGCTATTCGGACGGTCTGCATCAGGCACTGGAAGCCAAGGAACATGCAGCCATCCAGCCTGAAAACCAGACGCTGGCCTCTGTGACCTTCCAGAACTATTTCCGCCTCTACAACAAGCTCTCCGGCATGACCGGCACGGCCCAGACCGAAGCGGAAGAATTCATGGACATCTACAGCCTCGAGGTCATCGAGGTTCCGACAAACCTGCCGATCCAGCGCGCGGACGAGGACGACGAAGTCTATCGCACCCTGCGCGAGAAGGACGATGCTCTCGTCGCCCTGATGAAGGATTGCGTCGAACGCAACCAGCCTGCACTCGTCGGCACCACCTCGATCGAACGCTCCGAAGAACTGTCTGCGCGCCTCAAAAAGGAAAAGATCCCGCATCAGGTACTGAACGCCCGCTTCCATGAACAGGAAGCTCTGATCGTCGCTCAGGCAGGTGCGCCGGGAGCAATCACCATCGCCACCAACATGGCTGGCCGTGGTACGGACATTCAGCTCGGCGGCAACCTCGACATGCGCATTTCCCAGGAAATTCCGGAAGAAGTGCAGGGCGAGGAACGCACCAAGAAGATTGCAGAGATCAAGGCCGATATCGAAGCCAAGAAGGAACAGGCTCTGGCAGCCGGTGGCCTTTACGTGATCGGCACCGAGCGCCATGAAAGCCGCCGCATCGACAACCAGCTGCGCGGTCGTTCCGGCCGTCAGGGTGATCCGGGGCGCTCGAAATTCTTCCTCTCGCTGGAAGACGACCTGATGCGCATCTTCGGCTCCGACCGCATGGACGGCATGTTGCAGAAGCTTGGCCTCAAGGAAGGCGAAGCCATCATCCACCCTTGGATCAACAAGGCCCTTGAAAAGGCCCAGAAGAAGGTGGAAGCCCGCAACTTCGACATCCGCAAGAACCTGCTCAAGTTTGACGACGTGATGAACGACCAGCGCAAGGTGATCTTCGATCAGCGCGTTGATCTGATGAAGGACGACAGCGTCGCCGATACGGTCGTAGACATGCGCCACGAAGTCATCGAGGACATCGTCGCCAAGCACATCCCGGAACGGGCCTATGCCGAGCAGTGGGATGTCGAGGGACTTCACAACGAAGTTCAGGAAATCCTCAACCTTGATGTTCCGGTCAAGGACTGGGCCAAGGAAGAAGGCATCGCCGACGAGGAAATCATCGAGCGCCTGACCAGGGCTGCTGATGAGTCCGCAGCGGCCAAGACGGCCAACTTCACTCCCGACCTGATGCGTCAGGTCGAGAAATCGGTGCTGTTGCAGATTCTCGATCACCTGTGGCGCGAGCATCTGGTCGCCCTTGACCACCTGCGCAATGTCATCGGCTTCCGCGGCTACGGCCAGCGCGATCCGTTGCAGGAATACAAGACCGAAAGCTTCGAGTTGTTCCAGGCCATGATGGACAACATGCGCCGTCTGGTTACCCAGCAGCTGGCCCACGTGCAATTGCGCCAGGAAGAGCCGAACCCGTTCGAGCAGAACGAACTGCCAGAAATGCACGAGCAGCATGCAAACCCGAACACAGGCGAAAACGAAGTCGTTCCGAACGAGGAATCAGCTCCGCACAACGCCTTTGGCAAGGTGCAACGCAATGCGCTGTGCCCATGTGGTTCTGGCAAGAAGTTCAAGCATTGCCATGGCAAGCTGAGCTGACGGCACCACCAAGACTAGCAAGACACATCCCGGTTGGGCCCCTGCCCCGCCGGGATTTTTTTGTTCTTCTTGCCATCACCAGAGCGCCCTTGCCGAGACCAACGAAAACCTTCAAATCTCAAGATATTCAAATGTATTATAAGCATTGGAAATGTGAATATTTACAACAATCAACCTGAATTGAGAACAAAAACAACGAAATTCAATTACAGGTTGGGTAATACTGATGTTTTTACCCATCAATCAGTAAGCGTTTCTACTGGGTGACAATATATAAAATTGCAATTCTCGCGCATCAATACTCTGTTAAGAGCCGAATGCTAAAAGTTTTTATAGTAATTTCAAAAATATACGCAAGTCGCAGGGTTTATAAGACCTTGTGCTGGAGCGACAATGTCAAAAAATATCGCCTTGACGGGGACCGAGCGATTTTTTGAGGAATCTGAAATCATTGTTTCAAAGACAGATCTCAAAGGGCGCGTCACCTATTGTAACAAAACGTTTGTAGATATCTGCGGCTATTCCGAAAAGGAGATGCTGGGCCAGCCGCACAGCATCATCCGTCATCCGGACATGCCACGCTGCGTTTTCGAATTGATGTGGGAGACACTTCAGAACGACGAGGAAATCTTCGCCTATGTCGTCAACCGCTGCAAAAACGGGGACCACTACTGGGTCAACGCCCACATCACACCCAGCAAAGACCAGTCGGGAACAGTCGTCGGCTATCATTCCAATCGCCGGGTTCCGGATCGGACCATAGTCAACACTGTGATCATCCCCCTCTACAAACAGCTGATGGCTGAAGAGAATGCCCACGCCAACCGCAAGGACGGCCAGAAAGCCTCAAGGGCAATGCTCGATGGAATTCTGAAATCCAAAGACATCACCTATCACCAGTTCATCGCAACACTGTGACACATGACACGAGCCCGGTCTGCACGCGATCAGGGCAGCAACAGAGATCGAGATAATGCTGAAGAACCAGTATAAGTCCGCCGTCGTGAAAGCCATTGATGTCTGCGAAGCCGCAGCCAAGGGCGATTTTGAAAAGCGTATCATCAACATCACCGAGAAGGGGGACGCCGCCCGTCTGCTCCACGCCATCAACGACCTGATCGACCGGTCGGATGCCTATCTGCGCGAGTCTAGCGCTTCACTGCAATATGTCGCTCGTAACAAATATTATCGGCGCATTTCCGAGAAGGGCATGAGCGGCAGCTTCGCCATAGCCAGCCGCACGGTAAATGATGCCATGGACGTCATGTCGAACAAGGTGAATTCATTCTCCAAAGCTGTTCAGGACTTCGAAGACCAGATGAGCAGCATCGTCCAGATCGTTGCCGCCGCTGCGGTCGAACTCGAAGCCTCCGCCGGTTCCATGGGCCAGATAGCCACCGCCTCCAGCAATCAGGCCGGCATCGTCCAGCGCGCGTCGCAACAGACCTCAAGCAACGTCAGTGCCGTGGCAGCAGCGACAGAGCAACTGACCAATTCCATCAGCGAGATCAATCAACAGGTCATGCGCTCTGCCGAGCACAGCCAGAATGCCGTCAATGAAGTGCGCCAGACCAGTGAAGACCTCAAGGGCCTGTCGCTCGCGGCTGACAGCATTGGTGCCGTCATGTCGCTCATCGCCGACATCGCCGACCAGACCAACCTCTTGGCACTCAACGCCACCATCGAGGCCGCAAGAGCCGGAGAGGCAGGCAAGGGCTTTGCGGTGGTAGCCAATGAGGTCAAGGCGCTCGCAACTCAGACCACAAAGGCAACCAGCGACATCGGCCAGCAGATTGCGCGCATCCAGGCAGCCAGCCAGAATGCCGTAAGCTCCTTTGACGGAATCGAGCGTACGGTCGCCAACACCAAGGAAATAGCGGTAGCCATCGCAGCTGCAGTCGAGGAACAGAGCGCTGCTTCCAACGAAATTGCCCGCAGCATCGAAGAAGCCTCCATGGGCAGCACCGAGGTCAGCGACAACATCGCCTCTGTCAGCAACAGCATTGTCGAGGCTTCCCATGCGGCCCAGGACGTGCACTCGGCCTCGCAAGAGTTGGCCCTCAATGGCGAAAAGCTCAAAAGCGGCATCGACAGTTTCCTGCACGAGGTGCGCAAGGTCGTCTGAGACCTCACCTCAAGCCCAAACACAAAAAGCCCCGGATCGCTCCGAGGCTTTTTTTGTCGTTCATCAAGTGGGCCGCGGGCCCGACAATCTTTGTCAGACAGCCTGCGCGCAGCCTCTGTCAGGCTGCGTTTGCGCCCAGACGAGCCAGCTTTTCCAGCTGCTTTTGTACCAGATCCGCAGTTTCAACCTGCGCCTCGACGATGTCCCCCAGTTCGTTGAGCGTCTTGTCGATGCCATCCGGATGGGCGATCATGTCGTCGATCTGCCGGATTGTCGCTTTGTACAGATCCCCTTCATCGACAAATTTCTGCCGTGTCTGCTCGATCAGTTGCCCAAGCGCTGCCAGTGCCCCTTCCATGTCACCAATGGTTTCCTCGGTATGCACAAGGGTGGACTTGGTATCACCTGCCAGCTGTTTGACCTCGGAGGCCACAACAGCAAAGCCGCGCCCGGCCTGCCCTGCCCTGGCAGCCTCGATGGTAGCATTGAGCGCCAGAAGGTTGGTCTGCCCGGTAATGCCGTCGATGACGCCAAGGATGTCCCTTAGGCCCTTCATGGCCCCGGACAGATGCTCGAACTGATAGGATAGATCCGCAGCATCATCCGATTGTTGCGAGGCAGTCCCCGGCTCGCCACCGTTCACACCGGAAATCGAGGATCTGATCTCATAGAGCGAATCGCGCATTTGCCGCGTGTTGGCCAAAACGCCCTGAATGTCGCCCACATGGCTGAACTGTTCAGACATTGTATCGATAATCTTCGACCGCACCAGATTGATCATCTGGGCGCTGGCCAGACGACAACGGGTGAAATAGTTGCTGAAGCGGGAATAGTGAATCGTGAAATTCTTCAGATACTCATCTTCATAGCTGCCAGCTTCATCTTCAAAGAAGACGATCGCACTCAGCGTTTCGTTGACATTGATCCCGAACAGCTCGCCAAAAGTGGAGAAACCGGCAACCGGCATTTGCCAGGTATCTGACAACGCCGCCGTAGAGGAGGCGTTATTGAGGCGCCGCAGGATGCAATCGTTGAGGATCGCTCCCAAGGGCTTCGGCTTGCCTCTCAGAAAGGCCCCAAGATCACTCTTGGTCTGTTGCGCAAAGTCAGTTGCCTCAAGCAGAAAAAGCTCGTCCCCGGGATTGACGTCGCAATAAAAGGCCACCTCTCCTTCACCGGCCTTGATGGCCGCCACAGAGCGCACAAAGATCTCGCCATCGATCTCGATGCCGAAACTCTTTTTTGCGAGGCTCTCGCCGACCTTCTCGGTAGGCA
Source organism: uncultured Cohaesibacter sp. (assembly GCF_963666525.1). Lineage (NCBI taxonomy): Bacteria > Pseudomonadati > Pseudomonadota > Alphaproteobacteria > Hyphomicrobiales > Cohaesibacteraceae > Cohaesibacter > uncultured Cohaesibacter sp. The sequence continues at coordinate 1,655,696 of NZ_OY762905.1, forward strand.
CCCTGAAGTGTCGGGCCAACCGGTCCACAAACGGTTCGACATCACCGGACGTCGGATCAACCACGCTACGCACGACCCTGAGGTTGGGATCCGCATCAGCGATCAGGAAAGAAGCGTTGCTCTTCTTGAAATTCTGGCTTTTGAAGACACCGTATTTGCGCCCTCTTGCCATTCTCACAAAAGCGATGATCGCATGGTTCTGCAATACCTGCGTACCCTCGGCGATCTTGGTCTGGACAAAATCAAGTTTGCCGCCGGCAGATCCGCCAATGAACAGGCAGGGGAACTTGCCGCTCTGATAAACCCCTTCCATCAGATAGTTTTCTGAAGCCGACAGACCATCGATAAAGGTGAGGGCGAAAACCTGTTCCGGCCGGATCGAGAAGGGCACGTTGATCCGCTTGAGATCCTGCGTGATCCTGGCGATGCGCTGTTCCCGGCTCTGGTTGGTCTTGCCAGACCGAATATCCTCGTTATGCAGATGCACCTTGTGCACGGAGACATCGGCCAGCATATCTGGCGGAAAAATCTGAATTGTCAGGGTATTCCATGCCCCTGAAGCATTGCGATAGAGGGAGCGGTCCGAACAGTTGCACAACTCGCCCGCAGTCATGACACTGATCAGCTTTGTTCGGCCAGCCAGATCATTGAGGCGGCGTACGACGGCATCAAAGTCAAGATGAGGAGAAATATAGGCAATGGCCAAAGATGCCGGCCTGCCTTCAAAGACAAATGCTTCGGCGCTGATCTTGGCGAGCCCACCATCACTTTCGATAACCCTGATCATCTCCGATGATTTTTGATGCAATTCTTGTGAGTCGATTTTATTATAGCTATCCAAAACACCACCTCGATAGACAGACCTCAGTTTTCAAAAATACTCAAATATAAGTGATAATTTTCATTTAATGAATGTTCGAAACTTGCCGAACAAAGTCCAAGTGAATAGACAAAACTGTAATTTCAAACAATGAGTATACGATTGATTATACTTTAGACTTAAAGAAACAAATTAGCCAAATCTTCAAAATCAAATCTGTTGGTCCGCAGAAGCATTGGCATGAAAGGAAGTCGGTGGGGAAGTTGCGCCATGGACCCAAACGCTCGGCAAGATCCCTGGCACGAACAGGCTGCAGCTTCAATATACACAAGGACGTCAAATGCCCCCGCTTTTCGATTGCACCGACCCGATGCATAAGCTAAGAAAGCCGTCATATATCGTGCTTGTCTCGATTTTGCCACGCGGCAATCGATCAAACAGATTGCAAGGCCCACTCAATTGGTCCTTCTCGCAGCCAAGCACCAGGCACCCGTAGCTCAGCTGGATAGAGCGCTGCCCTCCGAAGGCAGAGGCCAGGGGTTCGAATCCCTTCGGGTGCGCCAATATCTAACTGAAATTATTGGTGTTTTCAGAAGATCATTATTTCTATTGGATCGAGAAAATCGTCAGATTATGCTCAAATGTTCTGTGATTCCGTACAAATCGCGTACAGTAAACTGAATTGCCCCCACCAAAGCCGACCCAATCCCACCACTCACTAGGCGACATCTGTGGCACAATATTGAATTGCCCCTAGAATTGTAGACACCTTGGGGCTTCAAGTTTTCGGTCGCTCGTATTCGGTTGGCGAGAGCATTCCGTTTGTAGCGTGTTTGCGTTTTGGATTGTAGAACATTTCGATGTAGTCGAAGATATCTCGCCTCGCATCAGCTCTTGTTTTGTATACTCGACGCCGGATGCGTTCTCTCTTGAGCAGGTTGAAAAAGCTTTCAGCAACAGCATTGTCATGGCAGTTTCCACGCCTGCTCATGCTGTGTTCCAAATTGTGCTGACGAAGGAATGCGGCCCAATCAATACTTGTGAATTGTGAGCCTTGTTCCATTGACCGGCAGGCAAGCGGAGCGCCGCCGAGAGGTGGAATGGATCAGAACCTTCTGTTTGGGCTTGCGTCGCCAGACCGCCATCAGCAGAGCTTGCAAAACAACATCTGTTGCTTGTCGCTGACGCAATGACCATCCGACAACCTTACGGGAGAACAGGTCAATCACGACAGCCAGATAGGCAAAGCCCTCCTGCGTCTTGATATATGTGATGTCCGTTACCCAAACCATATTGGGAGCCTCGACTTCGAACTGCCGGTTCAAGTGATTGTCGACCACAAGGGACGGCTTGCCACCAGATTTGCCAGGCTTTCGCTTATAGCCAATTTGAGCCCTGATTCCTGCCAAACTGGCCAGCCGGGCAACACGGTTGGGGCAGCTGCTCTCTCCCATGTCCAGAAGATCATCATGGATCTTGCGATAGCCATAGACTTTACCACTATCATCCCAAACTTGTCGGATCAGATCCGTTTGCCTCTAGTCTTCAAGCGCTCTGTTGCTCAAGGGCTGCTTCAGCCAGGAATAGAAACCACTGGGATGAATGGACAGACATCGGCACATAGCGCGGACTGAAAAAACCGGCCGATGCTGGGCGACGAAGGCGTACTTCATTCATTGACCGACAGGCGATGCTTGCATCGCTGAGAGGTTTGCATCCTTTGCGAAGTACGCCGTTGCCTTTTTTAAGATGTCGCGCTCCTCGGTAACCCGAGCCAGTTCCTGCTTCAGGCGTCTAATCTCGGCAGCTTGCGCATCGGTCGCCTTGATCTCTAAGTTGGGTTTGCCATATCGCTTCTTCCACGCATAAAGCGAATGGCTGCTGACACCAAGCCGCTCTGACACTTCTGCAACGGAGTACCCTCGCTCGGTGATCTGCTTGACTGCTTCAATCTTGAATTCTTCGGTGAAATGGGAATTGGGCATCGTAGTCTCCTTGCCTCATTTTTAGGGGACAAGGTGTCTGCAATCCTAAGGGCAATCCAACTGGCTCATTGTTGATGATGAAGAACAGGCAAATCGCAATCCCTTGATTGCATGACGAGAAGAAGCGTTTGAGTAGTTTCTGCTTGCTTGCCGACCATGCACAGAGAATGCCCCCACGCTCGACTGAGGCAAGCGTCCCTGCGAGGCAATCCCGCAGGGACAATCAGTTGATGCCTTTCACGCATAAGAGCCGTCAGCAGCCCGCCAGCACGAAGCGGGAAAACCTCAAAGACTCACGCGCATCGATATCCATCTGCTCGTCTGAGGCATTGTTGCTGAGATCGCGCCAGACACGGATGTCTCGTCCGACTTCGCCACCGGTTTTGACAAATGGCTCCATGACCACGGTTCCGTCATAGCCGATTTCCCGCAAGGCTGAGCCGATTTCATGCCAAGGGAGCATCCCCTTGCCCGGAACCCGACGATTGTTTTCTCCGGTATGGAAGTGCCCCAGAAGCGGACCAGCCGTGCGTATCGCGGAGCTGAAGCTATCTTCCTCGATATTCATGTGGAAGGTATCCAGCATGACCTTCACGTTGGATTTGCTGGTTTCGGTTACAAATCTAACGCCTTCTTCGGCTGTATTGATCACATGGTTCTCGAAGCGGTTGAGCACTTCGATACACAGGTTGATGTCAAGATCTGCAGCAAAGTCAGCAAGACTGGCGATCCCTTCGACACCACGCGCCCAGTCGCCCTCCTTGTCCAGCGGTTTGTTGAAGTCAACCGGCCAATAGGAATGCAGTGCGCCGCCAATGCTATGAATATCCAGCTTGGCGATATTGCTCAGGGTTTCCTCAAAAAATGCCCGCCCGGCCTTGCGTACGTCCGCATCCGCTGAGGACAGATTGCAGGTTTCCTTCGGTCCAAGCCCTGCGGTCATGATGATGCCGTTGTCACGAGCACAACGCCCGATGTCATCCAGATGGGCGGGGCTGAAGCTGTTGACGTGGTGAGCGGCTATTTCGATCACATCAAAACCCAGCTTCGCCACCCGCTCGATATAGGGAAGGCAGTCAGCCCCCCAGGAATTTTCCCAGTAAGAGTAGTAAATTCCAAAATTCATGAGTTCCTCCATGTAAGCGGCAATCTTTCGGCACAGCGCTCCGGTCCGAGCTCACTCCAATACTGGAATGCATGTTTTTCCGTGCCGCAGTTGGCCTCTTGGTATTGTTGACGAGGGCACCCCCTCAGGAATGGCATCGCCACTGCTCATTCCACTTTTCAAGTTGCCAGGTAGCGAATGTCCGCATCCCGGCTTTTCGCGATCACCAGATGGCCATTGGGGAGATCATTACTCTCCAGCTTGCGGGTGACTTCTTCCTCAGGAAGCCCGAAGCCTTGCCATCTGGCAGCTAACCGCCGTCGAAGCTCCGCTTCGGGAACCTCGACAAACACAGTCAGATCAAAATAGGGTGCAAGGCTGTTCCACGGACCTTGATCAAGCAGCAGATAGTTGCCTTCCACGATGATCAGCTCGACCTCCGCCGGAATGATCCTTGCACTCCCACGGGAAATTTCCAGTTCCCGATCAAAAACCGGAACCGCAACCGCGGATTCGACCCCATCCTTGAGGCGTTGCAAGATAGAGCGCAGTCCGCCGACATCGAACGTATCTGGTGCCCCTTTCCAGGGAAGACGATCCATTTCGCGCAAGACCGCATCATCAAAGTGGAAGCCATCCATTGGCAAGATAGAAACCTTGCCCGGATGCAGTGCGTTCAAGGCTTCAAACAAAGCCTCCGCAGTTGTGCTCTTGCCAGAGCCGGGAGCGCCGACAATGGCAAGAAAGGTTCTCTTTCCACCTTTTTCGCCCATTGCCTTTTGGGCCATGGCCACCAAATCGGAAAGGTGGTCAATTTTGCTGGTCATCGTTCAGATTCACCCACTTGTCATTGGCTCTGTTGTTTTCTCCGGCCACTCCCCTCTTCCAGGCCATGCCGGGTCTTGGAACTTTCAGGGCTTCGACAGGTCGAAACCCTGAAAGCATGTCAACTTCTGGCTTTGTTACGCCTCAGGAAGCTTATGAACATCCTGACCAGATCCGACCGCAACACCATCACGGCAACGAGGAACAGCCCCCAGACCGCTGTTGCCAGATGTTGGTTGGCTCCAACGAGATTGAGGCCTGATGAAAGGATCTGGAGAATGAACAGGGAAATGATCACAGGGATCACATTGCCCTTGCCACCGAATGGATCGATGCCGCCGAGGAAGCACGCCAGCACGGTGATCAGCAACAGGGCTTCCCCATGCCCCACACGCACCGAGTTGAACCGGGCAGCCATCAGGATGCCGGCGATCGAGCACAGGAAACCTGAAAGGGCATAGATCAGAACGAGTGTGCGCTTGGTATGCAGGCCGGCATATTCGGCGGCCAGCGGGTTGGACCCGGTCATGTAGACCGAAAAGCCATGCCGTGTACGTTTCAGCAGGACATGCCAGATAAAGGCAATGACACCGAAAAGAATCATCGGCACCGGCAACCCCAGCAATGTTCCATGCCCGATTACGCGCATGTAGTTGGGAAAGCCGGAGATGTCGCCCCCCCGGGTCAGAAATTCCCCAAGCCCCTGCAGGAAGACCATCATGGCAAGAGAGACCAGAATCGGATGCGCTCCGACATAGGCGATGATAAAGCCGATGATGGCTCCGGCAAGCACGCCGACGCATATTGCAAACAGGCACCCCAGAATAAAGGCGCCGATCCCGGCATCCTGTCCGCCAAACTGTATGAGGGTCCAGGCAAGAGCCAGACCGGACATGTTTGCGGTAAAGACAACGGCCAGATTGAAGCCACCAGATATGATCGGGGCCAGCATGGCAAGAGTCAGAAGCCCGAGAAGTGGCATCTGAAAGCCCATGGAATCGAGGTTCGCCAGTGTCAGGAACTGTGGTGAAGCAAGGCTGAATGCGGCCGCCACGACAATCAGGATCACAATCAGCCCCGAGGTTTCCTTATCCATCTTTTGCAAGAATGCAGGTCGCCAATTACTCATTGTCCACGCTCCTGTCTACGTCCGAACAGGTTGGAAAGATCCATGTTCGAGGTGGAAATAGCGATGACAATCGCAGCACCGATGATCATCTGGAAAGCGAATGGCGAAACGCCAAGCAGGTTCAAGCCATTCTGGGTGATCGCCACGAACATGACGCCGAAGACACAGCCCAGAATGGAGCCCTTGCCACCACCCAGACGTGCCCCGCCGAGAACCACTGCGGCCAGCACATCAAGGTTCCGTGTGAAGAGCGCGTTTGGCACAACTTCCTGCACGATATTGATCTGCATGAGCCCTGCGATACCGGCCATCAGCCCCATCCAGCCAAAAGCAAGCGCCTGCATCGCGGCAATGTTGACCCCGGCACGCGCCGCCCCTTCAGGATTGTCGCCAAACGCATAGAGCTGCCGCCCGAGATTGGTCCGGCGCAACAGGAACCAGGTCGCAAAGACGCAGACCAGCATGACGCCCACAGCCAGATTGAGCTCGGCCCAGGAGCCATCCGCAGACTGATGTTCGAAAATGAAGATACGATCGGTTACCCAGTCGGGCAGATCATAGATCGAACGGCCGCGCGTGAAGAACATCAGAAGACCGAAATAGGCATTGTAGGTCGCAATTGTCACCACGATGGTCACGATACGGAAGGTGTGGATCAGATACATGTTTATCAGACCCAGAAAGATGCCGATCACGCCGCAGACTAGGAAACCGAGAACCCAGTTCCCTCCCCCCATGCTGAACATCAGCTCCATGCCGACATACTGGACAACCGAGGAGGCAACGGCGAAGGAAATGTCGATGCCACCGGCAATCAGCACCACCAGAAGCCCGACCGCCCAGATCAGGTTGATCGCATTGTTGTTCAACAGGGACGCCAGATTGCTCAGCGTGAAGAACTTGTCCGTACTGAAGGCAAGACCGATGCAGATCAGCAGAAGGACCACCCCCACACGAAATTCAATCTTGTTGTCGCGAAAGAAGCTACGCATAGATCCGCTCCTCGAGCTGGGGCACCGTCACCTCGCGCGGGTTGTATTCGCCCACGATGCGACCTTCTGCCATGTGAAGGATACGGTCGGAATGGAACATCACTTCCGTGACTTCATCGGAGATCAACAGGATGGCGAGGCCGTTTTCAGCCAGATTCTGAACGATCTTGAAAATACCCGCACGCGCACCGACATCAACACCGACCGTGGGGCTGTCCAGAATGAGCAGCCGGGGCTCCGTCGCAAGCCACTTGGCCAGAACCACCTTCTGCTGGTTGCCGCCCGACAGGCTCGAGATGGGGTCTTCCTGATCGCCGATCTTGACGCCAAGATCCGCAATCCACTTGTCGACCAGATTCTTCTTCTTCTGATTGGACAGAAGCGGAATGCCCATGAGGAGCTTCTGCAACACGGAAATCACCGTGTTGTCGGCGATGGACTGCTTTTGCAACAAGCCCAGCGTCAGGCGGTCTTCCGACACATAGGCCAGCCCTTGACGGATCGCATCGCGGATGGATCTGGGCGAATAGGGTTTGCCGTCGAGCCGCATCGATCCCTTTGAAGGATGGCGCATGCCCATGAGCACATGCGCAAGCTCGGTGCGCCCGGACCCGATGAGACCAGTCAGCCCCACCACTTCGCCCGCGCGAATGACAAAAGAGACATCCTCGAACTCACCGGATCGGCTCAACCCATCGATTTCGAAAACTGGGTCGGCATTGCTCATGTCTCTCGAGGAAACTTCATTCTGGATGAGCTTGCCGGTCATCAACTCGCCAAGGCGGGCCTGTGTCATGTCTTTGGTGTCGTAAACGCCCACCAGCTTGCCATCTCTGAGGACAGTTACGCGGGAAGCGATTTCCAGCACCTCGGCAAGGCGATGGCTCACGAAAACCACGGCGACGCCATCAGCAGACAGTTTGCGCACGATTTCCAGAAGTTTGTCGGTTTCCGATTTCGTCAGCGATGCCGTTGGTTCGTCCATGAAGATCAGACGCGCATCATTCATCAGCGCACGTGCGATCGCGACTACCTGTCGCTGGGCGATGGGCAACTCTTCAAGCGGGATCGTCAAGTCCAGCTCGACACCCAGACGCTTGAGAACAGCCGCCGCCCGTTCACCCATTTGCCGGGTCTGTATCGGGCGAATGGCCAGCCCGACCATATCGTCAAACGTGATGTTTTCCTGAACACTCATATGGGGGAAAAGGGCAAGATCCTGCCAGATCACCGACACGCCCATGGCGCGGGCTCTGGTAGGGGTGATCGAACTGAGCTTCTGGTCGAACAGCTCAATGAGCTCGGCACGTTCGGGCTGATAGACACCCGTTATGACTTTTATGAGAGTGGATTTTCCGCATCCGTTCTCTCCCGCGAGGCAATGCACCTCTCCCGCCAGAACTTCAAAATTCACATTATCGAGCGCTTGAAGTCCGCCAAACGCCTTGGAGACACCTTTGAGGCGCAGAGCAAACCGCTCCGTCTTGGCATTGGTCATTTTTTTTGAACCTTCGAAAGATAAGGCGCGCGCGACAACTTGAAAACGGCACGCGCGCCTGCTGGGAGGAGAGGTTTACAAGCCCATATCGGCCAGTCCGTCCACGGTATCTTTGTTCACTTCAAGCAAGTTGTCGGTGATGATGTCACGACCTTCCACGTCCGGATGAATGACACCAAGTCCCGGAATGTCCATGCCATCTTTGACTTCTTCGCCACTGGCAAGCATCTTGCCCATGGTTACGAACACTTCGCCAGCCTGTGCCGGGTTCCACATAAAGCCACCGGTCAGGATGCCTTTGTGAACCATCTTGCGGCCCTGTCCCGGAGAGAACGGCCCAAGCACGAAGATTTCGCCAGTCTTGCGGCGTTCCTCGATTGCGCGGGCAGCCCCGATCGGACCCTGACTACCGAAGGCAAGGAAGCCCTTGAGATCAGGATTGGCGGCAATCAGATCGAGCGCGGTGGAACGGCTGTCGTCAACGTTTTCAGCAACGCCATAGCGATCGCCGATCAGTTCGACATCCGGACGGTTTGCTTTCATCCATGCGATGGCAGCATCAGCCCAGGCATTGTGAAGCGGCACAGTGAGAGATCCAACATAGACCGCATATTTGCCAGGGCCCTTGATGTTTTCTGACAGAAGCTTCGCGTGCGCTTCGCCAAACCCTTTTGCAGATGCCAGCTCGAAGTTCCAGTCCACATTCTTCAGGCCAGGGCCTTCGTGCGATACGACGATAATGCCTGCATCGCGAGCTTTCTTCAAAACCGGCTCCAGAGCGGACTCATCGTTCGGCACAACGCCAATCACATCGACGCCCTTGGCGATCAGATCCTCGATTGCCTGCACCTGCAGCGCCGGATCAGCGGAAACCGGGCCGATCATCTCGGCATCAACGCCAATTTCGGCAGCCCGCTTCTTGATACCCATTTCCATGGCATTGAACCAGGGGATGCCACCAATTTTCACAACGACACCCATCGTCGGATTATCAGCTGCACACACGCCACTGATCATACCAAAGGCCATGGCGGCCCCGGCGATACAACTTAAAAGTTTATTTTTCATAGCTTAATATCCTCCCAGATGTAAGCGCTGGCCTCAACTCTCCCAGAGGCCAATTACAATCGATTGTGCAACTTGAACAGAGTTCGCGCCTCCACCTCCAATGGCGAGCGCACACAAAATTCTTCCTCCTGCACAATCGATATTTCACATCAAGCCAAAAATGCTCTAGAATGTCAACATTGTTTGTACCACAATCAGAAGTATGATGATGAAGCGCACGCCGAAAAGCACGATTTATGACATTGCCCAGAAGGCGAATGCCTCACCCTCGACGGTGAGCGCAGCCCTGAACGGAACATGGAAAGCGCGCAGAATCCGCGCAGAAACAGCGGAACGAATTATAAAGATTGCTCAGGATTTCGGGTATTCAACCAACCTGCAGGCAAGAGGGCTGCGAACGGCGAAGTCCGGCCTCACCGCGTTGCTCATGCCCGACTACAATCGCTTTTTCTCCAGCCTCGCCGAGGCATTTTCTTCCAAGGTTAGACAAATGGGCCTATGCCCGGTGATTGTTTCCACAGACCGTGACCATGACGAAGAGCTGTCAACTGTGGAAAAACTCGTCTCCTACGCGATTGATTCCCTGTTCATTGCCGGGGCCTCCTGCCCTGAGGAGATCAGCCAATACTGCCAAAAGGCCCAGATCGACCATATCTTCATCGACCAGCCCTGCGCACTGGCAGCCTCCGTCACGACAGACAATGTCTGGGGGGCGCGCCAGCTCACCACCGAGATCCTCGCATCGCGCACACCATCGGGCGACCCCAGACGGGACGAACCCTATTTCATCGGCGGAGACTGTCATCTGCCCGTGACGGCGGGGCGCATCGAGGGCTTCAGAGAGGAACTGCAGAGCCGGCTGGGCGCTTCGCATGATCACCAGATCATCGCATCGAGTTACGATACAGACTACGCGGAGCAGGCGATCAAATCGCTCTACGGCCAGATCGGCGGCCTGCCCAGTGCTCTCTTTGTCAATTCGATCACTTCATTTGAAGGGATCTTGCGGTTTCTTCTGACCCTTCCGGAGGAAGAGGTACGAGCCTGTTCCATGGGATGCTTCGACTACGAACCGTTTGGCGAGCTGCTACGCTTTCCCGTGCACATGATACGCCAACGCCATCGGGCCCTGATCGCCACGGCATTCGAGCTTCTGGAGACAAAAGCGGGGCCCGGCACGCTGATAAAGGTCGAGCCCAAGCTCTTCAGTGCCCACCACAGACAATGACGGCCCGTGAGGCCATCATTGTCGAAAAGGCAGATCAAGTCTCGGGCAGAGTGATATGGCAGGGTGGATTGAAGGCCCGCCGCGCATCATCGGCAGACGCATAAAGGCCCGCTCCCGTCAAGGCAAACATGGAAGCGCCAAGCACCGTCGTCTCGGCTTCATCCAGTACATTGATCGGAATGCCCAGCGCATTGGCCTTGAGCTGCGTCCAGAACTGGTTTCGCGTTCCCCCGCCGACCATTGTCAGCTGCGAAGCCTTGAAATTGCCAACCTGCTCGAGAATGGACAGGCCATTCTGCAGCTTGACCACCAGACCGTTGAGCGCTGCACGAACCAGAGAGCCCCGATCCACATCCAACGACAGTCTGGACATGGTTCCATTGCCAATGAGCATGTCGGGATCGATAACCACGCCATGACAATCTTCGGGCGCTTCCATCGCTTCCCTGATCATCACCTCATAGACATTGCCCCCGGACACACCGCTATACATCGTGCGTGCGAACCATTCGATGACGGCCGAGGCGATATATTGATAGCCCGGATTATAGTGACCGCGCATCACATCCCACTCGCAGGTGAATGGCGTCTTGAAAATTTCGCTTGTCGGAATCTCGATGGTCGGGCAGCGGGCCATCAGGATTTCCCATGTCCCCGAGGAAAGAACAGGCTGCTCGGGCGTGGCCCCCGCACCAAAGATGGCAAACTGCGTATCATGGCCAGCTGATATCACCGGAGTACCGGCAACCAGGCCCATCATGTCGGCGCTCTCCTTCAGCAGAGGGCCGACCACCTCGCCGGGAAAGATGGTCTCGGGAAACAGCGATTTCTGCACGCCGACAGCATCCAGTATTTCCTGGCTATAGTCCTGTGTCCTGTAATCGGTCAGTTGCGACGTGCCCACCATCGTCGCATCATTGGTAAAGCGGCCGGTCAGCAAATGCGTAAAAAGCGAGCTGACAAACATGAAATGGCTGGCACTGTCCAGCAGCTCCGGATGGTTCTCGCGAAACCAGATGAATTTGTTGAACGTGTTGAAGGAGAAGAATCCCACGCCGCTGATCGCACTGACCCGTTCAGGATTGATATAGCGATCCATATAGCTCATGGGTTCGATCGTCCTTGAGCATTTCCAGCTGATAATGGGATAGATCAACTTGCCTGACGCATCAAGAAAGGTGCCATCGGCACCGAATGTGGTTACCGTGACCGCCCTGATCCGATCGGGAGCGACAACCTTGATGACCTCCCGGGCACAGCGAAAGAGCTTTTCACACAGGGCCTCAAATGACCAGTAGTGCCAGTCCTCATGATCGGGATCTGGGTAGGTCGTGTTTTTCTCCGATGCGCGGGCGATCACCTTGCCGCTCGCGCTGACCGCAATGGCCCGCACATTGGTGCTGCCGCAATCCAGCACCAACACCGCTTCTTCTCTTGTCTCGTCGTTCATTTTCCTCCCCCTGTCTGCATCTAGCCTGCAGCTTAAAACGAATACGACAGCAGCGCCTTCTCCCCGTTCACGAACTTCGCTTCAAAGCTCCATGGATGCCCTTTTCATCCACCCTGCAGTGGATGCTGTTCATTTCATTGATGAGCATGAATCCGCCCCGCCCAACCTTGCTCGTATCACACAACAGGGCATGGGTATTGCTGGCTCTCAGCATGGCCTTTTTCACACCCACATTCAGGGCGTTGCTGTCCCATGCCCCGCTTTCCGGCAAAAACCCGGCGCATGAGTGGAAGCAGACGTCGGCATGAAAATCGAGAATATTGCTCACGGTTATCGAACCGAGGAACGCCCCGTATTTTTCATAATACCGCCCACCGATGCCAATCACCTCGACATTGGATTTCTGCACCAGATCAAACACGATCCGAACCGAATTCGTCATCACGGTGAGAGGGATATCTGGCAAGGCACGGGCCAGATACCAGCAGCTTGAACTTGGATCGAGAAAGATCCTGTCGCCCTCCCGGATGAGGGGAATCGCCCTTTCCGCCATCCTGATCTTGGCATCCGCATTCTCGGATTGACGGGATCCGAAGGCCAGCACCTCATCGTTGTCAAGCAGTGAGCTGGCTCCGCCATGGGTGCGCCGCAGATAGCCGGCCTCCTCCAGCACCCGCAGATCCCGGCGGATCGTCTCGACAGCCACACCAAACTGCTCGGACAGCTCGTTCACACTGACAGATCCAAGATGGTCGACGCGATTTACAACAGCCTTCAATCGATCAGATAACATAAAATCCCTCAAACGGGCATATTCGGTCACAACAAACTGAATTCCGGTGACCTTCCCTGAAACAAGACTGCCAGCAATTTGAACGACATTCAATTGGAAATGCGCATATATTGGAGATAATTGTGGCTCAAATCCACGAAATCATGAATTCCTTCCGCTTCAACCAATGTGTCGCACAAACGCCAATTTCCTTGCCTCCGGTCAACGGCGGTGCTAAAACGGTCATAATCAGTCATTGGACATTTGTGGGGGGCAACCATGCACGACACTCTTGAAAACCGTCAGGCAATTATCGATGCCTGCATCGAAATGAACGCAACAGGGCTCAACCAGGGCACGGCAGGCAACATAAGCCTGCGCTGTGGTGACGGCATGCTGGTGACACCATCCGGTATCGCCTATGACCAGATGAAACCTGAAGACATCGTCTATGTCAGCGCAAACGGCGAATACGGGCAAAATCAGGTGCCATCCAGCGAATGGCGCTTTCATCTCGCCTCCTATGAGACAAGGCCGGACGCCAATGCTGTGGTTCACAACCACGCCATCAACGCAACCTGCGTTTCCATCCTGAACCGGCCAATTCCTGCCATTCATTACATGGTTGCTGTCGCTGGCGGATATGATATTCCGGTCGTCGACTACGCAACCTATGGCACACAGGAGCTATCGGATCTGGTGGCAGGGGGCCTGAAAGACCGGGCCGCAATCTTGCTGCGCCATCACGGCATGATAGCGACCGGAGAAACCCTCGCGAAAGCCATGTGGCTGGCCAATGAAGTGGAAGCCCTTGCGAAAATGTATCTGAACCTGCTGCAGGTCACCGACACGCCTCCGCTGCTGTCGCACGATCAGATCGATACGGTTCTTGAAAAGATCAAAGGCTATGGTCTGCGCGAAAAGGCCTAAAGAGCACGCTCGCTTCCACATGCCCTTATCGGGCTTCAGGCAAGGCAAACTTGCAATCCGGAACCATCGCCAGACGGCCTCCATCTGAAGATTGCAGGTTTGCGCACCGCCATTCCAAATCCAGCAAGCCGAAAGCTCTGCCCTCGAAGGCGGAACGGCATCGCAACCGCTTGCCCTATCGTAGCACCTCGGCGACGACGCCCCAATATCGCATGCGAGAGGTCAGAAGCCCTTCAACGTCGCCCCCAAAAGCCGCGCCAGAGCACGCACGGTCGGGTTGACATGTCTACCTGCGGCTGAGAAGCACAGACCCAACGGAATGGTCCGCGTGCTTTCCGGTCCGATGTCGAGCGGCACCAGACTGCCCTCGGCCAGATAGGGCTCGATCTCGTGGCGCGGAATACGCCCAAATCCGATGCCACGACGGATGACCTCAATGGCACTTTCCACGGTATTCATCCGCCAGATCTTGCCTTCCTCGGCAATCGCCTCGCCCCCTTCCTCAAACCCCTGCATCTGGATGCGGGCATAGCGCGACAACAGTGTCGGGGCAATCGGTCCCGGCAGCTTGGCCAGAGGGTGGCTTTCGTGCGCCACGGTAATCAGCGGCGCTTCGACCAGCACCTCCGACCAGAGCGTCGAGGCTCCCATCATCAGGATGGCCAGATCGAACTGTTTGCCATCCAGCGAGCCGATGGGTTGCCGCACCACTTCCCTGAGATGGATGTCAACGCCCGGATACTCGGAATTGAACCGGCCCAGTGCCTCGAACAGCAGGGACTTGGGATAGAGATAGTCCACCACCAGACGGATGGTCGCCGGCTTGCCCTCGGCAATGGACCGACTGCGGCTCTCCAGATAGCGCAACTCGTCAATCAACGGGATGGCCTCATTGAGAAGCGCTCGCCCCGCCTCGGTCAAAACCGCCCGCCGCCCCTCGATGGTCAACAGCGGCACGTCCAGAACTTTCTGCAGTTGCCCAATGGCATAGCTGACCGAAGACTGGCTGCGATGCAGCGCCTCGGCAGCTTTGACATAGCTACCCGTCTCGACGACAGCGCGCAAGACACTCCATTGCTCGATCGTGGAATAGGGAACGCGCTCCATGGTTATCACCTCGCTATTGGACCCGGTGACTGCCAAACATATCTAAATTTCCGATAATAAAAAGTGAAATTGAAAAATATTATTCGGTAAATCTGATTGATAGGATCACACCAATCAGACCCATACCAACCAAGAGGCTTCCATGTCCGACGAATTTGAATCCACGAAACCAGAAGAATTGACCGCTTTCGTAGGCAAGCACCTGATCTACACCTACGACAACGGTTGGCAATATGAGCTGTATGTGAAGAACGAGAAAACCATCGACTACCGCATTCACAGCGGCATGGTCGGCGGCCGCTGGGTGCGTGATCAGGAAACCCATATCGTGCGTCTGTCCGACAATGTCTTCAAGATTTCCTGGGACGAGCCGACAGGCACCTGCGTCAGCGTTGCAGTCAATCTCGCCGAACGGAAGCTGCACGGTGTAATCTTCTTCCCGCGCTGGATTGCCAACGATCCAAAGCTTACGGTCTGCTACCAGAATGACCATCTCGACCAGATGAAATCCCTGCGCGACGCTGGCCCGACCTACCCCAAGCTCGTCATAGACGAATTCGCAACCGTCACCTTCGTGGAAGACTGTGCTGCCAACGACGAAACCGTCGTCAGTTGCGCTCCTTCCGACCTGCCAGAGGGTTACGCCGCCCGCCGCAACTAGGATCTGCACGAACGAGCGTGCTCGTGACAAGCAGATAATTCGGCAGCCAGCCTGCTGCCCGGTCTCCCGATCCTCCCCGTTTGAGGGAGACAGAGGGCGCGCCATCGCCAGACGGTCATCTGGCGATGGTTTCTCCCGATCAGGGGCAACCATGAGGCATGCCCTCTTTCAGCTCAGTCGAAGACGATGACCTGCTTCTGGCTGGCCTTTCCCGAGCTCAGGCTGGCGTAGGCCTTGCGCGCATCCTCAATGGACAAAAGGGAATAGGGCGCGGGCGTCAATGCGCCACTTTCGAAGCCGGGACGGAGGTCGTCAAGAATGGAGGCGATCTCGATACCGGTCAGCTTCATGGTGTCCACGCCGATCAGATGCAGTTGGCTGTGATAGTAGTCCATCAAGTCGAATTCGACCCGTCGCATGCCCGCACTGGTGATGGCAACCTGCCGTCCGCCCTGACGTAGGGTCTTGAGCGCCGGCTCGAACATCGGGCCACCAACCGCATCCAGCACCATGTCAACGCCCCGCCCGCCTGTCGCTTCTGCCACGGCGGCTTGCAGATCCTCTTTGCTGGTGTTGATGGCAACGTCGGCTTCAGACGGATGATCCGAACGTCCAACGGCGATCACCCGCGCTCCTTTCCAGCGAGCAATCTGGATGGCCGCGCGGCCAACCGCCCCGTTGCTGCCGGTGATCAGCACCGTTTCGTCAGAGCGTATATCACCGGCCCGAACAAGCGCCGTCCAGGCGGTCACATAGGGCACACCAACCGTGGCTGCCTCGGGCTGGGAAAGGTTGGCGGGCATTTCCGACAGCCAGTTGGCTGACAGGCAGAGATATTCGCGCTGCGCGCCGTCACGGATCACGCCGAAACCGGCACCGCTCCCCCAGACTGCCTTTCCTTGCCATGCCCCTTCCGACACCACGGTTCCTGCAAAATCACGGCCGGGCGTGCGCGGCAGAGTGGCGGAAAACAAACCGGCGACATTCTTGACGTCGCTGGGATTGATGGCTGCGGCAGCAACTCGCACGAGGACCTCACCAGGGCCGGGGGTTGGCAGTTCCATGTCAGCCACCTGCAGCACGTCGGGCTGGCCATATTCGTTGAAACGCAATGCTTTCATGAGTGCATATCCTTGAAATGAAAAAAAGCCCGCCGCAGCCGTCCCGAAAATCGGGACCGGGAATGCGACAGGCCAGGCAGAGGAGAACTGCCTAAAGGAAAAAGCCTTCAGGGTGATGACCATCACGCTGGACGTAGCCATTGTGTGACTGTTCCAGACGGATCTTCTGGATCATCGTGTAGGCGTTGTTCTTGGTCATGACGTCGGCACCGTTAAGGCGCTCGGCCCAACGCTGACCGTTGGAGGTGGTTACCTCGAGCACATTCTTGGTAACGAGGTTGGTGATAGCAGAGAAGTAATTCTCCTCTGCGGCTCGGAATGCTCCCTTGTAGGTGCCGCCCAGCTCTTTCAGGAAATATTCCAGTTCCACTTCCAGCAGGGCTTCCCGCGAGAAGCGGATGATGTCGTGGGTATATTCGCGGGCGGTCAGAACATCTTCACGGGTGCCGTAACGGGAAACGTGGCCGCAAATGATGGCGTCGAAGTCATAGTCCAGAATCTGGTCGTGCGCATCGATCCAGCCGGTGATGTTTTCCGACGAGTCGCAATCCTTGAAGGCAACCCAGCCCGGAGCCAGAATATCGATGGCAGTCAGCACCTTCTGCTTGGGAGCATAGATGAAGATATTGCCTTCACTGTGATTCTGCCCCTTATAAGAGAGGTCCAGCTTGACACCATTCACATCGAGTGTCGCATCCTTGGAGAAGGTCTCGGTCGGAACCGGGCGATACTTGTCCGGGAAACGCGTCAGCAATTCTGCGGTCTTCTCATGGGCAATGCGCTTGATGTTCGGGCCGAACATGGAGGCTGCACCGACATGGTCGGCGTGCCAGTGACTGTAGACCATGTGGGTTACAGGTTCATCGGTCACGCTGGCAATGGCGTCCAGCAGGTGTTCTCCAAGAGACGGAGGAGCATCAACCGCGATCACGCCATTGCCGGTGCACACGAACATGCAGTCATACCAGCCGCCGGAAACCCAGTAGACGCCATCATTCAGTTCCTTGATGTGATAGCCATTCTTGATGCGATCCGGCAAGAACAGGCTGCCGTAGGATTCTTCTGGCGGAACCGCATAGTCCTCTACCTTGCTGTATGGAAGACCGACCTGGCCGAGATTGTCGATAAACCATTTCGGAATGCAGTCACACACGCCATTGGGGTGGGCATGGTGATGATGATGGTGGTCATGATCATGGTCATCTTTTGAGTTTGACATGATGAATTGATCCTTTTGTCTTTATTTTTCAATTCCAGTGAAACTGCGGCCTCCGGCGCGTAAACCGGGGTCGCAAATCCTCAATGTGCAGTCTGCCCGCCATCGGCGAGATAGACCTGTCCGGTGGTGAAACTTGCCATCGGAGAGCAGAGGAACAGCACGGTCCCGGCGATTTCCTCGGGGTCGGCAGCACGATGCATTGGGCTGCCAGCAAGTAGGTTTGCCGCGAAAGCTTCGTCCTGAAGCCAGCGCTCGATCATCGGCGTGCGCACGATTCCGGGGGCCAGAGCATTCACACGGATTCCCTGTTTTGCATAATCGAGCGCGGCGGCCTTGGTCAGACCGACAACGCCATGCTTGGCTGCGGCATAGGGCGCCATGCCCGGATCGGCGATCACACCGGCCACCGAGGCGGTGTTGACGATGGCACCACCGCCGGTCTTCAGCATCTCAGGGATCTCGTATTTCATGCTGAGAAACACGCCCCGAAGATCGACGTTGATGACGCTGTCGAAATCCTTTTCCGTCATCTCGGCAAGCGGTTTGGTCGGCGGCAGGATGCCGGCATTGTTGAAGGCGCAATCCAGTCGCCCGAATGCGTCGATCGTGGCATTCACCAACGCTTCCACCGATGCGGCGCTTGTCACATCGGTTGGTACAAAGATCGCCTCTCCTCCGCAGTCGCGGATCTCCTCGGCGGCATCCTTTCCCGCCCCGGTCGGATTGCCGATGGCAACCCGGGCGCCCTGCCGGGCAAAAGCCAGAGCCGTGGCTCGGCCAATGCCGGTGCTCCCTCCTGTGACGAGAACGACCTTGCCGGCATAATCGAGCAGTTTTTCAGTCATGATGTGCCTCTTGTTTTTTATTATCTGCACTGGTTCTTTGGCCTGCCCAGCGCATCACATCGCTTCGCGCTGACAAGCCCATCATTGAGAGCCGCACAATACAAGTTGCATTAAATGATATAAATATCTAAGTTTTAACTTCATAATTTACTATCATGCACCAATTGAAAATCCTCCCGCGCCCGGCACATGGCATTTCGGCCAAGACGCGGAACCAAAGGAACGTTACCCATGACAATGGATGTCTTCAAAGGCATGCAGGTCTTCACCAAGGTCGTGGAGCTGAAGAGTTTCGCCAAGGCCGCCGATACCCTTGGCATGTCGCGCGGAATGGCATCGCGCTATGTCGCCAACATTGAAGAGAATCTCGGCGTGCGACTGCTCAACCGCACGACGCGGCAGCTTTCGATCACGGAAGCCGGCAACACCTACTATCACAAGTCTATGCAGATCCTCGCGCTGGTGGCAGAAACCGAAGAGGACGCCGCCAGTGACACGGCGAAGCCGCGGGGCACGCTCCGCATCAGTTGCTCGGTCGCCTTTGGCGGCACGCAGTTGAGCAAGGCCATCGCCGCCTATCTGCTGCGCTACCCTGATGTGAAGATCGAAGTGGTGCTGTGCGAACGCATCGTCAATCTGGTCGAGGAGGGCTTCGATCTGGCGTTGCGCGTTGCCAACGACCTCTCCCCCGGCCTGATCGCCCGCCGACTGACACCTGTCCGGTTTGTCGTCTGCGCCGCACCGGACTATCTGCTCAGGCACGGCCACCCTCGGGAACCGGCAGACCTTGCTGACCACGAATGCCTGATCTTCTCGGAATCGGACGCCATCGGGGAATGGCGCTTTCGGCGCGATGGCTCCACCACCCGCGTGAAGGTGCATGGCAAGCTGCACGGCAACAACGGCAACATGCTGTGTGATGCAGCCGCCAGCGGGCTGGGCGTCATCTACCAGCCGACCTTCCTGACCTATGACCATCTGCGCAACGGACGCCTCGTGCGACTCTTGCCGGAGTGGGAAACCGACACCTTCTGGGCCTACGCGGTTTATCCCCACCGCCAGTTCCTGCTCCCCAAGGTGCGGACCTTCATCGATTTCATGGTCGACTATTTTGGCCCTCATCCTTTCTGGGACACCGAGCTTTGAACCCGAAGACATCACCTCGACGGCTCGAGCCGGCATGACAACAACAACCCGGCCAGCGGAGATACCCCACTGGCCGGGTCAAGTCTTGCATCACACCATGTGTCTAGAGATAGGTGAGGATCATCACCAGCGACGGGAAGGCAACCGTGGCGATGAGCGCCAGCGTCAACACCAGATAGAAGGGGAACTGGTGGCGCATCACCTCGCTGACCGGACATTTTGCAATGGATGCGGTGATAAACAACAACAAGCCGACAGGTGGGGTCACGTTGCCATAGACCAGCGACAGGCACATGATCACGCCAAAATGGACCGGGTCGAAGCCATAGCTGGCGCCCAGCGGCGCAAACACAGGAACAAGAATGATCACAGCGGCGGTCACATCGACCACGCATCCGACCGCAAGGATGAACAGGACGACGAGTAGCACGGCGATGCTCGGGCTCGTTGTCACGCTCTGCACCCAGTCAACAACCATCTGCGGCACCTGTTCCAGCGCCAGAACCCAGCCAAAAATGCCCGCAGAAGCGATGATCAGGCCCAGGATTCCGGTGGTCAGAGCGGCATCGAGAATGACCTTTGACAATTGCCGAAAGCCGATTTCGCGATAGAGCCCAAGGCTGACGATGCAGGCATAGACCACCGCGACCGCCCCCGCTTCCGTGGGAGTGAAAATACCGCCCAGAATACCCCCCACGATGATGATCGGCGCCAGCAACGCCGCTGCGGCGTGCTTTGCAGCAATCATGCGTTCCCTGGCTGGCGTTTTCGCCCCGCCACCCCAGCCATGACGGCGGGCCATGATGGCATTGACGATGAACAGTCCGATGGCAATGAACAGCCCCGGCACAACGCCGGACAGGAACAGCGACCCGACCGAGACCCCGGCCAGCGACCCATAGACCACCATGATGATCGACGGAGGAATGATCGGCCCGATGGCGGCGCTCGAAGCCTGCAAAGCGGCAGCATAGCCTGCCGGATAACCGGTGCGCTTCATGGCCGGAATGAGAACCGATCCCGTCGCGGTGGCGCTGGCGGCGCTGGAGCCGGTGAGTGCCGAGAAGATCGTGCTCGCCAGCACCGAAACCTGGGCAAGCCCGCCCCGCCAGTGGCCCACCATGGCCTCGGCAAAACTGATCATCCGCTTGGCCATTCCCCCCTGCTCCATGATGGCTCCGGCGAGAATGAAAAAGGGAATGGCCAATAGCGAGGTGCTGTCCAGCAGCACGAACACGCGCTGCGGCACCACGGCAAAGGGGATGTTCATGTCTGATGTCAGCAGGGCGAACGCCCCGGAAAGCCCCATGGCTGCAGACACGGGGATGCGCAGGATCAGCAAGACAACAAAGGATATGAGCAGATAGGGAAGCATGTCAGGCTCCTTCGTCGACAGCTGCGTCTTCAAGCGCGATCGGTTTTGCGCGAAGCTCGGCGATGAGATGTTCGATGGAGAAAATCACCGTGAAGGCGCCGAACAGTGGCAACGCCAGCTGCACCCAGGCGATGGGCAGCCCGGTGGCAGGCGATGTCGAGGTCCAGTTCAGCTGCATCAGTTGCCAGCCGCCAATTCCGATCACGGCGGCAAAGATGATCATGCCCAGATCGGCAAGGATCAGCAGCACCCGCTGCCCCCGGCCATCCAGTATTTCTTCCAGCAGGGTAATGGCCATGTGCGTTCCGCGGCGCGAACACACGGCAGCAGCCAGAAAGACCATCCAGATGAAACTGTAGCGGGAGATTTCGTCGATCCATCCAAGGGAGTTCGAGAAAAGATAGCGCAAGAGCACCTGCAGGAAGGTGATCGATACAAAGAAAACGAAAAGGGCGGTTATGACCCAGCAAACGAACCGGTCAAGAAAGCGCATGGTGAATTCTCCTAATGACAGGCCAGCAAACGTCCGGCTCGCTGGCCTGCCCGACAAACTTAAGCCTGCAGCAGTTTGATCAGCTCCTGACCTTCCGGACCGAGGTCCTTGGTCAGGTCCTGCCAGACCGGCTGCACGATCTCGCGCAACGGATCCGTGTCCACATCGTTGACTGCCAGACCGGATGCCTTGAGCTGTTCCAGAGCGGCCGCATTGTCATCGCGGGCGGTCTTGCGCTGGTTGCGGAATGCGTCGCGAGCCGCCAGTTCGACAGCGCTCTGTTGTTCCTTGGAGAGTTTGTCATAGGCAAACCCGCCGATCACCAGATGGATCGGATTGAACAGATGGCGGGTGAGGGAATAATATTTGGAGACCTCGTTGAACTTCTGCTGGATGACCACCGCAGGCGTTGCCTCGGCACCATCGACGACGCCGGTCTGCATCGCGGTGTAGACCTCGGAATATGGGATCGGCGTCGGAGAAGCGCCGAGCGCCTTCATTGGCACGAGATGGAGCTTGGCTTCCGGAACGCGCAATTTCAACCCCTTGAAGTCGTCGGCGGTAGTGATCGGCTGGACCGTATTGAAAACCGAGCGCCAGCCCAGTTCACCCCAGCCAAGAATACGCATGCCGGCCTGCTTGAACATCGCTTCGGACAGACGGGCGGAGAACTCGCCTTCCAACAGCTTGTCGACATGGGCATCGTCACGATAGGAATAGTAAAGGGCGGCGGTCACCATGATGGGAGCCAGATTGGCGCTATAGTCCGGCCCGCATGACGTGATGTCGACCGAGCCCAGCTTGAGCCCTTCGAACAGGTCGCGCAGATTGCCCAACTGCCCCGCCGGGAAAACCTTCACTTCCACAGCCCCACCGGTGGCCTCCTTCACCAGCTTGGCAAACTCCAGATACCCCTTGTGCGTGGCGCTTTCGGTCGATTCGATATGAGCGGCTCTGAGGGTCACCTTTCCCTTGGCCGAAGCGATCGCAGGAGCCCCCAACAGAGCCGCTCCCGTAAGGCTTGTCTTGAGAAGCTGGCGCCGCGTCAGAGCCATTCTTGTGCTATTCGTCATCTCTATTCTCCTCCTAGATAACCACCGCTCCGTTGGAACAGTACGACTGTAGACTTGACAAAGAAAGACGCAGATGTCAACAAATTGGTTGGACCGGTAGACCAATTTTTTCAATGGGAGGCTTCATTGACCCAGATATCCAAACAGACCCGGATCGCCAATATCGACGTGTCCGCATTTCGGGTTCCCCTAAAGAAACCTTGGGTTTCTGCGGCTCACGCCATCACGCACCATGAACATATTCTCATTGAAATCGAGCTTGAGAGCGGGGCGAAAGGGATCGGCTGGACGTCCACAATGGGCAATGCCGGTCTGGCCGTCGCCGCGCTGGCGCGGTCCTATCTGGCGCCCATGCTGATCGGACGGAGCATCTACGAACATGAGACCCTGTGGAACGCGATCTGGCGTCGCAGCCACCAGCCCGGCCCCGGAGGCATTGCAGCACTTGCCGTTGCCGGATTTGATCTTGCGCTATGGGACCTGCGTGGCAAGCTGGCCGGTCTGCCTGCCCGCAACCTGATTGGCGGCGAGGCGAGCCGGATCGAAATCTATGCCAGCGCCGTCAACCTTCATCTGAGCGAGAAGGCACTGGTTGAACAGACCAGAGAATTTCTCGAGCTGGGCAACAGGCGCTTCAAGATCAAGGTCGGCAGGGAGAGCCTTGAGGAAGATCTCTCCCGCATCGCCGCCGTACGCGCCGTGATCGGTGACCGACCGTTGATGCTCGATGCCAACCAGCGGTTCAAACCCGGAGAAGCCCTGCAGCGCATCAAGGCCTATGCCCGCTTCAATCCGGTCTGGATGGAAGAGCCGATGGCATCTGACGATGCCTTAAGCCACGCCCGCCTTGCTGCCAATTCGCCAGTGCCGATTGCTCTGGGTGAGGAAGTCTCGACCCGGTTCGAATTCTGGAACTATGTCAGCGCCGCCGCAGTACACTACCTGCAGCCCAACGTGCTGAAGGTCGGCGGCATCAGCGAATGGCTGAAACTGGCCCATCTGGGCAACTGTGCCAACCTGTTCATCGCACCGCACGGGGCACTCGAGGCCTCGGTCATCGTGGCGCCCGCCATCCCGGGCTGCTACGCTGTGGAGAATATCGATGGCGGCAGTTTCGTCGATCAGGGAATTGCCTTTGAAACCATGAAGATCGAGAATGGCACCGTCACCTTGCCGGATCTTCCCGGCCTGGGCGTAGAATTTGACATGGACACCCTCGCATCCTATCGTTCCGATCCAAACGCGGAAATACCTCTGGCGGATCCCAAGAAGTTCTATGACAATGAATAAACGCCGAATTGCTGCTCCTGTTCGTGTCTACCGGCAAGTGGCCGATGATCTGGAAGCGCGGATTGTTGCCGGAGAATTCCCCATCGACAGCCGCCTTCCGAATGAACGAACTTTGGCAGTGGAATATGGGGTGTCGCGCACCTGTGTGCGCGAGGCTCTGCTTGCGATGGAAATTTCCGGGCGGGTTTCCATCCGCGTCGGCTCCGGCGCATTCGTACTGCCGCCAAGCGATCCGATCGTTACCGACGAACGAAGCCCCAGCGAAATACTGGAGGCTCGCCTCTATATCGAGCCGGAAATCTGCGCCCTTGCGGCTGCCCGCGCAACCGATGAGGAAATCGACGCCATCGCCAAAAGCTTGCAGATGATGCGCGAAGAGCAATCCATGGGCACCGAATCCGAGCAGGGTGACCGGGAGTTCCACCGCCTGATTGCTCATGCCGCCCGCAATTCCATGCTTTATGACGTTCTGGTGAGCATCTGGAAGGAGATGGAGGATCCCATGTGGCAGGCGCTGCAAAAGCACATCCGCAACCCATCCCTGCGTCTGGAATGGATCTCCGACCACGATGCGATTCTGGTGGCGCTGCGGGAAAAGGACAAACGCAAGGCAAGAGCCGCCATGAAGGCCCATATTGCCAAGGTCACCGACACCCTTCAAAAAGGCAAGTTCCTGTAGGCTGGTGCTTTTGCCCCTTCGATTACCACGCAGGGCAACCCCGCTACTCGCTTGAGAGCGCTACCACTGGATCGAGCCTTGAGGCATTGCGAGCTGGCAGATAGCCAAAAGCGATACCGATGAAGCAAGAACACAGCACAGCAGCTACGATGGATGTGGTCGAATAGACCAGACTGAAGCTGGAGTTGAGGTGGGAAAAGGCAACGCCAAAGCCAAGCGCAGTGCCAATACCGACGATCCCTCCCACCAGACAGACAAGGATGGCCTCGATCAGGAACTGTCGCAAGATGTCGGCCTGACGCGCACCGACAGCCATCCGCACCCCGATTTCCGCAATGCGCTCCGAGACCGAAACAAGCATGATGTTCATCACGCCGATTCCCCCGACAATCAGCGAAATGACGGCAATCGAGCCGATCAGGATGGACATCGTCTGGGTGGTACTGGTGATCGATTCGCGGATATCGTCGGTGTTGAGAATATAGAAATCCTTCGAACCATGTCGCTGGGTGAGAAACTGGGTCACGGCGTTCTGCGCATAGTCCATGTCAAAATCATCCCGGACACGCAAGGTGATGCTGCGCAGCGTGCTGTCCCCCAGAAAACGAGCCTGCACCGTCGTATAGGGCAGATAGAGCGACAGCCTCTGGCTTGAACCAAAGCCGCTTTGCTTGGCCTTGGTCACCCCGATGATCCGCAAAGGCACAGTGCCGACGAAAACGATCTTCCCGAGCGGCTCGACATTCCCCTCATCGAACAGCGCCTTTCTGGTGTTGTCATCAATTACCACGTCCTGCGCATAGCTGTGCACACTCTGCGCATCGAAAAACTGCCCCTTGGCCAGCACCAGCCCCTTGGCGGAAAAATACTGTTCGCTGACCCCGTTCACCTGCGCATTGGATTCAATTGCGCCATAGCGGATCGTCTCCTGGGTCGACACCGTCGGAGTGACCGCCATGGCATAGGGCAGCTTTGCCATTTGCGTGGCGTCATCGACGACCAGTGTAGTTATCCGTCCGGAGCGCACATCCCCGAAGGTGCGCCCGGCGAAGATTTCCAGCGAGTTGGTACCGAGGCTGGATATATTCTTGAGCACCTTCTGCTGAGACCCCTGCCCGAGCGCCACGACACTGACCACCGAGGCGATGCCGATGATGATGCCGAGCATCGTCAGGAAGGCCCTGAGCTTGTGCGCCCACATCGAGCGTGCCGCCATCCCGAAGGCTTCCATCAGCGGACCGAGCACCCCTGTGCGTTTTGGAGCCTGAAACCGGCCAGACGCCAAGTCGTCTTGCCCTGGTGTCCGGGCCTTGCTGGCCTCGCTGGCCTCACCAGTCTCGTCACATGTCTCCGTCTCGGGCTTTCTGGTGTCTGACAGAATCCGGCCATCACGGATTTCAATGATGCGGTCAGCCCTTGCGGCAATCGAGGGGTCATGGGTGACAATGATCACCGTGCGCCCCTCCTGTTGCAATTCTCTCAGGATGGCCAGCACTTCATTGCCGCTGTTGGTATCCAGCGCTCCGGTCGGTTCATCGGCCAGAATGATTTCCGCGTCATTCATCAGCGCCCGCGCAATTGAAACGCGCTGTTGCTGGCCACCGGACAGCTGATTGGGCCGATGATGGGCGCGGGTTTCCATGCCCAGGCGTCCAATCAGCCGGGAAGACCGTTCATCCCGCTCGCTGGCCGAGATTCCGGCATAAACGGCAGGGATCTCGATGTTGCCCTTGGCAGAGAGCTCCGACAGCAGATGATATTTCTGGAAGATGAAGCCGAAATACTCCCGCCGCAGCCCAGCCAGAG
This sequence comes from uncultured Cohaesibacter sp., assembly GCF_963666525.1. Taxonomy (NCBI): domain Bacteria; kingdom Pseudomonadati; phylum Pseudomonadota; class Alphaproteobacteria; order Hyphomicrobiales; family Cohaesibacteraceae; genus Cohaesibacter; species uncultured Cohaesibacter sp. The sequence goes on from NZ_OY762905.1 coordinate 1,682,313, forward strand.
CATCGGCTGAAAAGCCGCTGGCTTCCTCGCCACAGATCTTGTAGCTGCCCGACGTTGGCCGATCGAGGCAGCCAAGAATATGCATCAGGGTCGATTTGCCCGAACCGGAAGCGCCAATGATCGCCACCAACTCACCGCTCTCGATCGTCAGATCGATATCCTTGAGTGCAACAACGGTGCTGTCTCCGGATCTGAATTCACGACGCAGCTTTTCAAGCCGTATCAGTGCTTCGCCCATGACTAGAACCCCATCGGCGGCGGGCCACCCGGTCCACCCCGGTCGGCGGCAGAATCACTGCCCGTTTTGGCAACCAGCTCGCCTGCGACGACCCTTTCGCCCAGCGTCAGACCCGAGAGGACTTCGACAGAAACCTTGTCATTGAGACCAACCTCGATCTCCCTTTGGCTGACCTGCCCCTTGTCATCGACCACCCGCACCACATCATGCCCCTCGGCCGTTTTCGGACCAAGAGCCGAAGCGGGGATGGTCAGGGCGTTCTTTGCCTCGCCCAACACGATATGGACCTCGGCCGTCATGTAGGTCAGCAGGGCACCATCCGGATTGGGAACGGTGAAATTGCCGTAATAATAGATAGCAGAACTGGAAGAACTGCTGCTGGAACTCGATGAGCTCGACGACGCCAGAGCACTGTCGCTGGTGATCGACGCAGGTGCCGGCTCGATGCTCGCCAACTTGCCGTGATGGACATGATCCACATCGCCGAGAACAGTGAAATAGACATCCATGCCCGTCTTCACCTTGGTGATGTCCACTTCGGAAATCTCGGTCCGCACGGTCATCTGATCCAGTTGCCCCAGAACCACAATGGTCGGCGCAGATTGGGTCGCATTGACCGTCTGCCCCTCCTGCGCGACGATGGCCAGAACCGTACCATCGACAGGCGCAGTGATCCGGGTGCGATCAAGCGAGATCTGCGCCGAATCGACCGCCACCTGCGCCTGAATGATCGAGGCTTCAATCTGCTTGATCTGCGCTCTGGTGGTGTTGACATCGGCAAGGGCGCTGTCGAAATCCGACTGCGAGGAAGACGCCTTGATCAGAAGCTCCCGCTGCCGCGCAAGAGTCTTCTCATAAAGATCCAGATTGGCCTGCTTTTCCTCCAGCTGCCCTTCGATGTTGCTCAGGGCCGCCTTGCTGGTCTTGAGGCTGTTTTCCTGTGTCTGGTCATCGATCCGGGCGATGAGATCACCCGTCTGCACCGTGTCGCCCAACTCGACCAGCATGTCCGTGATGCGGCCAGATGTCTGCGACCCGACGGCAACCAGACGCACCGGCCGCAAGGTGCCATTGGCGAGCACGGTCTGCTCGATGTCCTGCCGCTTTACTGTGGCGGTCACATAAGCGGCCTCCGGCGGCTTGGCAAGGCTTTGCCAGCCCCAGTATCCGGAGCTTGCGAAGAGAACGACAAGGAGGCCTGATGTCAGAGGCCAAATGCGCATGGCTTTCACCGCTCAGCTTTTGATTGCCATCTTCAACGCCATCCTCTGCCTTGCCATCGCAGGCATGGGCCATTGTTTTCGGAGAGCCGGACAGCGAAGACGTAGACAGGGAAATGACATGATCGGCCAGCGACAAAATCAGAGCCGGATCATTTGGCTGCGTGCGTCATGAGACAGCAGATCTCGGGATTGAATGTACTTTGAATTTTCAAATAGTATCAACAATTCAACATGTAAATACAAAATTTATTGAATAATATAGCCAAACATGTTCCGTTATTTCGGTCGATTTCAGCGCAGAAACAGTTACACTTAAAATATATCTGACACCATGATTACTTTAAAGATATTTTAAATCAGACATCACCCGATCAAACACTCAGGTGAAACAGGCAGAGCAAACTACAAAGCTTGCCCTGCCTCCGTTTCAGGCTCTCACAGGGCATCTGGCCCGAACGAACGCACGCTCAGCGAACCGGGAACCTCAAGCGACAGGCGCTTCAGGCGATCGCCCCGGCTCTTCTTTGCCCCCAGAGCCCGTCGGGCAAGGCCATATTGCACCGCCATGCCGACCAGCAGGAGCACGGTATCAAGCGCGACATCTTGCGGGACAACGACCCGCATCATTTGCAGGAAAGCTGCAAGAAGAGATCCGGTAACGAACACGGTAAGGCTGGCCTGTCCGAGCACGGCAGAGAAGCGGAAGAAAGACCGCTCCAACAGCCACCCGATCATCCTGCCATGGGCAACCACATAGGCCAGAGCAAAAATATGCACGAAGCGCACAAAGGCCAGATTGCCCTTGTCCATATCATAGACAAAGTCAGGAACAAGCTCGAAACGAGGAAAATCCGGGCGTCCAGACAGCTGCCACAACAGGCTTGCTGCCAGATAGGCAACACAGACACCATAGAGCCAGACGTTATACGGCACCAGCTTGCGCCCCTGCTTCTTGCGGATGCCGATCATCAGCCCGACCACGAACAGCAACTGCCACCCGAACGGGTTGAGGAACCAGCGGGCACCGGAGGGCCAACCGGGCACATAGAGACCGAACAGATGGCTGACGAGCCAGAGACCCGCAGACAGAAACAGCAACACGTCCAGTCGCCACCGGGCAATCCACAACAGCGCCGGCAGCACCAGCAGCAACGCACAATAGAGCGGCAGGATATTGAAGTAGCCCAACTGATAGGAGAGGGAAAACAGGCCGGCGACCGCTTTGACGGGATTGGCAAGAAACGGCACCACATTCAAATCCCTGATGAGGGTTTGCAGCGGCCAGACCAGCGAAAGCGTCAGAAGAAGGGCCATCACCACGACAGTTGCCATGACATGGGCACTATAGATCACGCCGGCACGGTGCCAGATCTTCAGGCTGGCCTGTCTGACACTCCCTTCAAAGAAGGTGCGGGAATAGGCAAGCCCGGCAGCGATACCGGACATCAGCACAAAAGCCTCGGCAGCATCGGCAAAGCCGAAGTGACCCATGGTGTAGTCGGACCAGGGCGTATAGGGCGCGTGGTTGATGAAAATCGTGATCAGCGCCAGACCGCGCAGCACGTCAATCCTGATATCACGTCCGGCATTGGGAGCCCCATGGGCCGTCGACATTGCACTCACACCATCATCCTTTTTCATCCGCGACACCCCTTCCCCCGGAAGGGACCAGCCAGCCTTTGCTTTGGCGGTCTGCTGCGATAGAGGAGAAAAGCGACGCAAAAATGGAAAAAGAGAGGCAACACACAGATTCCGCACGGCATGGATGTATACCTCCGTACGATTGACACCGCTCTTCTGGCCCGACCCAAGGCCAATCGAACCGCAGGGTCAGCAGGCAACAGGCCATTGGAATTCGCCTGATTGCCCTTTTCTCCAACGCCTTTTCTGTGGCACCGTGCAGCGACGGCCCTGCCCCACCAAGCCCATCGGAGATACCATGCCGACCATCCCTCTCCCCTTTATCGCCACCGGTGTGCTTCTGACGGTCATCGCCACTCTTTGGCACCGAGGGATGCGCAATCGCTGGTTTCTGATCTTCCTGGCAGTTGCGGCCCTTCAGACCGCCATCGTCGGGCTTAGATGGAGCACGGACCTCAGTTGGCTGCGCTCCATGCAGCCGGTGCTAGCATCCTTGGTTCCACTCTCGGCTTTCCTTGCCTTCTCGGATCTCGATGGCAACCGCCTCTCATGGCGCCACATGATGTGGCCTCTGGCCATGATCACTGCTCTCCTGTGGCTGCCGGTGATCATAGACATGCTGCTGAGTCTGGAATTTCTTTTCTACGGTTGGCTCATCTACACAGGTAAACCTGTCGATGGGGTCTCACACAACGCACGCTTTGGCAGCGAGGCAACCATCGCCCATATGCGAAAGGGTGTGGTGGTGGCGCTGATCCTCAGCGCCGCCTCTGACGTGGTTGTCTCGGCAGTCCTCAACCTTGGCTACACCAGCCTTGCCGCCCCGGTGGTCGCCACGACCCTCAGCGCCGTGCTGCTTGCCCTCATCGGCGGACTGTTGGGACGGACCGGGCTGGAAATGCCTCCCGAGACACAGCCTCGCACACCGGAAGCAGAGCCCCCGGAAACCATTGCGCCGCACGCCTTCTCAGAGGAACCGGCCACCTCTGCTCCGCTCCTTGCCGAGGAAGAAGCGCGCGAGACCCTTGCCACCGTGGAAGCCCTGCTGCGGCAGGGGCTCTACAAGGACCACGACCTCACGCTGACGCGGCTGGCGCGTCGTGCCCATATCCCGGCCCGGACCATTTCCCGGGCCGTCAATCAGGTCCACGGCATCAGCATCACCGATCTGGTCAACCGCTATCGCGTCGAGGAAGCAAGGCGATTGCTGAAAGGATCGGACTTGCCCGTCACCGAGATCATGCTGGACGCCGGCTTCCAGACGAAATCCAATTTCAATCGCGTCTTCAAGGAACTTGAAGGGCAGACACCAACTGCGTTCCGGCAGTCAGGAACGTGACGATCGTCTCGGCAATGCGCCGGTGCAATTGCTCCCGTGGCGCCGTCTCCCCCTGACAAACATAGGCGTCCTCCTCCAGCAACTCGACAGCGCCCGGCTTGCACTGACTCATGAAGCTGAAATGCGTTGCACCGATGACCTCGGCATAGCGGCTGGTTGCAGCTGGCAACAGCGCCGCTTGTTGCCGTCCCTCCCAGCCAAGCGGCAGAGCCGGATCCTCAACCCCCGATACCAGCGCCAGCACCGGGATACCGATGCCCTTGAGGCTCTCCGGCGCAAACGCCCGAATGCCCTCCATGTCAAGCAACACGATGGAAGCGACGCGCGGATCAGCAGCAGAAACGGAGGCCATATCGCGGCTGAGACCACCCTTGCGATAGACCGTGCAGACAAGCTTGCGGCTGTCATCACCACAGGCATCGAGCAGGAGTGCTGGATCGAACACACCTCCAGCCAGCAGGAGCGCGGTCGATCCCCCCAATGAATGCCCGATCACCGAAACCCGTTGCGCATCGATAGCTGGTGCAAGGTCTCCGTCAGCAAGCAGGGCGTCAAGCACCCGTGAGACCTGGGCGGGCCGCCGATGCAGATCCTTTGCCCATGACGGGTCCATGCTGCCAAAGCTGGTCCCGACGTGGTTGAACGACGCCACAATATAACCCGCCCGGGCCAGATACCCGGCCAGCCACGCCTGATTGCGCCAAAGCCCGCTATAGCCGTGAGACAGGATGACAAGAGGATGGTTCACGCCGGACACGGGAGCATCCCGAATGACGTCAACCCCGAAAAAGACTTTGTTGTCCGCAACCGTGGTGACAGGCGCGTCCCGTGCAGTGGGATACCAGACCATGACAGGGCCATCGGCAAGAACGATCTGACGAAAGCCCGTCGCCTCACTGGCTGTTGCCGGGCCGCCAGCCCAGCCTGTGATAAGAACAACAAAGAGAAGTGCGAATAATTGCATGGTGCCTCCAGACAAACATGAAGATGATGTGATGGAGGTACTGTTGGTGATTTTTCCGGCGTCCGAGACCTGAAACACGATCAAGGACGCCGGTTTTGAGGAAACTCACAGGACCGGATGGGAGGATGGACACCCGGCCCGCAAGCCCTCAGTCCTGCTCGATCCCTTCCAGCAGACGCGCCCTGACGAACCGTTGGGCTGCCTTGTTGTACATCTCGTCCCACGAGCTGAACGTGCTGTGGCCTCTGACAAGTTCGTCCCAAAGCGAATCCGGGATGGCATCCAGAGCCTGCTCGCTGACTTCTGATTGCCCGGCCAGAGCAAACAGCGCCTCGATGTCCTTCACCGTGCAATGCTCCCGCATGAACGGCTCGTCAAGAAGCGTCACAAGAGAGACGGTTTCAAGCGCCTGCAAACGTTGGGAGTTCCTCATGATGGCATCGATGTTGCCGTAGATCAGATCGCGAGCCTTCGCCGCACTGTTCATGTCCAGCTCCTGTTATACTGAAGGGTCCAAAGCGCGGGCTGGGCTGGACCGACAAGGGTCGATCAGACCAACCCGAAAGGGCCTTACCGAATTGTGAGGCCACCGTTGACGTCGATGCTTTCGCCATTGACGAAGTCATCCTCGATCAGGAACTTGATCGCCAGAGCAATATGCTTGGGATAGCCATTGCGCTTGAGCGGGTTGCCTTCGGCCCAGGCCTTCATCTGGTCAGGCGTCGAAACCTTCTCGTGGAACGGCGTGTCGATCACGCCCGGGCAGACCGAGTTGGCGCGAATGACAGGAGCCAGCTCCTTGCACAACCCGCGCGTGAAAGTGTCGACCGCTCCCTTTGCTGCACCATAGATCGTCGCCGTCGGACCACCATGGCGCACCACGACCGATGTCGTGTTGACGATGTTGGGATTGACGCCCTTGCGCAGCAGCGGAATGGCAAGAGAGGTGATCTTCATCAGCGAGAAGACATTGAGGGCAAAGACCTCCTGCATCAGCTGCCATTCGAGGGCATCGGCTGCCTGACGGCGAACCAGCCCACCGGCATTGTTGACCAGCACATCCAGACTGTCGGTCAATTCACCGATCTGGTTGAACAGATCGATGCAGGCGATCTCGCTGGTGATGTCGCACTGGAGCATATGGGTCGTGGCTCCGAGTTCCTTGAGTTCCTGCTCAAGCTTTCTGGCCTTTTCAACCGACTGATTATAGACCAGAAACAGTTCGTTTCCTGCAGCCAGCATGCGGGCTGTTTCCGCTCCGATGCCGGTACTTGCCCCCGTGATCAATATTTTGCTCACAACAAATTCCTTTCGTTTCTAGACTGATTTTTCAACTGGTTGTGTCGTTGTGCTTTCGAAGGCAACGATCTTTCTGAGATAGCCTGCCAGGAAGATCACCGACAGGATCGTCATGTAGACGCCAGCCGTTGGCATGGCGACATAGAAGATCTTCCGCGGGATCTTGAAGATCGGCGACGTCGCGGCCGCCGTCATCACCAACATGAAGCCGTAATAGGTGAAGATGCTCAGGAAGAGAATATTGATCACCTCGACTACCGCCAGCAGCACCGGCTGGCAACGCGTTTCCTTGAGCAGAATCTCCAGAAAGTCGATCTTGGGATGCTTGCGCCCGCGCCACAGGATGGCCGCCGTCGCAAACACCATCCAGGCAAAGGACAGCTCGACGATCTCATCGAACCAGCCGATGGAGAACACCGGATAGAAGCGCAGGATCACGTTGAGCGACATCAGCACGAACAGCAGGCACAGAAGACCGACAGCTAGAACCCGAAAGAAGGTGAAGACGGCCCAGTCTAAGGACTTGATGAACTTCATCATGGTATCACCCGATCAGGTAAGTGGTGGAAAGGGACAGCGCGGGAATGAAGGCAATCAGCAGCAGCACGACAAGAATGCCAAGAATATAGGGCATCACTTCCTTGCTGAGCGTTCCGATCTTCACATCCGCGATGGACGCGACAGCATAAAGGCACATGCCAACCGGCGGGCTGAGCAGGCCGATCATCGAGGCCAGGATCATGATCACGCCGAACTGGATCGGGTCCATGCCGATCATGTCCACGACGGGCATGAAGATCGGCACACAGATCAGGATGACGGCAATCCCTTCAAGGAACATGCCGAGAATGAGCAGCACCCCGATCATGATCAGCAGCAAGAGGGTTGGCGATTGCGTCACGGTCGTCAGGCCTGAAATCAGCGCCTGTGGCACCTGATTGAGGATCAGGACCCAGGCAAAGAAGCCAGCGGTCGCCATGATGAACATGACGCGCACCGTGTGCAGCAGGGTATCCTCCAGAATGAACAGCAGCTTGCTCCAGGTCAGCTCCCGATAGACAAGGCCGGACAGGATGATTGCATAGATGCAGGCGATGATGGCCGCTTCCGTTGGCGTGAACCAGCCGCCCAGAATACCGCCGATGATGATGATCGGCGTCAGCAGCGCCAGAAAGGCATCAACGAAGCTGCGCCACAATTCCGAACAGGCAGCCCGGGGGCGACGCGGATAATTGCGTTTGCGCGAGATGACATAGACGGCCAGTGCCATGGCAACAGCCATCAGCAACCCCGGAATCATGCCCGCCATGAACAGTTTGCCGACCGAGACACCGGTCATCGAACCATAGATGACAAATGGGATCGACGGCGGAATCACTGGTCCAATGGTCGAGGAGGCAGCCGTGATGGCGCCAGCAAATTCCTTGTCATAGCCATCATCGACCATGGCCTTGATCTCGATCTTGCCAAGACCGGCAGCATCGGCAACCGCAGCGCCGGACATGCCAGAAAAGATGATGGATGAAAAGATGTTGACCTGACCAAGTCCGCCCCAATAGTGGCCAACGGCCGCCTTGGCAAAGCGGAAGATCTTCTCTGTAATACCACCGGTATTCATCAGGTTGCCGGCCAGAATGAAAAAGGGGATCGCCAGCAGCGTGAACCCCGTTGTCGAGGAATACATGCGCTGGGCCATCAGCCCGAGGGCCGGCAGGTTGTCGGTCATCGCAGCCAGTGAAATGGTTCCAAGGGAAATGGCGATGGGCACGCCCATGGAAATGAGGGCGATCAGCCCTATGAATATGATTGCCGGTGACATTGTATTCCCTCCCGAAAAACGGCTGGCAGGGTCGTCCCCTGCCAGCCGCCATGGTCTCAAAGCATTTCAAGGAATGTCTTCAGGTTTTCTTCACCTGCATATTTGCCAACGGCTTCATAGGCCGGGCCCATTTTGTCCTTGAACAGAGCCTTGTCAGGATAGGTGACCTTCATGCCCTTTTCCTCGAGCTTCTTGATCAGCTCGCCGTCTTCCTTTTCCATCAGATCGCGCATCATCTGACCGGCAGAGGCACTTTCTTCCTTCAGGATCGTCTGCTGTTCCGGGGTCAGCTTGTCCCAGCTACGCTTGGAGATGACGCTGACCATGGAGTTGTAGACATGCTGTGTGATGGCCAGATTGTCCTGAACTTCATAGAGCTTGTTGTGATAGATGACAGAAAGAGGGTTTTCCTGACCATCGACCACGCCCTGCCGCAGTGCCAGATAGAGCTCATTGAAGGCCATCTGGGTCACGTTGGCACCCAGAGCAGACATGGCAGACTGCAGCTGGACTTCCGGTGGCGTACGCAGTTTCAGGCCCTTGACGTCATCAGGCACATTGATCGGATGCTTGCCGTTGGTGATGTTGCGGAAGCCATAGTCCCAGTTGGACAGATAGACCAGACCCTGAGCTTCCAGATCCGGAGCCGCCCACTTCATGAACGGACCATCCAGCACCTGATAGACATGCTGTCTGTCACGGAAGGCAAACGGCGTCATGACGGTGGCAAATTTCTTGGAATATTTGTCCAGATGCCCCTGTGTCGGCAACGCCATGTCGATGGCGCCCAGAACATTCTGTTCCAGAACCTCATCGGGCGACCCCAACTGGTTGGCCGGGAAAATCTGGATGGTGACTTCGCCGTGTGTCCTCTCCTTCACACGATCAGCCATTTGCTGGGCTGCGATGTTGCCGGGATGATCCAGCTCCACATAATGCCCCAGTTTCAAAGTGATGGCCTGGGCCGAGGCCATGACCATGAGGCTCATGGTCGAGCCACAGACTAATACCTTCAACAGGTTCGACAATTTACGCATAGTTTCCTCCCGCTGCGTGTCGATCTATTTTCAAATATTCAGACGGTCTTCAAAGTTTCACTCTTCGATGTTGTTTTTGGCGGGGTAGGTACCATCCGGGTTGGGCATGGTGCCGTATTGCTTCATTTTTTCGAGATGGGCATCGCGATGCGGTGCAAAGATATCGATCGCTTTCATGCCGGTTTCCGTTTTGCCGCCATGCGGCACATTGGATGGATGCACGGCAACATCACCCGCCTTCATCATGATGATCTCGCCATTCACTTCATGTGCCTCGGACCCTTCAGTCATGATCATGATCTGCTCGCACTCATGCTGATGAATCGGGAAGGTCGCCCCCGGAGGGTTTTCGATAAAGCTGACCATAATGTTTTCGCTTAGCAGGAACCGTGTGCAGATACCTTGATCTTCAACAATCGGGGTCAGGGGCAAATCCTTGATCGTGTAAACAAACTTCTTACGCTCTGTCATGAGATGTCTCGCTCTTTTCATGGGTCTCATATCGCCGATATCGTGACTATTCATAAATAAATATATCAAGTCAAGTATGAATTTTTGTCCGAAAAACATGCAAATTTCGATCAGCTTTGGTAAGACTGTCCCTTCAACATCTTAGCGCAGATTTCGCACTTTGGGCGAAACCCAACGTTTGAAGCGAGAAGAGCAATCAAGAATGAAATTTTTCAAAATTTAAATCTAAACAATATTTTCCAGATATATTTTCATTTTTTAAAAATAAATTCCAATATTCAGCAAAAATTCTTAGACAAACTCCATCGAAAACAATCGATAGAGACGTTCGTCGTAGAACCATCGTATAGGAAAAATTGGGGAATTTTCTCAAATTGCAACAATTATTCAAATTTGAATTTTAAGTGACCAATGGAGCAATTTGCCGAACAGGGCCACCCGGACCACCAGCCCCGACAACAGCTTCACCCCGGACACGATCAGGTCACGGCAACCAGGTGATGCGCGATCATGCCCGAGCCGAGCCCAGCCCGACACGGACTAGACAGCTCACCGGGCCAACCCGGCAAGCGAGGATGATCAGGATCGAAACAAGACAGGCTCGCCCACCGGCAATGCCTTCAGACAGAAGAGCAGGAGAGGCAGATCGAAGATAGCAGAAGGGGGCAGAAAAAGGCCCTAGTCGGGCGTGCAGCCACCGATGGCATGGATGAGATTGTCGGCAGCGTCTGCGACCGCTAGGCGCGATTCTTCGAAACTGACGACCTGATGATGCAAGCTGTCCGAGTTCAGCGTGAGGAACGGCATTGTCAGAACCGCCTCGACCTGCCGGTTGCTGTTGAAGATCGGATAGCTGATGTTGGTGACGCCGCTGATCTGCGGGCTTGCCCCGATGAAGTAGCCCTTCTGGCGCACCTTGTCCATCTGACTCAACACGCTCTCGATCACAGGCTCCGGCGTATCCGACGCCTCCAGAATGGCCCGCCGGTGATCTTCCGGCTGAAAGGCCAACATGGCGAAACCGGATCCCGACCCATGCACATCGATCCGCGCACTCAGGCGAATGCAAAAGCCCATCTTGTAGGGGCTGTCCTGTACGGCAATGACAACCATCTCGGCATCATGAAGCACCGACAGGTGACAGGATTGCTGCGTCTTTTCCGATAGCTTGGCCATCTCCGTGCTGGCAGCATTCAACAGCCGCTGCATCGGCGGGAACTTGTTCGACAATTCGAACATCTTGAGGGTCAGGCGATATTTGCCACTTTCGGGCTCGGTCGTGATATAGCCGCGCGCCTCCAGAATGGCCAGCATGCGATAGAGCTCGTTCACCGACCGCCCAAGCTTTGCCACCATGTCCTTCTTGGAGATCGCCTCGTCCTGTTCACTGAGCAACTCGAGAATATCAAGCCCGCGCTCGAGCGCCGGAGCCTTGTATTTTGATGCCGTCTCGCTCATTCCACTCTTCCGCCTCCGCAATCACAGTCCCGACAGGAATGCGACAGTCACCCACCCGACGATTCCACAGCTTTCAAAGTGCCTTTCTTTTCCACGCAATAACAGCGCAAGGAGCCAGATCCTGTGCGAAATCCAAGGCAAAATGTCGCCACTTCAACGACACCATTCCATTTAGCACATGATCTATTCAAATACAAAATTATTTGACCAAATTTGAATATCGTGCAATGGTCTGACAAACTTCAGGCTCTGGGCACTCAGGCTGACACCTGCTTGATCGGCTGGTCGAGCGGCTATATGGCATAATCCCGATTATGAACAGCCCCGCCAGGACCGCGAGCATGCTGTTCGCAGGCTTTGCCCAGAACCCCAAACAGCAGGAGAAGCCGACCATGGAAGTCCGCGAAAGCATCAGCCGCAAAGAGGCAAAGCAGCTGGACACTGACGAATTGAGGAACGAGTTCCTCATTCCCGAAATTTTCAAACCCGACACGATCACGATGACCTACAGCCACGTCGACCGGATCATCGTCGGCGGCATCAAGCCGGTCGAGAAAACGCTCGTGCTGGCTGATGATTTCGGCAAGGGCCTCGGCGTCAGCTACTTCCTCGAACGCCGCGAGTTCGGCCTGATCAATATCGGTGGCCCGGCCAAGGTTACCGTCGACGGCACGGTCTATGACATCGACAACGAGCAGGCCCTCTACATCTCGATGGGCTCGCGCAATGTGTCCTTCGCCAGTGTTGATGCGTCCAATCCTGCCAAGCTCTACTACAACAGCGCGCCGGCTCATTGCGCCTATCCGACCACCAAGATCAGCAAGGACGATGCTGTGCAGGTGGCATTGGGTGACAAGGAAAGCTGCAACGAGCGCACCATCAACAAGTTCATCATTCCCGATGTCTTGCCGACCTGCCAGCTGACCATGGGTCTGACCCGTCTGGCCCCGGGCAGCATCTGGAACACCATGCCTTGCCATACCCATGACCGGCGCATGGAAGTCTACCTGTATTTCGACATCGACGAGGACAACGCCGTCTTCCACATGATGGGCGAGCCAACCCAGACCCGTCACATTCTGGTCCACAACGAGCAGGCCGTGATTTCTCCGAGCTGGTCGATCCACAGCGGCGTCGGCACCAAGGCTTATACGTTCATCTGGGGCATGGTTGGCGAAAACCAGGTCTTTGACGACATGGACCACCTGAAGATCAGCGAACTGCGCTAAGCGTTCAGCAGCATTCTCAAGCCGGCCGGGGTCCGAACACCTCTGGCCGGCTTTTTCGTGCCCAGGTGCCGCCGCAACGGTTCCTCCCCCAGGTGCCAGATCTAACAGACCACGTGAGCAACGCCGTCCTCTTCCCTTCCCTTCCGATAACACGACATGCGGCCGCCCTCTGGCCGTTGGCTTGAACGGGCCCATGGCCTAGCTGGTCACCCGCCCCCCGCTTGCCGGCAGCACCGCGCCACATCTTCCCGGCACCGACAAAAGATGTCCCCAAGATTCATGATGTCCATTGTGCGTCGGAAGCAGCTACGACTGGCTGGCCACCCACTAGTTAAAAATTACTAGCGCTAAGCGGAACGGTTTGCTACGGCAGAACCATCACCTTCCGTTTTTAAACGATAATCCTGTCAAGAGGCTGGAAACACATCAGTATTTTACCGCATAAGCACTCAATCCAGTTCTCAGAATAAAATCCGGCGCCCGATTATCGTTTCATGAATGGAACCCGAGAAACGGGCTTTACAAACTTATATACAAGATATACGAGATATACCTGAGAGGAAAATGCGATGATCAGCAGCCTGACTGATGAGAGGCGAAATGCCGCTGGAGGATATAGTCAGAGAGCGTTGACCACGACCCAGATCGTGCACCAGCGCCTTCGTGATGAAATCATTTCCATGCAGCGTCTCCCCGGAGAACCGATAAGCGAAAAAGAGATTGCGTTGGAAATCGGCGTCAGCCGCACCCCCATCCGCGAGGCTCTGCTCCGGCTGTCAGAAGAGCGTCTGGTCGACATTGTCCCGAAGTCCGGCACGTCAGTAGCAAAGATTCCGATTGCTGACGTTCTTGAATCACAGGTGGCCAGAGCCGCCCTTGAGCAGGTGACGACAATCGCTGCCGTCAAACGCGCCAAGGGCAGTGACATCGCAAGCATGCAGGCCCTGCTGGTTGTGCAGCAGGAGCAGAAGGAAGCCGTCAACTACGAGAAGTTCTACAAGTCGGACGAGGATCTGCACCATGCGATCGCCCTTGCGGGCGGGTATCCGGGGATCTGGACCATCATCGACCGCATCAAGATCCAGGTAGACCGCTACCGGCTTCTGACCTTGCAGCATCCGCTGCGCATGGAACGCGTGCTGGAAGAACACAGGAATATCGTCGAGGCGATTGCCGAACACGATGAGCACCGCGCCGCAGAAGCCATGCGGTTGCATTTGGATGGCCTGAGTGCCGAAGACCTTCGTGTCATTCGGGACCACAACCCAAGCTATTTTGTCGGAGACTTGGATCAAGTCCTCGATAGATGGGGAAGAGACATCTCTTCGCCAAACTAGCAGCCAGCGTCTTCAATGAAAGGGGCTTGCTGCTGTCTTTGTTCTTATATGGAGGAAGTTATGAAACATTTCAGTGCAATCGCTGCATTCGCAGGCATGGGCGCTCTCGCCCTCTCTGCCGTCTACAGCGCAACCCCGGCATTGGCTGAAACCGTATTCCAGGTTGCTTTCAACCAGCCTGAAACCCATCCGCAGTTCAAGGCCATGCAGAAATTCGGCGAAGCCCTTGCTGCACGGACCAACGGCGAATACAAGGTCGAAGTCTATCCGAACGAGCTGCTGGGCGCCCAGAAAGAAGCCATCGAGATGACCCAGACGGGCACCATCGCCATGTCTCTGGCTGCTGCAAGCCTTCTGGAAAGCTGGAACCCTGACTTCGTTGTCTTCAACCTGCCTTACATGTTCGACAGCATCGAACAGCAGCGCAAGGTTGTGAACGATCCTGCCATCGTTGGTGATCTGTATCACTCCGTTGAAGACCAGGGCATCGTTGTTCTGGCTGCCTTCCATGGCGGCGTCCGCAACGTGTACCGCAAATCCGGTCCAGTGACCAAGCCTGCTGATATGGGCGGCGACAAGATCCGCGTCATGCAGTCCGACACCAACATCGAAATGATGAACCTGATGGGCGGCAACGGCATTGCAATGGGTCAGGGCGAAGTTTACACCGCCATCCAGACCGGCGTTCTTGACGGCGGCGAAAACAACGAGATCGTCTATTCTTCCCTGAAGCACAGCGAAATCGCCCCGTTCTACTCCTACACCCAGCACCTGATGATGCCTGACTATCTCATCATGAGCGCCGACGTCTACAACGACCTGCCGGACAACGTAAAACAGATCTTCGCTGAAGAACTGCCGAAGGCTGTCGACTACGAGTTCTCTTCCTTTGCTGAAGCCGTAGCCGTTGCAAAAGCCGACGCCGAGAAGGCTGGTGCAAAATTCAACGAAGTTGATCTGCAGTCCTTCCGTGACGCTGTCAAACCGCTGACCGAAAAGAAACTCAGCAGCGAAGTCACCAAGAAGATCTACGCACAGATCCACGGTGAATAATCTTTAGCGGAAATTCGACGCCGAGAGGCTCCGGGTGGTTTCATCCGGACCTCACTCCGGCTCGAGGGAGGTATTTTCGATGCATGCGATCAAGCGCTGGGCTGACAGAATTCTGGCGACGACTTGCACAATTCTCTGCGGACTTCTGGTGATTGCCGTTACCTGGCAGGTCATCGGCCGCTTCTTCTTCAACAGCTCCGGGGCCGTGTCCGAAGAGCTGGCAAAGATCATGTTCGTTTGGTTTGTCCTGTTGGGCGCAGCCCTTCTCTTCGGCGAAAAAGGACATATGGCCATCGAATTTGGCCTCGATATCATGCCCCCCCGGACGCAGACCATTTTCCAGATCATCATCAGCATCCTGATCCTCGGCTTCATCACGAGCATCCTGCTCATTGGCGGGATCGATGCGGTGCAGCGGACGATGCGTCAGACCAACGCCGCCATCCCCTACATCAAGACGGGACAGATCTATCTGGCTCTTCCCCTGTGCGGTGGTTTCTCGGTCTTCTACTGCCTGTACAATATCTGGAACGATTTCAGAACCTTGGTCGGAATGAACCAGGGCCAACCAAGCAAAACGGAGGGCTGATCCATGGCAAACGCAGCTGATATCGGCCTTATCATGCTTATCTCCATACCGATCCTGCTGGCGATCGGTGTGCCCATCAGTATCAGCATGGGCATTGGCTCGGTGCTGGCCATGACCACCATCTTCGGCTTCGACAAGATGGCAATCACCGCAGCACAGCGCATTTTTGCTGGCATCAACTCCTTCTCGCTGCTGGCGATCCCCTTCTTCGTGCTTGCCGGCATCATCATGACCAACGGCGGTATCGCACAAAGGCTGATCAACTTCGCCAAGGCGGTGATATGGTTCATACCTGGCGCGCTGATCCAGACCAACATCGTTGCCAACATGCTGTTCGGCGCCATCAGTGGCTCCGGCGTGGCAGCCGCAGCCGCCATCGGCGGCGCGATCGGCCCGCAGCAGAAGAACGAAGGTTATGACCCGAACGTAGCAGCCGCCGCCAACATCGCGTCTGCCCCCGCCGGCATGCTCATTCCCCCGAGCAACACCTTCATCATCTATTCGCTGGCCAGTGGCGGCGCCTCCGTGGCGGCCCTGTTCGTGGCGGGCTATGGTCCGGGCATCCTGTGGGGCCTGGGCTGCATGATCCCCGCCCTGTTCTTTGCCCGCAAGGCTGGCTACAAGTCCGAAAAGCTCGGCTCTTTCAAGGACAATCTGAAGATCACCATCGATGCCATTCCCTCGCTCTTCCTGATCTTCGTGGTCGTAGGCGGGATCATCTCCGGTATCTTCACGCCAACCGAAGCCAGCTGTATCGCCGTTGTCTATGTCACGATCCTGTCCTTCATCTACCGCACCATCACGGTGGACATGATCCCGCAGTTTCTGCTGGCAACCGTCAAGACGACCGCAATGATCATCTTCATGATCGGTGTTTCCGCCATCATGGGCTGGATCATGGCCTTTGCCAAAATCCCGAACATCATTGCAAGTTCGCTTCTGAGCATTACCGACAGCCCGGTTCTGATCATGGTCATCATGAACATTGTCATGCTGCTGCTCGGCTGCGTGATGGACCCGACACCGGCAATTCTCATCTTTGCACCGATCTTCCTGCCCATTGCCCTGTCTCTCGGCTTTGACGTAGTGCATTTCGGCGTGCTGATGGTCTTCAACCTCTGCATCGGAACCATAACACCGCCGGTCGGGCCCATATTGTTCGTGGGCTGTCGAATAGCGGACTTGAAGATCGAACAGGTTGTCAAACCTCTTCTTCCCTACTTCCTGATCCTGACCGCTCTGTTGATGGTTGTGACGTTTGTTCCGGAAATCTCTCTCATGCTGCCCCGTGCAGCTGGCCTGATGAACTAGTCGTCAGGAACAGGCCAAAACAAGGAATTGCCGCGCATACGTGCGCGGCAACAGGAGATCTTTGACTTTTTCGCGCGATAGGGCGCAATGGTCAAGCAGGCGCATCTTCGGCAATTGGAACGATTGGAACGATGACGCCTCATCTAGGAGAAATGAAATGAAAGCGCTAGTTTATACGGCCCCGCACAAGGTTGAAGTTCAGGATGTTCCGGAGCCCAAAGGTCGTAGTGGAGCAGCCAAGGTGAAAATGCACTACTGCGGCATTTGCGGATCGGACATCGGCATTTTCGCAGGCAAGCATCCGCGCGCGCAGGCTCCTCTCGTACTGGGCCATGAATTCGTCGGCACCATCGAGGAAATCATGGACGGCTCTGGCCGCTTCGCCGTCGGCGACCGGGTTGTCGCCTATCCGCTCATTTCATGCGGCGAATGCCTTGCCTGCCGGACCGGTCATCCGCACGTCTGCAAGTCTCTCAAGCTGATCGGCATCGACATGGACGGCGGAATCGCCGACCACGCCTGGATTGATGAAGACGTGCTGTTCAAGGTTCCGGACACCATGACCAACGAGATCGCCGCTCTGGTTGAACCGCTCGCCGTGGTCGTCCGTTCGCTGCATCAGGCCCAGTTCAATGTCCTCGACTCGACCGTCGTGACCGGTGCCGGTCCGATCGGTGTGTTGACCGCCATCGTCCTCAAGCATTCCGGCGCCTCCCGGATCGTCGTTTCCGACGTGGATCAGGCCCGCCTCGACGTCTGCAAGGACCTTGGTCTGGAAACCGTCAATGTCAAGGACACCAATCTGGTCGACTATATCAATGACAGCACCAACGGCGAAGGCGTCGACATTGTCTTTGAATGTTCCGGCGCTCCGAGCTCGGCTGCCGAGATGACCAAGATCACGCGTATCGGCGGCACCATCTGCATGACCGGCATTCACAAGGAACCGCGCCCGGTTGATCTGCGTGACATGAACTTCAAGGAACAGAACCTGATTGGCTCGCGCGTCTATACCAAGAATGAATTCGAGGTCTCCGTCGCCTATGCCCAGACCATCGCCGAAGATCTGGCCAAGGTCGTCACCCAGGTTATTCCGCTGACACAGTCCGAAGGCATCTTCGACATGATCGCCGACCCTGCCGTCAACACGGTGAAGGTCCTCGTCGACTGTCAGGCCTAGGATATCGGGAGCTATTGATCATGAATCCATATGATGTAACTGGCCAGAAAGCCATTGTCACCGGCGGCACGCGCGGCCTCGGCAAGGGTATGGCCGAAGTATTGCTTGAAGCCGGGGTAGAAGTTGTCATTTTCGGCTCAGGCGCCAGCGTCAAGGACGTTGCCAAGGAATTCTGCGACCGCGGCTTTGCCTGCCACGGTCTGACCGTAGATCTTGCCAGTGCCAAGGCCCGCGCCGAAGGCTTCGACAAGGCCCTCGAGCTGCTTGGTGGAGACCTCGACATTCTGGTCACCGCCGCTGGTGTCCAGAAACGTCACAAGAGTGAAGAATTCCCGCTTGAAGACTGGAACGCGGTGCTGGAAGTCAATCTGACGGCCGTCTTCGACCTCTGCCAGCGCGCCGCTCGCGTCATGCTGCCAAAGGGTCGCGGCAAGATTGTCAACATCGCCTCGCTGCTGAGCTTCTTTGGCGGCTTCACCGTGCCTGCCTATGCTGCCAGCAAGGGCGGCATTGCCCAGTTGACCAAGGCCCTGTCCAACGAGTGGGCCAGCAAGGGCATCTGCATCAACGCTCTGGCCCCCGGCTACATGGCAACGGACATGAACAGTGCCCTGCTCGCTGATGAAGGACGCAACGCCGAGATTTCGGCCCGCATTCCGACCCATCGCTGGGGCACTCCGGAAGACATGAAAGGGCCGCTGCTGTTCCTCGCATCGGGCGCCTCCGATTATGTCAACGGCACCATCATCCCCGTCGACGGCGGTTATCTGGGTCGCTGACCGGCCAAATTGAGAAAGTGAAAGTCAATCACATGAAAGTCATCGTTTCCGATTGCGACCACGAGTCCATGCAGATCGAAACTGACGTGCTCGCAAAGGCCGGGCTGGGTTTTACTCACATGGCCGCACGCACCCAGGACGAAGTCATCGAGCAGTGCAAGGGTGGCAACATCATCCTCAACCAGTATGGCAAGTTCGATGAACGCGTCTTTACCGCCCTGCCGGAAGTCAAGCAGATCGTCCGTTACGGCGTTGGCGTCGACAACGTCGATCTCGCAGCTGCAACTCGCCACGGTGTTCAGGTCTGCAACGTGCCCGATTACGGCATGCATGAAGTCTCCGACCACGCCCTTGCCCTGATGATGGCCCTCATCCGCAAGATCCCGGCAACCGTTTCCCATACCCGCAATCGCGATTGGGATTTCCGCAAGATGGCCCCGATTCGCCGCATCACCGAGATGACCATCGGTGTGCTCGGCGCGGGCCGTATTGGCGGGTTGTTCGCCAGAAAGGTCCTGCCGCTCGGCAAGGAAGTTTTGGTCTGCGACCTCAACAAGAAAGACCTGGAAAGCAGAATTCCGGGCGTTCGGCAAGTCGACATGGACGAGCTTCTCGCCAAGTCGGATGTGCTCTCGATCCATTGCCCGCTCAGCGATGAAACGCGCAACCTGATCAATGCCGAGAGGCTCAAGAGCATGAAGCAGGGTGCCTTCCTCATCAACACCGCCCGCGGCGGCATCGTTGATGAAGAGGCTCTTGCCGATCTGCTTGAAGCGGGTGTACTGGGTGGGGCAGCCCTTGACTGCGTTGCTCAGGAACCGATCGACAAGAAATCGCGTCTTCTCGACATGGACAATGTATTCCTGACCCCTCACATGGCCTATTATTCCGAGGAATCTTCTGCTGAGTTGAAGCGCAAGGTTGCCGAGGAGGCCGTACGGTTTGCGAAAGGTGAACCCGTCCACTATCCGGTCAATACGCTTTAACCAGAGCGATTGTTCCTCCCTCCGACCGGATGGAACGTTCATTCACCTCGCTCGGCCCGGCCATTTTGGCCGGGCCGTCATTCTACAAGGAGACTGACCTTGATTTATGGTTCTATTGAAAACCTGTCTCTGGATGAAGCCAACTTGCCGGCCAACATCCTTGAAGGCCTTCGTTTCATCGCCAAATCCGACGTGATGTCCCTGCCTCTGGGACGCCACGAGATCGATGGCGACCGGATTTTTGCTCTGGTGCAGGAATACGAATCCAAATCGCTGGAAGACGCCCGCCCCGAGGCGCACAAGCGCTATCTCGACATCCAGTATGTCGCCAAGGGCAAGGAACTGATCGGCATTGCCCAGTTGGCAAAAGCCCCTGCAATGTCCGAAGACCTGCTGGCCGAAAAGGACGTCTGCTTCTTTGCTTCGGTGCCGGATGAAAGCATGCTCTGCCTGTCCGAAGGCAGCTATGCCGTTGTCTATCCGTGGGATGTGCACCGCCCCGGCTGCGCCGCTGGCGAACCGACCTTGGTGCGCAAGGTCGTCGTCAAGATCGCTCTCTGAGGCAACAAGCAACCAGAGACCGGCGCGAAAAGCGCCTTTGAAAACAAGGCTGGCAGGACTATTCACAGAGCCCGCCGGCTTTTTTGTCAGCCCCCGCGCGGCTAATCGTCAAACGCCAGTTCGTTGTTAAGCGCCTCAAGGGTCTTGCTGTTGATCTGCCGTGCCATCAGGGCCAGAACGACAGCCCGGTTGCGCCGGTTGAACACCGCGCCACCCTTGCTGCTCGGCACCTCGCTGATCCCCATCTTGGCATAGATGCTCTGCAATCGGCTTTGCACCGTGCGCATCGAGATATTGCGTCGTTCCGAAATGGCACTGTCCGTCAGCCCCAAAGCAATATCGAGCAGCACCTCATATTCCGCATCAGTGAGCGCGTGATAGCTGTTCTTGGCCCGCTTCTGGATGCCCACCACTTCATAGTCGATGATGGTCTGCCGATCTTCGAAAATCCCTCGCATGGCCCTTTCCAGCCGGTCAGACGACGAGGATTTGAGAAGATAGCCATAGGCGGTGTTTGACGGCGCCACCTTGGCAACACCGCGCACATAGGCCTCGTCGGCATAGTTCGACCAGAACATGATCGGCAGATCGGGGAAGCGGGCCCAGATCGCCTTGGCTACGTCGACACCGGTTATCTTGGGGATCTGCAGATCAAGAATGATGGCATCGGGACGAAACTTGAGCGCAAGCGCAAGGCCCTCCTCGCCATCGCTGGCCTCCTGCACATCGACAAAGCCCATGTCCGGATTGCTGACCACCTTACGCAGGAATTCCCGGTGCAGCAGGTCATCTTCAACGATCAGTATCGAGCGTGCCTTCATAGTGCTATCGGCTCCCCTGCATCCTGGCCCCGGGAATAGGAAATTGTCAGCTCCGCAGGCTCGCCCGGACAGGAAAAGCGAACCTTCGCCCCGACCAGTGACGCCCGGATCTGCATATTCAGCATGCCGCCGCGGCTGGCGTAGTTTTCCTGCCGATAGCCGCAACCGTTGTCCCGGAAGAAAATGATCAGCCTGTCATCATCGCTCCGGAAGGTGACAAGGAGATGGTCGCAGCCCGAATGGCGGATGGCATTGTTACCCGCTTCCTGCAGGATGCGGTAGAAGACAATCCTGAGGCTCAGCGGCAATTCGTCGATACGACCATCCGACTGGTCGACGAGCTCGACATCGATTTCCTGCCGCGCCGTCTTGATCTGTCGGTCAAGCTGGGCTTCCACCGCCTCCATCAGGCCGAACATCTCCAGCACAGTCGGCTTGGCGTCGTCGACGATCTGCCGCAGTCCCAGAAGACAGCTGCCCAACTCTTCCTTGAGTTCATCCAGCTCATCACGATCGAGTTCATCCACCGAGCCCAGCCAGCGCAGGGTACGCGAGAGATCGGCCAGCGTCTGGTCGTGCAGGTCCATGCCGATCTGGGCGCGGGCCCGCTCCAGTTCGTCGGTGACATAGCGCGCGCCGGTGCGCAGGCCTTCCAGCCGGGCTGCTTCCTTCACCCGCTCGATTTCCGAAACCCGCACCAGCTCCGACTGCCACAGGGCGAAGAAATAGGGGCCGATGAGATCGCTCAGCAGCTTTGCATTCTCTATGTGTTGCAGGGAATAAAGGCCAGGGCGGGTGGAGGAAATCGACAACGCGCCGATCAGTTCACCCGCCACCCTGACCTGAACATGCAGACGCGAGCGCAGCGTGTGCTCAAAGATCGGCTGGTTGAACATCGCGGCATTGTTGAAGCGGGTATCCTCCATCGCATTGGGGGTGATGAGATAGTCCACCTTGCCCAGAAGGATGTCACGGATCGGGCTGGTGGAGACATTCTTCCGGTTGACCCCGCCCCACTCGGTCTGGATACCCGTTTCATAGGCGACGAGATTCTCCTTGGCCTCATCAAGGATCACCACATCGAAATGATTGTGTGGCAGAATCTCCTGAATCTCCTCGCTCATCGCGTCGATAACGGCCTGATAGCCGACACGACCGGCAATCGCGCGGGTGATATTGATGACCTGCTCTGTCGAAAATGTCGCTGGGATGGACGTTTGTTCTGTCATTGCAACACCTTAAACCAGAGCATTGGAGACAACAACACAAACCGGCCGTTGATCCTCCGCTCGCATCTCAGCGCCCGCACCAGACCGGCGCCTTGCCAGAAACGGCACAAAGAGCGGCGGAGCCGCTCCCTGATTTTCTCTTGGCAACCGGCAGGGCCGGTCACTAGGCAACCTTGCTGTTGGCCCATTCGGTGAGGGACAGCGCAATCACGATGATGCCTCCCTTGATGATCAGCTGATAGTCGATCGGCACATTGAGAATGTTGAAGCCATTGTTGAGCACCGCAAGAAACAGCACGCCCAGAATGGTGCGGGCCACAGACCCCTTGCCACCCAGCAGGCTGGCACCGCCCAGCACAACTGCGGCAATCACATCCAGCTCCGTGCCGAACTCGCCATAGGTTGCCGCCGCAGTGTGGACCTGCGAGCTCTGAATGATACCGGCCAGTGCCGCCCCCATACCACAGATGACGTAGGTCATCATCTTGACGAGCTTGACGCGCCGGCCCGAAAGATAGGCCGCCCGCTCATTGTCGCCAACTGCGGCCACCTGCAGCCCGAAAGTCGTGCGCTTCTGGATGAAGATCAGCAGCAGGCTGACTGCAACGAAAATCCAGATGGCAAAAGGAATGCCGAACAGGAAGCCATTGCCAATGAATTCGAACCCTGGCTGTTCGCGCACCAGATGCAGATCCGGCCCACCGGCAAGAAGCGCGCTGCCCCTGACAATGGACAGCATGCCAAGCGTGACGATCATCGCGGGCAGACTGAACAGCGCGATGACCAACCCGCTGATGGCACCGGTCACGGCACCGGTCAGGATGCCGATGACCACCGCCGGAAGCAGCGGGAAATGGGCGATATGAAGCAGGAAGAAGACCACCAGCCCCGACGTCGCCAGCACCGGACCGACCGACAGGTCGATGCCGCCGGTCATGATGACAAAGGTCATGCAGACCGCCATGATCCCTGTGATCGACATCTGATAGATGATGGCCGTGAAGTTGGCCGGTGTCAGGAACACCGGTGCCAGAGCCCCGAACAGGCCGATGACAATCAGCAGCGCGACCGGCATGGCATAGGTCGGGATGGCGGTTCTGAGGTAGGAACTCAGGCTCAGCATTACTTGTTTCCTCCACTGATCTGGAGCACCAGCTCTTCCTGGGTGATGTCATCGGCGGCGCAGGTCATGGTCATCCGGCCGGACACCATGACAGCGATGCGATCGGCGATCGTCATCACTTCTTCCATGTCGGAAGAGACCAGAAGGATCGCCGTCCCCTGTTCCCGCAGCTTGCGCAGAATGGTATAGATCTCGGCCTTGGCCCCCACATCGACACCAACCGTCGGCTCGTCGAGGAACAGGATCTTGGGTGCAATTTCCAGCCATTTGCCGAGCAGCACTTTCTGCTGGTTGCCACCGCTCAGGCGCTTGACGATCTTGCTGCCATCCGCCGGCTTCACGTTGAGGTCGCGGATCTGGCGCTCGGTCAGCTCCCGCACGGCCCGATTGTTCCAGAAGCCCCACCGGGAGACCTTGTCGAGCGCAGCAAAGATCAGGTTGTCAGACACCGAATGATCCAGCAGCAATCCGTCCCGCAGCCGGTCTTCCGGCACGAAGCCGATACCCGCCTCGATGGCCTCTGAAGGCGAGGAGTAGCGCACCGACTGCCCGAGCACTTCCAGCGTTCCGGCCGAGAATTTCGCCGAACCGAAAATGCTGTGCAGCAGCTCGCTCCGCTTCGACCCGATCAGGCCTGTAAGGCACAGGATTTCGCCCTTGTAGAGATCGAAACTGACATCCTCGAAAGTGTTGGTCATGCCCAGATCACGTGCCGAAAGCAGAACCTCGCCGGTCCCCTTCGGATGTCGTGGCTCGGCGGCTACCGATCGCGAGGCTTCCCCCAGATCATTGCCCACCATGCGATCAACCAACTCGGGGCGGGTGATCTCATCAATCGACCCGTTCCAGACCACGGCTCCGTCCCGCATGACGGTAACGGCATCGCAGACCTGAAACACTTCGTCGAGAACATGGGAGATGTAGACCAGCCCGACCCCGAGCGCCCTCAGGCGGGCAATGGTGTCGTGCAGCTTGCGAACTTCCGAATGGGACAGCCAGGCCGTCGGCTCGTCCATCAGGATCACCTGCGCGTCAAGCGCCAGCGCCTTCAGGATCTCCACTTCCTTCTGCTTGACGGTAGCCAGCGTTGACACCTGAGCATCAAGATCAAGATCGATATTGTATTTCTCGAGCAGCGCTTCCGCCTTGTGGCGCTGCTCGGTCGCATCGATGAAGCCGAGTTTGGTTTTCGGCGGTCGGCCGAGGAAGACATTGTCCAGCACAGTGAGCGCCGGGATCAGGTTGGAGTGCTGATAGATACAGGCCACCCCGAGTTCCAGCATGGCCAGCGGACTGCCCGCCGGTGCCAGTGTGCCATTGACATGGACCTCGCCACCGGTTGGTCGGTGCGCCCCGGTGAGGATTTTGATGAGGGTCGACTTGCCCGCGCCGTTGCTGCCGCACAGGCCATGGACTTCCCCCGCATGGATGGCAAAGTCGGTCTCCTGCAGGGCAACAAAGCGCCCGAAGGTCTTGCTCAGCTTCCTGCCTTCAAGAAGGATCTGTTTGGACATGATCAACTCCCACTCTGCATGGCGCGGGCCTTGCGCATCCGGAAGTCGGACAGAAGCTTGTCATATCCGATCGCGCCAATGAGGATCAGGCCAGAAATGATTTGCTGGACGAATTGCGAAATGCCGAGCAGCGTAAGGCCAAGCAGGATGATGCCAAGCAGCATCGCGCCGATGATCGGCCCGAAGGCGTTGCCGATGCCACCCTGCAGGCTGATGCCGCCGATGACAGCCGAGGCAATGGCCGTCAGCTCCATGCCGTTGCCGAGAGCCTCCGTTGCCGTTGTCAGGCGCGTCACCAGAATGATCGCGGCGATACCGGCGCTCAATCCGGACAGGCCGTAGGCGCTGAGGATCGTCAGCTTGACATTGATACCCGCCAGCCGCGCCGCTTCCGGATTGCCGCCGACGATCTTGAAATTCATGCCGAACTGGGTCTTGCTGTGCATCGTCTGGATGATGATGAAAATACCGACCAGAAGGAAGAAGGACAGCGGCAGCCAGGGCATCTCCATATACTGGTCAAGCCCGGTCACACCGCCGATATCGAGATAGGAATCCATGCCCGTCAGCCACGGGTCGGTGATCGGTTTGGTGGCCATTTCGGGAAACAGCTGCCGGCCTGAAATCGCATAGACCACACCACGATAGGCGGCCAGCGTCGACAGAGTCGCAACAAATGGCTGCAGTCGCAGCCAGACGACCAGCGCCCCGTTCAGCAATCCGGCCAGAAGGCAGACCAGCAGCACCGCCGGAATGACCACATAGCCCGGCACCTCATAGATGACGCTGAGGTCGAACAGCACCATGCCGCCAAGCGCCATGATCGAGCCGATGCTCAGATCGATGCCGCGCACCATGATCGGGAAGGACTGCCCGATCGCCAGCACCGCAATGAAGGAATAGCCGACGAGCAGATTCTCCAGATTGGATGCGGTATTGAAATGCGGGGCATAGAAACAGAAGAAGGCGTACAGAAGCACGAAGAATGCCAACAACTCGATGTTTGGCAACTGGCGGAGGCGTACCATATTGAGAACCCTGCGCGAGAGGTGAGTGGAAAAACCGCTGCCCGGTGGGCAGCGGTTTCAATGGACAATGCCGAACTACCAGCGCTGGGCCGGCTGAATGGAACCGACAGTCTCGGACGTTGCGATGACATAAGGCATCAACAGCTTGCCCTGCTGTTTGAATTCTTTTGCCGTCACACCACCGGAAACGAAGACCGATGCGGCTGCGGCAGCAAAGCGGCCCTGCTGATAGACGTCGGTAAACTGGGTTCCTGTCAACTCGCCCCGTTCGATGGATTCAAGGGCAGCGGTTTCGCCGTCGTTACCGAAGATCACCATCTTGTCGAGAATGCCCTTCTGCTTGCAGACGTCGACGCCGCCAAGCGCCATGGAATCGTTGACCCCGTAAACGCCCGTGATGTCGGGCTGGGCGGTCAGAATGTTGGACAATACATCCTGGGCCTTCTTGCGGGACCAGTCGGCGACCTGATCAGCGGCGATCTGGATGTCGGGATAGTATTTCTTCATGCCATCAACGAAACCGTTGGTGCGCTGATCACGGATGATGATGCCCGGAGGTGCATTGAGAATGGCGACCTTGCCCTTGCCACCCATCCGTTTGCCCATTTCCTTGGCAATGTCCATGGCGCCGTAATAGTGGTTCATTTCTACATGGGCGGCATGTTCCTCGGAAGCATCGATATTGAGGGTGATGACGGCAATACCGCGACGGCGCGCCTTTTTGATGGATGGCCCGAGTGCCACACTGTCAATGGGCTGCAGGAAGATGACCTTGGCACCCTCGTTGATCAGCGTATCCATCAGGCTGACCTGAACCTCAACCTTGTTCTGGCCGTCCAGTTGCTTATAGTCGATGGTCTGCTGGGTCGAAAGGACTTCCTCCAGTCCAACGCTCCAGGCCGAGGAAACGGTGTGCGGCTGGATCTGGACAAAGGCCATCTTGACCCGTTCATCCTGTGCGGCCATGGCCTTTCCGCTCTCGCCGATGACGAGACCGGGGGTTACCAGCCCGCTGCCAAGAGCGGCCGAGCCAAGCACCACTCCCTTGAGGAAATCACGGCGACCTTCCTGTTCGGCTCTTTCCTTCTTATTGGACATTTCTTACTCCCATTGAAAAATGTTCAACTCCGATTGTCAGTCCTGCCCGCCGGCCATTTCGCCGACGGTCTTTCTTACTCGCTCCCTTTGACGGCAACATAGACGGCATAGACGGATGTCGAAGCCGTGATGAAGAGGCGATTGCGCTTCCTGCCACCAAAACAAAGATTTGAAACTGTTTCCGGTATTGCGATGTAGCCCTTGTGCGAGCCATCCGGCCCGTAGGTCTCGACCCCCCTCGCTGATGAAGACCATAGATTGCCCAGTTCATCAGTCCGAATACCATCGGGCACGCCATGCTCGATTTCGGCGAAGACCCGCTGATTGCTCAAAGACCAGTCCGGCTCGACATCGAAGGCAAAGATGTGATGATAGCCATCGCTATAGTGCGACCGACTGGAGTCAGCCACATAAAGCGTTTTTTCATCTGGTGAAAATGCCAACCCGTTCGGCATCTTCAGCGACGTTATCATGGCCTTTACAGCACCGGTATCCGGATCAATGCGGTAGACATAGCAACCCGCCTGTTCCGGCGTGCTCTTCTTGCCTTCATAGTCACTGAGGATGCCGTAGCTCGGATCCGTGAACCAGACAGCTCCGTCGGACGCGACGATCACGTCATTGGGGGAATTGAGGGGTTTGCCATCATGACCATCGGCAAGGATCGTGGTGCTACCATCCCATTCGGTCCGGACAACCGAGCGGGTCAGATGCTGACACGAAACCAGTCGTCCCTGACGATCCCGCGTATTGCCGTTGGAATTGTTTGAGTGGTGGCTGTAAACCCGACAGCCAAGCCCGGGCACCCACTGCCATTGACAGTCGTTGGGAATGTCCGACCAGATGAGGAAATCTCCTGCGGGGAAATAGACCGGACCTTCGGCCCACAAATTACCCGTATTCAGTCGCTCGATTGAAGCGCCCGGCAAGGTCAATTGCATATAGTCGTCGCTAAAACGATAGATCTCCGCTGTTGGCACGTTCCTGCTCCCACTCTCTTGGTCTTCGTGTTGACCAGAGGCTACCAGACCCCGAATTCGGTCACAGGTTGGAGATGGCAAATCGCATGCGGGTTCCCGCAAATCTATTGCGCCCTTTATCGCAAAAAGCTCAGATTTTCGCAGTTTTTGAGCGGTTCCAGCTTGCCCCTGCTTCAGGGGGTGCTGGCAGGATCGCTCATCGGCTCGATGCAAAGAAGGGGCGAACCGCTTTCACGCAATTCGCCCCTGTCTCATTTCAGGTCAGACTGGTTTTCTTCCGGTCACCCGGGAAACTGCCGGACTGGTCTCGAGCTTGTCTGTCTCAGAGTTCAACAACCAGCTTGAGAACGTCGTTCTTGTTCTTTTCCCAGTAAGGCAGTACGTCAGCGGCTTCATCCAGCGGGAAAGTCTTGGTGATCAGCTTGTCCATGTCGTCGCCCATCTTCAGCAGGGCAGCGATAACGGCATCGAAGTCTTCACGCATGGCGTTGCGGGAGCCCATGATGTCCAGTTCCTTGAGATTGAAGAACTTGGTTTCATAGGTAACCGGAGCCTTGGAGTAACCGACATAGACGACGCGACCGCAGAAGCAGGCGATATCAACAGCGGTGGTGAAGGTGATCGGCAGGCCAACAGCCTCGATGACCACATTGGCGCCGTTGTCGTCGGTCAGTTCGTTGATCTTCTTGACCAGGTCTTCGCCGCTGAGGCTGAGGAACTCGGAAGCACCCGCCAGTTTCGCAATGGCTTCCTTGTCGGTGCTGGTATCCACGGCAATGACGCGTGCGCCACGGGAGGCGGCACCCATGATGGCGCCAACGCCGATCATGCCACAGCCAAGAACAACCACGGTTTCACCAGCCTGTGTACGGCCACGGGCTGCTGCATGGAAACCAACGGAAAGCGGCTCGACCAGAACCTGGCGTTTCGGGCTCAGGCTATCGTTCGGCACGACGCAGTCGGCACGGATAACCATTTTCTCGCGCAGGGCACCATCGCGCTGAACACCGAGAGTCTCGTTGTAGCGGCAGGCATTGTAACGGCCGGCGCGGCAGCTGCTGCAATGGCCACAGGCAGAGTATGGCCACAGAATGACAGACTGGCCGATCTTCAGATCAGCGCTGACATTGGCTCCCTTTTCGACAATGAAGCCAGATGCTTCATGGCCGGGGATGCGTGGCAGCTGAACCAGAGGGTTCTTGCCCATATAAGTGTTGAGGTCGCTGCCGCAGAAACCAACGTAAGAGACCTGAACCACGACGTCGTCCGGGCCCATGGTCATTGGTTCGACATCGCGAACTTCACTTTTTTCAGCATCTACAATGCAAAGTGCTTTCATCACTTAACTCCTTAGCGATATTTCTTCGGGAACGGCACCCGCTCCCAATTCTTGGTATTGGTTTCACGCCCGGGCAGGAGACCATCGGAACCACTCACCTCTTGAGGGGGGAATTGCGGTGGAACCAAGCGTCTTGGGAGGAATTGACCCGCGATTGATGGCTCAACGTCAATCGCCAGGCCCGTCTCGACCGCCCGGGCATGTTTGTTAACTCCTGGATGCTTCTCAGCGTATTTTTGAAGATAGCTCCCATGAATATGGAAAAATTCAGCATTTTACCTGATCATTTTCCCAAATATCCATCATTGATGGGATGTTTATGGCATATTCATGGGATGAATGTCAATAACAGCTGGAAAATTCAGGTTGATTTGCGCTATTTTTTTGCCATTGATAGGATCATTGACATACAGCCACCAATTGTTAATGTGTGGTTCCGACATTCTTTGAAAAAGGTGCCTGCAGACATGAGTAGCCCAAAGGTGGATTTGGCGATTTCCCTGGTTCAGAACCTGATTCGATCCGGTGAAATCAAGCCAGGGGACCGACTGCCGAACGAGACAGAATTCTCAGCCCAGCTCGGTGTTTCGCGCAACTCTCTCAGAGAAGCCGTTCGAGCCATGAGCGCGATGAAGATTCTTGAAGCCCGTCAAGGCGATGGAACCTATGTCTCCGGGCTGGACCCGACCCAGATGATCGAAACCCTGCGTTTCGCGGTCGATGTCTCGGGGCCGGAAGCGGTGCTCTGGTTCCTTGAAATCCGTATTCTGATGGAGCTGCACACCACGGCCATTGCCGCCGCCCGGCGCACCAAGGCCGATCTCGACCGCCTCAAGAAATGCCATCAGGCGATGGTCAAGGCCGAAGACACGGATACCCTGCTCAAGAAGGACTCCGAGTTCCATCACATCATCGCGGAAACGACCAAGAACCCGATCATGGCGTCCCTGCTCAATGTGGTCTCCGCCCCTGCCCTGCGCGCCCGTATCTGGCGCAACCGGTTGACCGAGAGTGCCACCAACAACCTGCGTATCGAACACGAAGCCGTGCTCAATTGCATCGAGGCTCAGGATGTCGAGGGCGCAAAATACGCCATGTATGCCCATGTTTCCGGCGTGCAGAGCTGGGTCAGAAACAACCCCGACTTCTTCTCGAAGAATGGCGAAGACGAGACCGATGCGGACCAAGATTCCGCCCGGTGAAGTGAGGCGGCAGGCATCGCCGGCGCTTGATACTTCTTTCCGCTCGCGCTTCGAGACTTGAAAGTCTGTCCAGACGGACATTTCAAACAGCAGGAACAGACATGAAAAAAGCCCCGCGGATCGCTCCACGGGGCTTTTTGATTGGTCCGTTCCGGAGCCTACTGGCTCAGGTGCGGCAGCAGCAGGGAAATCTCCGGAATGAAGATCACCAGACCGAGCGCAATGAACAGGGCGATGTAGAAAGGCACCGCAGCCTTGGTAAAGCGCATCACGTCCACATTGGCGAGCTGCGAGACGACCAGCATCACCGTACCAACCGGCGGCGTCAGCGTGCCAATGGACATGTTGAGGATCATGATGATGCCGAAATGCACCGGATCGATCCCCATGCTCATCAGGGTCGGCTTGAGCAGCGGCACCAGAATGATCATCAGCGCCGTTCCTTCGATCAGCATGCCGAAGAAGATCAGGGCAATGTTGAGCGTGATGAGGAACAGATACTTGTTGGTGGTGAAGTGGGTGATCATCTCGGCGAAAGCCAGACCGGCCTTTTCGTTCGAGAAGATCCAGCCAAGAGCACCACTGGCCATGATGATCAGCAGCACGGATGCCGTGGATTTGCCAGCAGAGTAGACCGAGTTGAGAATGTCACCAAAAGTCATCGTGCGGTGCAACAGGGTACCGATCAGGATGATGGCGAGCACAGCGACAGCACCGGCTTCCGTTGGCGTGAAGATGCCAAGACGGATACCGCCAATGATGACGATGATCAGCAGGAAGGCTGGCCAGGAGCGCAGCAGCGTAACGCCGGCTTCGCGTGGGGTCGGACGCTTCATGCTCTTTGGCAGATAACCGCGCTTGACCGAAACCAGATAGGCGGTGACCATCAGCAGGAAGGCGCAGAGCAGGCCGGGAATGATACCTGCCATGAACATGGAGGCAACGGAAACGTCGGCGATCAGCGCGTAGATGATCAGCGCAATTCCGGGAGGAATGATTGGCGTGATCAGGGAACCTGCCGCGGTCACAGCAGCAGAGAAGCCACGGTCATAGCCATGACGTTCCATTTCCGGAACCATCATGCGGGTCAGCATGGCGCTGTCGGCAAGGTTCGACGCGGAAAGACCGCCCAGAAGGCTCGATACCAGAATGTTGGTCAGGGCAAGACCACCACGAATCCGGCCAACCAGCAGCAACGCAACATCGATGATACGTTCTGCAACCCCGGAGTGGGCCATCAGCGTACCAAGCATGACGAAGAACGGAATGGCCAGCAGGGACGTGTTCAGCGCCGGCGCAATGAAACGCTGGATGGCAATTTCAGGCGGCGTGAAGGAGAAAAAGGTGAAGTAGCAGAGAACGGCCAAAAGGATGCCGAGATAGAGGCGCATGTTGAGGGCGAAGGCCAACAACATGAGAGGGATGATCCACAGCCAGGTCATGCTGCTTCTCCTTCGTTGTTATGTTCTTGTTGGTCCAGTCCACGGATTTTCTTGACCATGTTGATGGCAACGAAGACCGCTGCACCGACCATGCCAACCGGCACGGCAATATCGATCCAGTACCAGGAGATCTTCAGAACGCCCGTCAGTTTGAATGCAACACGGTTGGCAAGGCTATTGCCCAGAAAGGCGATATAGAGCAGCAGTCCGATCGAGATCAGCGAAACAGCGATCGAGCAGATCAGACGGGTCTTCTCACCCATCAGTTCGGTCAGGAATGCGATAGAAAGGTTCTCGCCATCCCGCTCGGCGCACATTGCTCCGACCATGACAACCCAGATCATGGCAAGGCCGGACGTTTCTTCCATCCACAAAATGGGATCTTCCATCCAGTAGCGCATGAAAACCGAATAGGAAGTTGCCAGGACCAGATAGGCAAGTGGCAGGCCCAGCAGAATCGTGAAGATTCGACGCGTTATAGACATTTGAATTCCGTTTCAAGTCAAGGCGTTGAAAGTGCCTGCCGCAGGGACTGCGACAGGCAGAGGCATTATATCGGAACTTACTTCAGCTGTTCCTGGATTTTGTCGTAAAGACCTTCGCTCCACTCTGGGAACTGAGAGTAGACAGCCATTGCCTTTTCACGGAACGGAGCCACTTCAGGATAGATCACTTCCACACCGGCTTCCTTGAACTTCGCAATGAAGTCTGCTTCGCTTTCAGCGGCCAGCTGCTGGCTGTAGACGCCAGCGTCGTAAGCGGTCTGATGGATCAGTTCCAGATCTTTCGGATCAAGGGTCTTGAAGAAGGCTTCACCACCGATGAACACGGACGTGTTGGTCAGGTAGTTGATCATGGAAAGATACTTGGCTTCTTCCTGGAACTTTGCACCGTAGATAACGGCAAGCGGGTTCTCGACGCCATCGATGATACCCTGGGAAAGAGCCGTGTATGCTTCACCAAGCGGCATCGGGGTCGGCGTACCGCCCATGGCTTCGATAGCCTTGATCTGCATCACGTTGTTCGGGGTACGGATCTTCAGGCCCTTCAGGTCTTCAGGGGTGCGAACCGGTTTGTTGGCGATCAGCTCACGAACACCATAGAGGTAGTTCTTCATGACCAGATGAACGCCTTTTTCGTTCAGTTCCTTTTCCTTTTCCTTGAACCAGTCGCTCTCGTAGATAGCGAAGAGCTTTGCCGGATCTTCGGTCAGGTAAGGGCCAAACAGAATGCCAAGGTCTGGCACGAAGTCAGCAAGGAAGCCGACGTCACTGATGGTGATGACGTTGGAACCGAACATGGCCTGTTCGGTCACGTCCTGCTTGGAACCCAGCTGCGAGCTAGGATACAGCTCAAGCTTGATGGTTCCGTTGCTTTTTGCTTCGAGATCTTTGGCCCATTTGTTGACTACGATGTCAAGCGGTTCGCCCGGGTTGTTTTCGTAGGCAACCTTGATCGTCACGTCAGCCCAAGCAGCGCCAACCATAGTCGTCAAAGCCACTGCGGCCGCCAAAGAGTATTTAAGCAGAGTTTTCATAATCCCTCCCATGTATGGATCTTGAAACCAATAAGGCCCGTCTATGCATGTCTTGCAAAGGATATGGGGGCGAGCCTCCAACCCTCCATTTCATCCCATGATTGACATAAATTGCGCAAGAATGTCAACTTGAATTCCCATTTAATCTGCATGTTTTCCGATATACATCCTATGTTTTGCCGATTTGGTAAAAATCTCACGCAAAAGGCCATGTCAGGGAAAAACACACGAACCAACAGCTCGGTTTCGGGAAAAAGTTGCCCGCAATTTCTGCTTATAAAACTCCGGAAACACGTCTCACAACGAGCAAAAGAAAGAAGCCCGAAACGTTTCAAACTTCGGGCTCCTCAAAATTGACAAGAATGATGGCAAGCCCTGCCTGACATCATCGAATTTCACAGCCCAAATGGCAGTGTCCCGCTTACGCGTTGACCCATTTTGTGAGGTCGTCCAGCGCGAACGAACCCTTGGTCAGGAATTCATAGGCGTCGGCCACGGCGGCAACGAGGGTGTCTGATGCAAGGGACTTGCCCCAGATGCTCTCTTCGGCGAGATAGGCCTTGACCATCGCGGCAACGCCATCGCTGTCCTTCAGTGCACCGATCCTTGCCATGGTCGCAATCACGTCCTCGGCATCACGCGGCGGCAGCTCGGCACTGCCCGCAAAGGCACCGGTGTAGAAGGCAAGCCAGGCGGCCAGCGACAGGCTCATGCAACGCGGTGCCTTGCCGGTAGCAGCCATCGCGCTCTCGAAACGCGGCAGGTTGCGGGTGTGGAACTTGGCCAGACCGTTGAGCGAGATGTCGTACCAGCGATGCACGATGAACGGATTGGCAAAGCGGCGCAGAACCTCGGCACTGAACTCGTTGAGCTCTTCGCGTGGCAGCGACAGATAGGGGATGATTTCCGTTTCCAGCATGGTGTTGAGGAAGCCGCGAGCCGCCTCGTTATCCATCGCCTCTTTCACGGAAACCGTACCGGACAGCAGCGCCAGCGGGCAAAGGCCGGTGTGTGCACCGTTGAGGATCGCCACCTTGCGTTCCTTGTAGCCGTCAGCGTTGGGAACGATCACCGTACCGGCATCCTTTTCTGCCATCGGCAGGCACAGATCTGGCTTGCCTTCCCGCTGTTCGATGACAAGGAAGTGGAACAGCTCGCCGGTCACCATCAGTGGATCGAGATAGCCCAGTTCCTTCTCGATGTCGGCGGCCTCGTCGCGCGGATAGCCCGGCACGATGCGATCAACCAGCGTGTTGTAGAAGGCGTTCTTCGTCTCCAGCCAGGTGATGAACTCGGCCCCGAGATTCCAGTCCTCAGCATGCTTGTGAACGCATTTTTCCAGCTCGTCAGCATTGTGATCGATCAACTCGCACGGCAGGAAGTGGAAGCCGGGGGCTTCGCTCTTGCCGCAGGAATTGAAGCGCTCGAGCAGCAGACGGGTTACCTTGGCCGGATAGGAAGCCGGAGGGGTGTCGGTTGCCTTGCAGTCGGCATTGTAGACAATACCGGCTTCGGTGGTGTTGGAGATGAAGGCAACAAAATCGGTGTTGCGGGCCAGAGCAAGAACCTCGTCCCACTGCTTGACCGCATTGAGCTCGCGACGCACGGCAGAAATCAGGCGGGCATCGGAAACAGCCTCGCCATCCGGGCCAACGCCACGGGACAGCACCGTATAGACACCATCGCTGTCATTGAGCGAAATCGGCACGCCGCCATCGATCGGGCGCACGATGACCACGCCATAGTCGGACCCGCAGTCTTCATTCATACGGTCGATCTTCCAGTCCATGAAGGCCCTGAGGAAGTTGCCTTCACCAAACTGGATGATGCGTTCGGTCGGACGGGCCCGCCCGCCAAGATTGCTCTCATTCACGCGTTGCATAATCGCTATCCTTGTAAAACCTGTATTTGATAATCTTTCCGGAAGCCGGAAGGCGCGGCACATGAAAGGCCGCGTCGCATGATCCGGGGCTGATGGCGCGGAGATCACCTCACCGCGCCGACTGATCAGACCCAGCAAGCGCGGTAATTACATCACCGCACCGATGTGCCATGGAATGAACTCGTTGTTGCCAAGTCCCAGCTCTTCCGACTTGGTCTTCTCGCCAGAGGCAACCTTCAGGATGAGCTCGAGAATTTCGGCACCCTTGTCTTCGAGGCTGACGCCTGCCGACAGAATGTCACCACAGTTGATATCCATGTCATCCGGCATGGTTTCAAACAGCGTGTCATTCGAGGCCACCTTGATGGTCGGAGCCGGCTTGGAGCCATAGGCAGAACCGCGACCGGTGGTGAAGATGATCATGTGAGCGCCGCCAGCAATCTGGCCCGTGCCACAAACAGGATCATAGCCTGGCGTGTCCATGAAGACGAAGCCATGCTCGGTGACCCGTTCTGCATAGTCATAGACAGCCGTCAGAGGAGCCGAGCCGGACTTGGCGGTTGCGCCGAGGGACTTCTCCAGAATGGTCGTCAGACCACCGGCCTTGTTGCCCGGGCTGGGGTTGTTGTCGAGGCTACCCTTGTGCATGGCCACATAGTCTTCCCACCAGCGGATCTGGGAAACCAGCTTGTCGCCGACTTCCTTGCTGGCGGCACGACGCAGCAGCAGCTGTTCAGCCCCGTAGATCTCGGAGGTTTCCGACAGGATGGATGTCGCACCAAGCCCAACCAGCAGGTCGGAGGCAACGCCGAGCGCCGGGTTGGCGGTGATGCCGGAGAAACCGTCCGATGCACCGCACTGCAAGGCAATCTTCAGCTCGGAAGCCGGGATCGGCTCGCGTTGGGCCTTGTTGAGCTCGGGCAGCAGTTCGCGCACCTTGGCCTTGATGGCGTCGATGGTCTTGCGGGTGCCGCCCTCTTCCTGAATGGTCATGCTATAGAAGCGATCCATCAGACTCTGGCTCGGGTCATCATAATTCTCGCGCATCTTGGCAATCTGCATCACTTCGCAGCCAAGACCGATGAACACGGCAGCACCAACGTTCGGATGAGTGGCATGGCCCCAGAGCACCTTATCGAGGATCTCGAAACCAAGGCCCTTGTTGTTCATGCCGCAGCCGGAGGAATGCGTGAAGATGGCAACACCGTCAACATTCTCGTAGGCGTCGAAGGCGCCTTCGATTTCCAGTTCCTGAGCCGCGCGATGAACCACAGTCGACGAGCAGTTCACGGTCGAGCAGAGCCCGACATAGTTGCGGGTACCAAAGGTGCCGTTGGCGCGCTTGTAGCCCATGAAAGTGCGGGCCTCCAGCTTCGGCACGGCAGCCAGAGCGGCTTCATAGTCGCAGCCGATCTCGTAGTTCTGGCCATGGTCGGAAAAGGCGCAGTTGTGCGAATGCACATGGTCACCAGCAGCGATGGGCTGCGTCGCACGTCCGATGATCTGACCGAACTTGATGATCGCCTCACCCTGCTCGTGCGCCTTGCGCGCAATCTTGTGGCCGGGCATGATGTTGGCTTCAAGAGCCACGCCAAGCTCTAGCGGGTCTTCACCCTTCTTTGCCCCGTGCGGCAGGATCGCTATCGTGTCGGTTGGGTTCAATACGATCGGTGGACGTTTAGTCATTCTGTCCTTGCCCTTTCTCAAGTCCTTTATCCGGTGCTTCGCGCCGCGTTTCACCCAGCTTCAGAACAGGGGGCATGCATTCACCTGCAGCCGCAATGACGGCCATTCAGGACAACAACTCACTCCCTCACTGAACAGGCAAGCGCCTGGCACCTTTCAGTCATCCTATGAATATGTATAGAAAACTTAATTTGTCAACATTATTGGCGATAAGTCACCGATAATTACAAAATACATCCAATGTATTTATTCCCGAATACCACCCTCACCAAACCACAGCAAGCAACAGACCGCACGTAGAAGCAGCGAAACAAAGGACCGAAAGGCTTGCAGAGCCGACTGATGCGGCCTGCGCCAGAAAGCCGGGCACAAAGGAACTGCGTCAGCCCGCTACGAGCGATAGAGCAATCATGGGAGGACTGAGGACCCCACCGGAGCTTTCGAGGATTTTCAGGGAATGTGGCTGGCCCGCCGGATCAGCCCTTTACGGCCAGGGCGTCAAAGGCACCACCTAGAAACGGCTCGAACTTGCGCCATTCCTCGGAACTTCCCTTGTAGATTTCCTTCCGAACCTGCTGGTTGGATGCGGTTCGGGCAACCCGGCGGTTAAGATGCGGAGACAGGCAGGCACTTGCCCAGTCCAAGCCGACATGAGCAATCAATGCTCTGGTTGCCGGTTCCGGATCGACAGTCAGCGCCTCATAATCGAGATCCAGAATCCGCTCGCCGAAGGTCTCTTGCCAGAAGGCCATGAGAGAGTCATAGAGCTTGTAATACCGGACAACCGTTTCGAGACTGTAGCTGTAGCCAAGCGCATTGGAGAGGAAGTAGGTCTTGAAGTTGGACCAGCAGGTCGCCGCAGCGTCCCGTTTGACGTGAATGATTCTGGCTTCGGGAAACGCAGCACAGATCAGGCCGATATGCAGGAAATTCTGCGGCATCTTGTCGGTTACATAGGGTTTGCCATCAGCAAGTTTGGCAATGGCGTTGAGATATCCCGCTCTGAACGCGCGCAGAGCCTCTTCCGTCACAGGCTCCTTGCCCGCACTGATGCGACCACCAAGCTGACTTACCTCCAACAGCTCGTCGGCGCCGGTCACCAGTGAATGGCTGGAAAGGATCTGCTCCACCAGTGTCGTACCCGACCGCGGCATGCCAAGAATGAAAACGGGCGTAACACCGCTCGTCCCCGCGTCAGGCTGCAAGGCCATCTGACGCAAACCGGGCGCCGCCGCCCTGATGCCTGCAAACAGCGCCTCGTCCTGCTCGAACCTGTAGCCGAACAATTCCTGCCGCAAGGCCCCACCGGCGTCATAATGCTCCAGAGCCCCTTTGAAGTCGCCACAGTCCTCGCAGATCTTGGCCAATGCGTAATGGAGAAAGCAGCTGTCTTCAATTGAGCGCCCTTCGCCCTGCAACAGCCCCTCGATTACCGCGCCCTGGGGATCATTCGGGGCATATTTGACAATCCGGCTAAGATCCCGGTGCACCTTGGCAAAATCGGGCTTGATCGCAAGGGCCTTCCTGAAGGCAGCCCGCGCCTCGTCCAGCCGGCCGCAGGTTTCATGGATAATGCCCAGATTGCTGTAGGCCATCGCATAGTCGGGATTGATGGCAAGGGCTTTCTGACAAGCGCTAACCGCCGCTTCAAACTCACCATTCTCGAACAGAACATTGCCAAGATTGTTATGCGCCACAAAGAAATCCGGCCTCAGCGCAATGGCCTTTTGAAAGGCCTTGATGGACCCGGCAAAGTCCTGCTGCTCGCACAGGATGGTGCCGATATCATTATGGGCTTCGGGAAGGTCGGGCCGAACGGACAATGCCTTTTCAAGGACGCCAAGGGCCTCGCTGTATTTGCCCTGATCCTGCAACGCCCGCCCCAGATTATAAAGGCTTTCGGCAAAATCCGGCTTCAGGGAGATGGCCCGCCTGTAGGACTCCTCGGCCTCCTTCACCCGGCCCATCTGCCTCAAGGCATTCCCCATGTTGTTGTGGGCCTGCGCCAGATCCGGCTTCAGAGCCAGAGCCGCTTCATAGGACTGGATGGCAGCGTCCAGCCGCCCTGTTGCCTGCAGAACGATACCATTGTTGAGATGGGCCTCGATATAGTCTGGCTTCAGGGAAACAGCAGTGGCGAACGCCTTTTGCGCCTCCTCTGGCTTGCCGGAATTGAGCAGAACAATGCCAAGATTGTTGTAGCTGAACGGGTAGTCGGGATTGATCTGGTTGGTCTTGATGAACGCCTTCCTCGCCAGATCGAACCTGCCAAGCCGAAGGTAGGCAAGCCCTTGCAGGTTCCAGATCACAAAAGCATCCGGATGGCTTTTCAGTACCGCCTTGGCCTGCTCGGCAACGGCTTGGAATTGACCGCGCAGCAACTGCTGATGCAGCAGTTTTGCATTGTCTTCAACGGACATGGCGACGCCTCGATGCACTGATTTCTTCTTCGACATTCCACTCTGCCCAGCCCTTTGCACGCAAGGCATCCTACAGGGCCTTAAACCCTTTGCCCGGCTTTGAAAAATCCACACTTCCAGAGGAATGGTCCTGCCTTTGGCAGAGCGCTTCGGGACGCCCCCCGAACCAACCGGTTGAAAGTGAAAGCTGAAATTTTCTAGGAAGAAAAGCGCCAAAAGTAAAGGCCGCAATCCTTGCCAGCTTGCGACCCTTTGGTTGAGACTTGCGATGAGATGCAGCCCGAGTGCCGTTATCCCTGCGGTGGAGCAGGATGGATGAAGGGCCACGGGCTGATCTCGCTGCCCCGCTCCACCGGCACCTCGATGAGAGCGGGCCGGTGGAGAGACAGAGCCTCATCCAGAGCCGATTTGAGCTCGGCAGGGGATGCCGCGCGGAAAGCCGTGACACCGAAACTCTCGGCCAGTTTGACAAAATCCGGATTGCCCAGTTCCGATCCGAGAATATGGCCGGAATAGCTATCCTTCTGATCTCTCAGCACATTGCCATAGGCCTGATTGTTGAACACAATCGCCACCACAGCAATATTATGCTGTACGGCAGTTGCCAGCTCCTGCACGCCGAACATGAACCCGCCATCGCCGGATATCGACACGACCGCCTTGTCCGGGTGGGCGACCTTGACGCCCAACGCCGTGTTGAAGCCAAAGCCGAGATTGTCCTGATAGCCGCAGGTGACATAATGGCGAGGCTCATAGACCGGGAAGGCAAAGCGGGCGGCAAAGCCCATCTGACAGATTTCCTCGACAAAGAAACCATCCCTTGGCAGTGCCTCCCGGATCGCCTCCAGATAGCCGATCTGTGGCTGAACGGTGGCGAAGCGTTCTCTGGCCTCTTTGTTGCGACGGGCGAATTCTTCCTTCCGCCCGTCCGCCTTGTGCCCGGAAAGTGCCTCAAGCAGAGCACGGGTGCCCGCGTCCGCATCGGCCACCACAGCAACGTCCGGCTTGAGCCGCACCATTTCCGTTGGGTCGATGTCGATCCGGACGACCTTCAGGCCTTCAGGCAACCAGCGCCAGCGCATATATTGCAATTCCAGACGGCTACCGATGCCGATCAGCACATCGACATCTTTCCAGTAGGCATGGGCGGCAACAAAATTGAGCGTATTGGGATGCTCGTCGCTGACCACGCCCTTGCCAGACCGGTGCGAAGTGACCGGTGCCCCCAGCAATTCGGCAAGAGCGGCAATGCTCTCCCCTGCTTCCACGGCCCCGCCACCGACCATGATCAACGGATTTCGGGCGCCGGCAATCAGCGCTGCAGCGGCCTCGATCTGAGTGGGGTCGACCTGAGGTGCTGCCTTCGGCCTCGCCTCCGGCAGCACGACATCCGGCCCTTTCATGCCGAACACATCCCATGGCGCCTCCACCGCCCCGGGCCCCTGCCGACCGGACAGCATGGTGTCAATCACGTCGCCCAGCACTGCCGCACTCTGGCACTGATGGTCGATCCGCTCGGCCCGCTTGGTGAGCCCAGCGAGCGTCTGCAGCTGGTCGGGCAATTCGTGCAACTGCCCGCGCCCCCGCCCGATCAGATCGGACATGATATTGCCGGTCAGACACAGCACCGGAGCGTTGGCCCCATAGGCGGTGCACAGCGCCGCGCCGGAGTTGAGCACGCCCGGTCCCGGAACCACCGTGTAGGCCCCGATGGAGCCCGTGGACTTGGCATAGCCATAGGCCATATAGCCAGCCCCCTGCTCGTGGCGCGTGTGGATGAAGCGGATCGCGTCCCGTCTTTCATGAAGCGCATCATTGAAGTCATACATGTGAGCGCCGGGAATTCCGAATACCGTATCAACGCCACGCGCAATCAATGCCCTGCACAGGGCCTGTCCGGTGGTTTCCATGTCTGCCGTCCCTTCTTTGCCTTGCGGCCATTTCTCCGGTCCTCAGACCGCCTTGAGCACGCCTTCGGCGACAAGCGCCTCGATGATCGGCTGAACGTCGCGGGGCTGCATGCCTGCCAGATTCATCCGGCCGGAATCGGCAAAATAGATGCCATAGGCTTCCCGCATGCGTTTGGCCGTCTGCGGTGACATGTTGAGGGTCGAGAACAGGCCACCCTGATGCCTGATGAAGCCGAGATCCGGGTGGGCATCGGCAAGTGCAGCCCGATTGCCGTTGACACGGGCGCACATTTCCTCAAGCTCGGCCTTCCAGATGGCCGTCAGTTCTTCACTCTGCAACACCGTCCGCACGACAGCGGCGCCATGATCCGGCGGCATGCCCCAGTTGGGCGCGGCACAGGTGCCCGCATTGCTTCCGGCGGCCTTGAGATCGCGCGGATTACGGCTCATCAGGAACAGGGCCCCGACGCGATCACGGTAGAGACCGAAGTTCTTGTCGCAGGAATAGGAAATGATCGCCTCATCGACCGCCCCAAGAACCAGCCGCAGGGCCTGGGCGTCCTTCTCGAGCCCACCGCCCAGCCCCTGATAGGCTAGATCAAGAAACGGCACCAGCTTGCGCCGAACCAGCAGATCTGTGATCTCCTGCCACTGCTCGGTGGAGAAATCCTGTCCGGTCGGGTTGTGGCAGCAGCCGTGCAGCAGGATAACATCGCCTTCGCTAGCGGCATTGAGGGCCTTGAGCACGTTGTCGAACAGGATTTTCTGTTCAACCAGATCAAAGAATGGATACTCGACGATCTGCTGGCTGGAAGCCTCGAAAAACAGGTTGTGGCTTGGCCAGCCCGGTGTTCCGGTCCAGATCCGCGCCTCGGGGCTGGCGGTGGCAATCACATCGGCACCGAGCCTGATGGCGCCGCATCCGCCTGGGGTCTGCAGACCCACCGTGCAATCGATGAGATCGCTTCCCTCTCCGAAAATGATCGGCTTGAGCAGATTGACGAATGCAAGATCGCCTTCCCGGCCGATGTAGCTCTTGCTGTCCTGATGTTCCTGCAGATATTTCTCGGCAGCCTTGACGGCCCGCATGACAGGCGTCCGTCCCGTCGCATCGCGATAAAGGCCAACACCCAGATCGATCTTGTTGGGGCGCGGATCTGCCTGAAAGGCGATGAGAAGACCCAGCAGACCGACTTGCGGCTGCTCCTGCAATTTGTCAAACATGCTTTACCTCTTGGTGATTTTCTTTTTGTGGTATGTCACTTTCCACGAAAACGACCACAAGGCAAAGACTTCTTGCAGCACAGTCAACAAGCCAGTGAACCCAGCACCCATCCGAAGGCGCCTGCGCGTCCACTATCCTGAGCAATTTTTGTGCAGCGCCCCGTCGACGCCACAATATGCGGCATCCATCCTTGACAAGGCTCCGGAATAGGATATGCAGACACTCAGCCTGTCAGACGAGATCGCATCGCCGGACAACGGCAGCTCTCCCTCTTTCTTCAGACGAACAAAGACAAAATGGACACGAATTTCACGATCATCGGCGGCGGTGTGGTTGGTATGTCACTGGCATGGGGCCTGCTCAAGCACGGCCACAGGGTGACGATACTGGATGGTGACGACGGATCCTACCGGGCAAGCCGGGGCAATTTCGGCCTTGTGTGGGTTCAGGGCAAGGGGGCCAAGGCCCCCCACTATGCCAGATGGACCCGATTGTCCGCCTCGCTGTTTGCCGACTTCGTTGAGGAACTGACCGAGACGACAGGCATCCCGCTCGGCTTGCAGCAGAATGGCGGCTTCGATTACCATTTCTCCGAGGAAAGCCTTGCCCGCACTCTTGCTACCTATGAGAAGCTGAAGCAGGACCTGGGGGGCGACTATCCCTTCGAGGTGCTGCGCGGCGAAGACCTGCGCAAGGAGGAACCGACCGTTGGACCGGAGGTTCAGGCAGCAATCCTGCATCATGAAGACGGCCATCTCAATCCGCTGAAGCTCCTTCATGCCCTGCACAGGGACGTCCAGCGCATGGGTGGCATCTACCGGCCCAACCATCAGGTGATGACCGTCAGCAAGACCGACCATTTTACCCTGACCTGCGCCAACGGCGAAACCTTCCACTCGGAACGGGTCATCCTGTCCGCCGGACTGGGCGCATTGGCGCTCGGCCCCTCGATGGGCTTTGTCACCCCGCTTGAGCCGGAAAGAGGTCAGGTGCTGATCACCGAGAAGCTACCGCCGATGCTCAGGCGCCCTTCAGTGACCGCTCGACAGGTCGATGAAGGCGGCATCCAGATCGGCGCCACCAACGAGCGGGTCGGCTTCCAGAACAACACGACCACCCGCGGCCTCGCCTCTCTGGCCGCAGAGGCAATTCGAACCCACCCCTTCCTTGCCAAGACCAAACTGGTCAGAAGCTGGGGCGCCCTCCGGATCATGTCGAGAGACGGCCTGCCCATCTATCAGCAAAGCCCGACCATGCCGGGCGCCTATCTTGTGACCTGCCACAGCGGCATCACCCTTGCTGCCGTCCATGGCAAACGGCTGCCTGGCTGGTTCGACCAGAAAGACGATGCGCCAAATTTGGAGAAGTTCAGTGAAGACCGCTTCAGGCTTTAACACCATTGGCGAGGCCGCAGAACAGGCGGTCCTCGTCCCCGTGCAGTTTGACGGCAAGGACTACATGCTGCCCGAAGGTGCCAATCTCGCTGCCAGCTTGCTGGCAGCCGGGGTCTCCGTCTTCCGCAACACCCTGGCCTCCGGTGCACCGCGCGGCCCCTTCTGCATGATGGGCGTCTGCTACGACTGTCTTGTTGAGATCGACGGCGTCACCCGTCAGGCCTGCCAGACACAGGTTTCCGCCAACATGCAG
Organism: uncultured Cohaesibacter sp.; assembly: GCF_963666525.1. Taxonomy (NCBI): domain Bacteria; kingdom Pseudomonadati; phylum Pseudomonadota; class Alphaproteobacteria; order Hyphomicrobiales; family Cohaesibacteraceae; genus Cohaesibacter; species uncultured Cohaesibacter sp. The sequence goes on from NZ_OY762905.1 coordinate 1,726,910, forward strand.
GTCAGCAAACCGGCGATACCCGCAGCCGCACTCCGGGAGGACGATCATGCGTGAGACAGACCTTGCCATCATCGGCGCCGGACCAGCAGGCATGGCGGCCGCCAGCGAGGCGGCCAATGCGGGCATTGCCTCCATCCTCATTGACGAGCAGCCGACCGTCGGCGGCCAGATCTATCGCGATGTCCAGCGCGTGGCCCCATTGCGCGGCGCCATGCTCGGGCAGGACTATCTCGATGGCCTGCCGCTGGCAAGGGCCGTTGCCAATCCGCTCATCAGCCATATCGCCGGAGCGGTAGTCTGGCAGGTGGAAACGGATGGCACCATCACCTATTCCATTGATGACCAGTCGCACCAGGTCAAGGCAAGCCGCATCCTGATCGCCACTGGCGCCATCGAACGCCCGATGCCCCTGCCGGGCTGGACCCTGCCCGGGGTGATGACCGTCGGGGCGGGGCAGATCCTACTCAAGCAATCCGGGCTCATCCCCAACAGGGCGGTACTCGTCGGTTGTGGTCCGCTGCTCTATGTGCTGGCCAGCCAGATGCTGAAAGCCAACACCCCGCCACTGGCGATCATCGAAACCCAGACCACGGGCGACCTGATGGCCGCCATGAAGCATGTCGGCGGCGCCCTGCGTGGCTGGCGCTATCTGCTCAAGGGCAGCAAGCTGCTCGCGGCTCTGAAGCTCGGCGGTGTCAAGCGCTACACCGGCGCACGCAATATCAGCATCGAGGGCGAAGAGGCCGTCACCGGCATCAGTTTTGATACCGGCGGCAAACGCCAGGCAATAGCCTGCGACACGGCCCTCTTGCATCATGGCGTCGTGCCGAACGTCCAGATCAGTCGCGCCCTGCAGCTGGACCATGACTGGAATGGCCAACAGGCCTGTTTCAGCCCGAAACTCGACCTGTGGGGCAAGAGCTCCGAGGCTGGCATCTTCATCGCCGGTGATGGCGCAGGCATCGGCGGCGCCAAGGCTGCCGCCCTCTGCGGCAGGCTCTCGGCCCTCAAGATCGCCAACGAGCTGGGCAAACTTTCAGAGGCCGAGCTTGCAGCCAGAGCCACCCCGTTAAAAGCAGGACTGTCGAGCGAATCCGCCGCTCGCCCCTTCCTTGACCGGGCCTATCCGCCGTTCCGCGAGGCTCAGTCACCACGCAACGAGACCATCGTCTGCCGCTGCGAGGAAGTGACCGCAGGTGACATCCGCAAGGCCACTGCTCTTGGCTGTCAGGGTCCGAACCAGCTCAAGGCCTTCCTGCGGGCAGGCATGGGGCCCTGTCAGGGACGCGGCTGCGGCCTCACCGTCTCGGCCCTCTTTGCCGAGGAAACAGGAAAGCCGATCGCTGAGGTTGGCTACTTCAAGATCAGGTCACCGCTTAAGCCCATCACACTGGGCGAACTGGCATCCCTTGAAAAGGATGCAGACTGAACCTAGCCTGAGGCAACGGCGGGTCAGCCGACCAGTCGCCCGCCCCCCAGCCGTCCGCCACTCAGGGTGAACTCCTGCGTGCAAACAGCCGAGCGCAGCCGGTCCTCGTGACTGATGACGATAAGGGCAATATCGCGCTCGGCAACCAGCGGCAACAGCGCCGACCAGATCTGCCGTGCGGCCAGCGCATCCAACTGCGTCGTGATCTCGTCGCAGATGAGAACCCGGGTCGTCGGCAGCAACAGCCGAGCAAGGGAAACCCGCGCCAGTTCCCCACCGGACAGCTCGCGACTGCGACGCCTCCCCCAAGCGGGCTGGATGCCAAGCGCAGCCAGAACCGCACCATCCACGACCCCGCCATTGTCCAGAACCTCGGCAATCGTCCAGCGCGGATCAACAGCCAGTTCCGGCGACTGCGGTGCAAGCTGCACCGGTGACGCGCCCCGGTAGTCGCCCAGTGGCTTGCCATCCCAGCGAACCGTCCCGGCATGAGGGGCAACCTGACCGGCCAGAATGCGCCCGAGTGTCGTCTTGCCAACGCCGGACGGCCCGGCTATGCCAACCCGGTCTCCCGGTTTCACGGTCAGGGCAACATGGTCGAGCACGGGCGTCGCGCCAAATCCGTGCACCAACCCTTCAGCACTCAGCATCAGGCGCCCTCCGATGCGAAATGTTCCCAAGTCTGAGCCTGCCAGAGCGCCCTGGAGAAGGGATGAACCAACCGATCTTCAGCAAAGGCGATGGCATCGGCCACCTCGACCTGCCTGCCCTCTTCAAGGATCACCATGCGGCGCGCCACTCTGGCCAACCGCACAAGATCGTGGCTGATCACCAGAACGGCACGTCCACTTGCGGCAAGATCGGCCAGCAGTGCCATGATCCGGTCGGCGTTGGCACCATCAAGCCCCACCGTCGGTTCGTCGGCGATGAGATAGTCCGCACCGGTCGCCAGCGCCGTTGCCACCAGCACACGCTTGGCCATCCCGCCAGAGAGTTCATGCGGCCAGAGCTTGACGGTGGAGGGCGGAAGGCCGAGATCGGCAAACAATTGCGGCACATCGCAGGACACACGGGCAAGCCGGGCAAAGCGGGCCACCTGCCGCCCGGAAGGAGCGAGCGGATCGAGAGCGTCCCGCCCTTGAGGTGCCAGCGCGATTGCTCCTTTTGGCGGCACCGAACCATTCAAGGAAACGGCACCGGACACTTCCGCGTTGCGTGGCAGAGTGCCGATCAGCGCTTCGGCGATCAGGCTTTTTCCCGCCCCGGAACCGCCCACCAGCCCGACCAGCTCCCCGCGCCCGAGCGTGAAGGAGACGTCCTCAATTGGTGCCAGTCGGCTGCCATCATGCTGGCGAAAGCGAACCGACAGCTTGTTGACCTTGAGCATCAGGCCACTCCCTCATCCGGATCGGTCGCCCGACGCAGGGATTCACCGAAAACCTCGAAAGACAACGCAACCAGCAGCAGCCCCAGACCGGGGAAGAAGGCAAGCCACCACAGCCCGGATCCAAGCGCCCGCAGGGATTCCGACAGGATCACTCCGATTGATGGCAGATGCGGCGGCACACCCAGCCCGAGGAATGAAAGACCGGCCTCATGCAGGATCGCATGGGGAAAGATCAACACGAACCCGGCAACGATCTGCGGAATGAGATGGGGCAGCAGATGGCGTCGTGCCACCCACAAGGGAGACCGTCCAAGCCCGCGGGAGACGGCAACATAGTCCGAGGCCATCACCCTTTGCGCTTCGTGGCGCAGCACCCGGGCAAGGCGCGGCCAATGGGTGAGCCCGACAGCAAGGATTACACCACGCACGCCGCCTCCGGCAGCATAGGCCACCAGCATCAGCAGCACAAAATGAGGAAGGCCCAGAAACAGCTCGGTCGCCACCCCAACGATCCGGTCTGCCACCCTGTTGACGCTGGCAACGAGGCCCAGCACAACCGACAGCGCAGTAGACACCACCGCCGCGAACAGCCCGATCCCCACCGACTGGCCAAGCGCCAGCGTGGTGCGCACCAGCATGTCGCGTCCAAGCAGATCTGTGCCGAACAGATACTGCAGCGAAGGCGCAAACATGCGGGTTGCCGGGTTTACGCGCAGCGTATCGGTGGGGATGAAGGCCGCAACGATCAGAACCCCGAGCACCAGCGTCAGGGCAACTGCACCACTCAGCATGGCCTGTCGCCGCACCGACAAGCGCGAGTGTCTGGCGGATTCGGAGGGGAAGGATGGCTCTTCAGCCAGAACAGCGTCCTGCACCAGATCGGTCATGGCTGCCCTCCGGTCATGTTAGCTGGCCCACTCTCATGCGAGAGGCCCCAACGCCGCCGCCGGACCTCGCCCAGTGGCCTGTTGCGCAACCGTGGATCCAGCAGGTGAGCGGCCAGATCAGCCAAAAGGTTACCGATGAAAACCATCGCCAGCGTTGCAAGGGCAACGCCCATCAGCAAAGGAGCATCGCCCCCCTTGGCGGCGCGAACGGTTGCCTCGCCCAGCCCGGGCCATGAAAAAATGCTTTCTGCCAGCACCGACCCACCGATCAATTCACCGGCGCCGGCCAGATGCACTGTTAGCGCCGGACCAAGGGCGTGACGCAAACCCGGCCCGAGCAGCAACGGCAGATCCCGTGCCCCATGAGCCTTGAGATGCCGCGCGGCCGCCCCTTCCAGAAAGCCCCCGGCCCGCGCTCGCGTATGCATGATCAACGGCGCGATGCCGACAATCGACACCGTTGCCGCTGGCAGAATGAGATGACGTAGCCGCTCGCCCCACGTTACCTCGCCAAGGGTAAGACCGGGAGGCGCGGAACAGCAGGCGGGCAACCAGCCAAGGGAGACCGCAAACAGGGCAATGAAGAGCAACGCCAACCAGAAACCCGGACTGACAGCAAGGGTGACGGCAAAGGCCCGGATAATCCGGTCCGGCCAGCGTCCCTTGTAGGCAGCGGCAATGAGCCCCAGCGAGGTGCCGACGACAAAAGCCAGCACAAAGGCGGCCCCGATCAGCGAAAGTGAGGCTGGCCAGCGCGCCATGATCACTTCACTCACCGGCGCGTTGAACAGCATGCTGTCGCCCAGATCGCCACGGAGCAGATGCCCCAGCCAGCGCAGAAACTGCTCGGGAATGGGATCATTGAGCCCCCAGGCCTGTGCAATCGCCTGCCGCTGCTCAGGTCCGACAAGAGCCACGCGCGCGCCCACATAGGCCTGCACAGGATCAACCGGCGCGATCCGGATGAGCGTGAACAGCCCCACCATCGCCAGTGGCACCAACCACAGCAGACGCTGCATCCTCTCAAGAAAAAACCGGATCAGCCAGCCCGACCGTTTCATTGGCAGGTCCATTTCCAGGAGGCCAACCCCTGTGTGATGGGATAGCCATGGCCATGCGGCTCGATCTGCAACGAGCCAATATCGAGGCAATCGTTGATCCAGTAGGAATGGGCGATATTGACCATCCAAGCCCACGCCGCATCGCCCTTTGCCCCAAAACCGGTGGTGCCATCCCATTGGGCGACCTTCCACTCCTGCAAGGAGGACGAAAAATCAGCGGAACCTTGCGCCGCGTCGAGATGGGCATCGACAACCGGATTGCGATAGAAGCCGGGGTTATACCAGTCAACCCCGGCAAAAGAGCCGTGATAGAGGGCATAGATCTCGGACGGATCATGCGCACCCCAACCAAAGACAACGGCACTTGAGTGCATTTGCCGGGCAAGGGCATCCCAGCTGGCACCGACCGGTTCGGCGATGATGCCTAGTGCCCGCAGCTGTTCGGCAAAGCCGAGCGCCAGAGCCTGCCGCAAGGAATCCGACGAGGGATAGACCAGCGGAAACCGCGCCTCCACTCCGTTCTTCTCACGCACCCCGTCGCCGTCTTCATCCTGCCAGCCAGCAGCTTCCAGCGTCGCCCTTGCGGCAGCAACATCATGCCCCGCCACATGGGCATCGGGATTGTCCCAAGGCAACCCGTCCACCGGACCATAGGCTGGCGTGCCGTGGCCATTGAGCGCCAGCGCCACCAGTGCCTCCCGGTCCAGCCCCTGATTGATGGCAAAGCGGATGGCCCGGTCTGCCGTCACGTCATTGCCGATCGGGGCACCGGTGTCCGTTGTGCCGCCTGCTGCCTCTGTAGGGAACATCACGCCACGATTGTCAACGGTCTGGACATGGGTCACATGCATACCAGCGGGCACCATGTCCGCATCGGTCGGCGGCACGGCAACCAGCTGCGCTGCGCCTGACCGCGCCAGATTGAGCGCCACAGCCTCGTCCCCGAAGATGAAAGTCACGCGCGGGAAGGGAATGGTGCCACCATGCCAGTAAGGGTTCGGCTCGACAATCAGCTGCTCGCCTTCCCGCCATTCCACCAGCTTGAACGGCCCCGCGCCCATCGGGTGACGGGAATAGTCAGCACCATAATGGTCCTTGGGAACAATCCCAAGCGCCACAAGATGCGAGGTGAAGGTGATCTGCGGCTTCTTGAGTTCCAGTTCAACCTTATAGGGACCGACAGCCCGCGCCTCCCGGAGGATGGTCATGTCGGTGAGGCCGCCTGCATCGCGGGCGGTATTGAAGGTGAAGGCGACATCTTCAGCCGTCAGCGGCGATCCATTGGAGAATTTCGCGTCCTGGCGCAAGGAAATGGTCCAGGTCAGGCGATCCTCGGACAGGGTCCAGCTTGTCGCCAGATCCCCGACCATCTCAAGATTGGCGTCGAGCTTGAGCAAGGTTGCCTGAAACAGCGGATTGCCATAGCGCCCCCAGCCCATGATCGGATCAAATCCGGCCTCTGGCTCGCCCCCGACCGCCAACACCAGCGGCGGCGCTGCAACCACCGGGGAAACACACAAGAGGGTGGCAAGGCTTGAGGAAAGCAGCAGGGAACGCAGCATCTCGGACTCCGAAGTATGATTTTTCAATGAAAATATCATACTTGTATTGTACACGAAAGTCTGAAACGACCCGCTGCGGCAGAAAACCACCCGGCAGTTGAAAACAGGAGTCTGATTGCGGAGAAATGCCTCAGAAGCTCTCTCTGACCTTCAGATGCACGTGGTCCTTGGCGCTTTCATTGGCGTGGGAATGACTCTGGATATTCCTCTCGACCGGCGCCAGTGAGGTCGACCCGTGCTTGATTCCCCGCTCCAGAAACAGCGTCTGGGCATAGTCATTGACCTGCTCGACTGTTGCCAGCAGCACCGAGACATCAAAGCTCTGGTCATGGTCGATGGGAATGCTGGTGGAGAACAGGACCTGCTCGTGACGATCCTGCCGACCAGCCCTGATTTTCTTTTCAAGACCGATGATGGTCTGGTCGACGGTGCAGGAGACGACACCGATACAGGATGCGGACGGCTTTTCCGCCGGCATGCTGTTGAGCCCGCGGCGCACAAGATCGCGAATGGCCTCTGACCGGTTCGATGCCCCGGAGCGGGCGATATAGCTATCGAGCGCTTCAGTCAGTTCAGCATCCAGCGTGATGGTCGTTCTGGTCATCTGGTTCATCGGATCTCCCCTTGTGCCGACATCAAGCCACAGCACCGTCAACAGCGGTGATGGCGCATACCACGGCGATACTAGGCAAGAGGCCGCCCGCATGCCACCAAATTGTTGCGGCAAAAGACGTTTGCACCTGACAATCAGGGCACCGCGAACGACAGCGTCACCGGTAGCGCAAAATCCTGCAGAGTCGCAGTTTGACAAGCGGGCTTACGGGACGGTTAGCCAGCTTTCGTGACATGCTGGGCGGAGTGGGACGTGAGTAGCCGTAGCGTATCGTCACTGTCGGCGGGCGTTCCCAGATAATATCCCTGACCGCGATTGCAGCCCAGTTCCCTGAGCTTGTCGAGCTGTGCCCCGTTTTCGACGCCCTCTGCAGTCATTTCCATGCCCAGCGATGAGCCAAGGGCCAGCATGCTCTTGACAATCGTCATCCGCTTGTCATCACGCTGGAAGCTATCAATGAAGCTGCGATCGATCTTGATCTTGTTGAATTCCAACTGCGACAGCTGAGAAAGGTTGGAGTAGCCAGTGCCAAAATCGTCGAGCGAAATCCGTATGCCGAGTTGATGCATCTGACGGATGATCTCGGTTGCCGTATCCAGCTCATTGACCAGCGCCGATTCCGTTATCTCCAGCTCCAGACGGCTGGCCGGAAAGTCGACTTCGTTGAGCAGTTTGAGAATCCGCAGGCCAAGCTGCGGGTCGGCCAGTTGCAGCGGCGAGATATTGAAGGACAGGGCCACATGATTCGGCCATTTCTTGGCATCAAGGCATGCGGTCCGCAACAAGTGGTCGGACAGTTCCGTGATCAGCCCGAGTTCCTCGGCAACGGCAATGAACTCCAGTGGTGGCACAAATCCGTGGCCCTTTCGATACCACCGGGCCAGAGCCTCGAAGCCGGTGATTTCGCCGGTGTCCAGATCGATCAGCGGTTGGTAGTGAGGTTTGATCTCATTGGCAGAAATGGCACTGATGAGGTCCTTTTCAAGCTGTGCCCTCTCCATGTTGGTGCTCAGCATGCTCGGCTCATAACGGGCAACCTGGGCAGTGCGGGACCGCTTGGCGTGATACATCGCCAGATCGGCAAAATGAATGGCATCGGTCAGATTTTCCGCATCCTCCTTGAGAATGCACAGACCGACACTGACCCCGACGAATTGCATCGACCCGTCAATATCAATCGGGCGGGTAATGACCTTGGCAATGTCGGACGCGAACGCCACCGGATCTTCACGAGTGGGAAAATCGACAAAGGCAAGAAATTCGTCGCCACCAAGGCGGAACGCCAGCTTCACACCATCGGCAGATTGAATCCGGCGGGAGACCTGCTTGAGAATGGCATCGCCTGCCTTGTGACCAAGAAGGTCATTGGCCTTCTTGAAGCCATTGAGGTCGAAGGCAAGAACGCCGAATCGGGCGTGTTTCTCGATAAAGTCATCACAGGGTTTTGAATCGAGCACCTTCTGTAGAAAGCGCCTATTGGGCAAACGCGTCAGGCTGTCATGCTTGGACAGCCATTCAAGATCGTCCTCGGCCTGAATGCGGCGCTCGATCTCCCGGCGCTGCTTCTCCTGATAGCGGTAGGCGAAAAAGCCAGATGCAACCCCGAAGCAGAGGATACCCCAAACAATCTCATCGACCTCATAGCCCTCATGCGCCCGGGAAAATTGGTGAAACCACTCGAAAATATCCAGCTGAGATCCGGCAATCCAGAAGCTCCCCGCTGCGGCAAGCACCAGGGTAACCTCAGCATATCTCTTGATAAACTCTTTTACAGACATGGCAATGCCTGCCCCCTTGCATTCATGAGCTGCGCCCCAGCCTGACATAAATACGTAGTTATTGGGTTAACAACCCAGGCTATCAACAAGCAGGCCCCAGATCGCGCAAACCACCCTCAAACAAAAACCAGTATCCGGCACCCGGGTTCCACCTATCGGAGAATCAGGGAGCAGATACTGGCTCAGGCGAAGTCGCTTGTGGCTTCCTCTATTCTTTCAGGGATGCACAGAAGGTCTCGAATTCCTTGCCCGTGGCGTAGGACTTCTGTGTTCCGGGACGCGTTATGGAATCCGCGGCATAGCGAACTGCCATCGACAACGCCCCATCAAGATCCTTGTCCCTGGTGTAGAAATGGGCAAAGCAGCCGATGAAAGCATCGCCTGCCCCGGTCGTATCCTTCGGTGTCACCGAAATCGGGGCAATATGCTTGCGGCCCTCGCTGGTGACCAGTAGAGCTCCCTTCGAGCCCAGCGTTACGATGACGGTCTTGATCCCCTTGGCCATCAGACTGCGGGCAGCCGCCTCGGCGCTGTCCTCATCGAAGACCTTCATGCCGGTGAGAAGCTCCAGTTCGCTTTCATTGGGCACCAGATAGGTCACGTCAGTGATGCGCGAGGCATCAAGGCCGGGTTGCGCCGGAGCCGGGTTCAACAGGGTGGGGATGCCATGTTTGGCGCCAAAGGCGATGGTGTGATAGATCGTCTCCAGCGGCACTTCCAGCTGCATGACGATAAGATCGCACTGCTTGAGGTCTTCCGCCGCCTTGTCGACTTCCTCTGGGGTCAGATGCTCGTTGGCACCCTTGACGATCAGGATGCTGTTCTCGCCGGATTCCTCGACAAAAATCGGGGCCACGCCGGAAGACGTGCCCGGAACGCGGACCACATGGCGCGTATCGACGCCCAGTTTTTCCAGATTGTTGATGGTGTTGTCGGCAAAGATGTCATCGCCAACCCGCGTGACCATCAGCACGTCGGCCCCCAGCTTGGCCGCAGCCACCGCCTGATTGGCTCCCTTGCCGCCACAGCCGAGACTGAAGGACGGCGCTTCCAGCGTTTCACCGGGCCCGGGCATGCGGGTTACATAGGTGATCAGATCGACCATATTGCTGCCTACGACAGCGACTTTTCCTGACATGGTTCTCTTCCCTTGACTAGCTTGTGTTTGCCACCCGATTCCGGATCAGAGCGCCCGAATATGCGCTTCTGCCGCCTCGGCCTCCTTGGCTGTTACATACCCCAACCGGACCCTGAAGCTCGCGGCCTCTCCGGTTGCCAACTGCCGGACATGACCCTTGGCCTTCTCGGCCAGATAGCCTTCCGGCTCGCAAGTCGATGGCAGGGCAAAGGCGGCTACCTGCTGATCTGCATTGACCAATATCCAGCGCACCGTCTGGGGGAAATCATCCCGGTTATAGGCAATATGGAATCCATCCCCTTCGCGGCGACGCATCATCGACGCCGTATTGCCACCCCCGTCCGCAGCAACGCCACGGATATAGAGCACCTGCTCGGGATTGTAGCGCTCCGGCTCGTCGAGCACTTCCAGACCGGATGGGTCCCGGGCCAGATCGTCGATGAAGGAGAGATACTCTGGTGTGGTCTGCACATGACCGGGCACGGCGGTGCGCACAACGGTTCTGTCAGACGTGAAGGGTGCAGGCTGAATGATCTTTGCCCCTTCGCAATAGGCGAAGTTGACGTGACACATATACATGAGGTCCATCGGGGCACCGCCGACATTCGTCACATCCATGCACATGTCGAACAGCGTCTTGCCCGGACGCAAGACCACCTTCGGATGCGCGATATAGTGATCCCCGAAGCCCATTACATATTCCGCGGTTCCGGTGACCGCCATATAGGGCCCTTCAGCATCTTCGCCAAATTCCAGACCGGCACAGTCAAGCGCGGCCACCGGCATTTCACCGTGCAGCGCGTGGGTATCCTGAGGCGACGGGCAGCCATTGCGCAACAGGCCCGAGTGGAAGGCAAAGCAGCCATAGGTGCCCGCAATGTCGTGAGCCGGGCGTGGCATCGAGAACATGTTCTTCATCGTGAGGTCGACGCCGTCGAACACCGCGTCCCAGATCATCTGGCCATAGAAGGGCAGGATGACCAGATGGCCTCTGGCGTTGCTGATGCGCAGACCTTCAATGCCGCTGTCATAGCGAAAGGTGGATGCGGTCATTTCATCGCAGCTGGCTACTGTCTGCTCATGGGCGGCAAAGTCGACTTTGCGAAGGGTGATCCTTACCGGGTTCATGGTATTTTCCTCCGTCCTGTCCGAAGCCGAGCGGCAAGCGCTGCAAGGTGCCTCGGTCCGTTTGTTTGACATGAGGCCGCCGCGGCCGCTGGGGCCTGCGACGGTCGTTGGTGATCCCTTTTAGCGGGCGCGGTTCTTCCAGGCGTTGATCGCGATGACCAGCAGCAGGAACGCCCCCCAGATGAAGTCGATCAGATGGTTGCTGAAGCGCAGGATCTGGAAGCCGCTTGAGAGCAGCATCAAGGCCACCACGGCGATCGATACACCGGCAACGGTGCCCTTGCCGCCAGCCGGATTGGTACCACCGAGCACGGAAATCAGCACCGCCTGCAACAGGTAGGATGTGCCATAGTCCGACTTGGCCGCATTGGTACGCCCGGACAGGATGATCCCGGCCATGCTGGCAAGAACGCCGGACAGCATGTAGCTGTAGAGCACCATGCGCGACTTCTTGAGACCGGCAAAGATCGCAGCCCGCGGGTTGGACCCGATCAGCATCAGATTGACGCCAAGCGTGGTTCTCGTCAGCAGGAAGGCAACGCCTCCAGCCACCAGCAGGAACAGCAGGAACGGCACGGCGATGCCGAACAGCTTGCCATTGCCAAGAAAGGCCCAGGCATCAGGGAAGCCGACGATGGCCGGCCCGCCGGTCAGAACCAGACACAGCCCGATGAACACCTGCCCGGTTCCAAGCGTCGCCAGGATGGGGATGATGTTGAGCTTGGTGATCAGAAAGCCGTTGATCGTCCCGGCGATCAATCCCACACCGAGCGACAGGCAGACACCCAGAAGCACCATCGGCACACCCTGTTCCATACCCAGCTCGCGGTTGAGATAATGGAACATCACACCGGAGAGAATGCCCGACAGGTTGGCAATCCCGACAACCGACAGATCGATCCCGCCGGTCAGCATGGCGATCATCATGGCGATGGATAGCAGACCCAGTTCGGGGAACAGGTAGGTGATGGATTCAAAGTTGTAATAGCGCAGGAACTTGTCCGGGCTGAGAGCCGTCATGATGATGAAGATCAGAACGGTCATCATGATCAATTGCAGGATATTATTGTCGCGATTGACCATGTTGCGAAAATCGAGGGAGAATTTCATGCTCTGTTTCCTCATACATTCCGTTTGCGATCACGCCATGCGGTCATGGCTGTCGCAATAACGATCACGATACCGACCACAACACGCTGCCAGGTCGTTTCCACTTTCATGATGATCAGGCTGTTCTTGACCATGACCAGCATGAACACACCGAGCATTGTGCCGAGCACCGAACCGCGCCCGCCGAAGATACTCGCCCCGCCCAGCACGACGGCAGCAATCACATCAAGCTCGAGGCCGACGAAATCACGCGGGTTGGCCAGCCAGATCATGCCGCTGTGCAGCAGTCCGCCGAAGCCAGCCAGCATGCCGGCAAAGCAATAGATGAAGAAGATTGTCTTGCGGACGTCGAACCCGACACGCTTGGCCGCTTCCTCATCGCCACCAAGAGCGAATACGCTGCGTCCGATCATCGTGTAGCGCAGCACCAGATGCACAAGGATCGCCAGCCCCACGTAGATGAGCACCATGGCAGTGAGGCCGAAGTGGGTGCCGTCCGCCTTGTCCATCGAGATGACTTCGGTCTTGGCAAAATCGATCAGCGCATCGGGCATCTTGTTGATGTTGATCATGCTGGTGCCGACGATGCCGAGCAGGAAGCCGCGCACCATGCTGCCCGTACCCAGGGTCACGATCAGCGGGATCATGCGGAACTTGTAGACAAAGAAGGCATTGAGACAGCCAAACAGCATGCCCATGATGGTGGCAGCAATGAAGGGCACGATCACCCCGTCATAGCCGAAATAGATCATCCCCTTGACGGTAAGATACATCGCAGCCACGGCGAAGGCCGGGAAAGACACGTCGATCCCGCCCGAAATCATGACAATCAGCACGCCCAGCGCCATGATGCCGATGATGACATTGCTGCGCAGCAGGGAGAAGATATTGTCCAGCTGCCAGAAGGCAGGGTTGATCAGGCCGATCACGACCATGGCAAGCAAAAGGATGGCCGCAATGACAAATTCTGATCTTTTGAAGAGTTTCATGGCCTTGTCCTTACGTGAACGACTTCAGTTGTTCGCTGATCACATCTTCGCTGATGGCGTCGCCTTCGAGCTCATCAACAAACCGTCCGCGATGCATGAGGATGACACGGCTGCAGTTCTGGGCCACTTCGAGCACATCGTCAGAAATCATCAGCACGGCAAGACCATGGTGCTCGACCAGCTCACGGATCTTGCGGTGAATCTCGGCCTTTGAACCGACATCAACGCCAACCGTCGGGCCATTGAGGATCAGCACCTTGGCATCGGTCAGCAACCAGCGCCCGAGCACGACCCGCTGGGCGTTGCCGCCGGAAAGCTCGCCGACCATCTTCTCGGCGCTCGGCGTCGCAATCTGCATCGAGGCGATGGTTTCATCGGCCACTCGGTCCACCCGGGGAATATCGATGATGCCGCCCTTGGCAAGATTGTCGAGTGAGGTGGCAATGATGTTGCGCTTGATCGACTGCGTCATGAACAGACCTTCGGACAGACGATCCTCCGGTACATAAGCGATGCCTTCGGCAATGGCGTCCTGCACACTGTCAAGCGCAATGACCTTGCCATCGACCTTGACGCTTCCGCTTGCCGGCGAGAGCATCCCGAACAGGCTGAGCGCCAGCTCCGTACGGCCCGAGCCGAGCAGACCGGAAAGGCCGACGATCTCGCCGGGATAGAGTTGCAGATTGATGTTTTCATAATCACCGGGCAGAGTCAGTCCCTGCACATCGAGACGCGGCATGACGTCCGACCCCGGCTTTTCCTTGCGGAACGGTTCAATCTCGATATCGAGCCCGGTCATATGGCGGATCACGGCGGCTTCATCGAAGTCCGAGGTTGACCCCTCGGCCACCTTCACGCCGTTGCGAATGACCGTCAGACGCTCTGAAATATCCAGCATCTCACGCATCTTGTGACTGACGAACAGAATGGCAATGCCGCGGCTCTGGATATCCCGCACGATGCGGAAGAGCGTCTCGACTTCCTTGCCCGTCAGAGCCGTTGTCGGCTCATCCATGATGATGAGTTTGGCATCCGACATCAGAGCGCGGGCAATGGCGACCAGCTGCTTGCTTGATGTCGGCAGGCTCTCCACCTCGGCATCCAGATCAATGTCGACGCCCAGACGATCCAGCGCCTCGCGGGCCAGCTTTTTCACGCGGCTCCAACTGACGATCTTGGTCTTGGCCCTGAGCTCGGTATTGAGGGCGAGGTTTTCCGCTACGGTCAAATTGCCGAACAGGGAGAAATCCTGATAGATCACCTGAATGGCGCGGTTCACCGACTCGATGGGCGACAGGTTCTCGACCTTCTCCCCTTCGATGATGATCTCACCTTCGGTGGGCTGATAGACCCCGGATATGATTTTGATAAGAGTGGATTTCCCCGACCCATTCTCACCAGCAAGGCAATGAATTTCGCCTTTGTTGATGGTTAGGGAGACGTCATCCAGTGCACGCAACCCGAGAAACTGCTTCCCGATGTGGCGCAGTTCAATGAACGCTTCAGACATGCTCGACCCAGGCGTTTGAGAATTTGAAATTGGGTGTAACAGGGGCAGCGCCGCAAAAGCGCTGCCCCGAAGACGACCGGATCAGAAGTTGTATTGATCCATGTTGTCCTTGGTCACACCGACCCAGCCTGCGCCATAGAGCAGATTTGGCTGATCAGCGACCGGAGTGATCAGATCGGTATATCCTGGCAGACCGAGGTTGAGGCCAGCCTTGATTTCCGCATCCTTCTTCTCAAGAGCCATCACGGCAACGACGTTCATTGCATAGCCTGCAACAGCCGGATCCCAGAACTGGATATACTGGATGTCGTCATTGGCCAGATATTCACCGGCAACAGAAACAAGACCCGTACCAGCAAAGAACAGCTTGTCCTTGAGACCACGTTCAGCGATCAGACGGCCAGCGCCAGCAGACGTAGGCATCGGGCCCCCGACGATACCCTTGAGGTCCGGATAGGTGGTGAGGGTTTCCTTGAGCTTGTTGTAGTCGGTGTTGGCGTCGTCATAGGTTTCCAGACGATCGGTAACCAGTTCCATCTTCGGGAAGTTGGCTTTCTGGTAGTCGATTGCACCGTCAATCCATTCGTTCTGCGACTTGGAGGTCAGGCTGCCAACAGTTGCGGCATATTTGCCTTCACCGCCCATGTAGCCGCCGAGCACTTCCATCAACTTGGCGCCGTAGGCGTGGTTGTCGAAAGCTTCCAGGACGTAGTCGGCGTTCTTGATGTTGGATGCCTCATGGGCAACGACGACGATGCCACGATCACGAGCCTTTTTCAGAACCGGCTCAACAGCTTCCACGGAGAAAGGCACGATCGCGATGGCGTCAACGCCCTGAGCGATCAGGTTTTCAACGATCTGGACCTGCGCAGCAGCATCTGCCTGGCTTGGGCCAAGCATCCAGGTGTCATGACCGGTTTCGGCAGCAAACTGCTTGACGCCGTCCCGCATGCGGTCGAACCACGCAATACCGTCAACCTTGACCACCGTGGCAATGGAATATTCTTTCCCCGTAGCACTCTTGTAAATGTCCTTGCGCACCTGCGAGGTGTCGACCGGACCTTCAGCCAAAGCCGGAGCGGCAACAAGCGCTGCCGCTACAAGAATTGATGAGAACAAAGACTTCATTGAATCCTCCCTTGGATTGTCTATGTCATCTATTCGGATAAGTGAGAGAACGACCGCATGTTCCTCCAAAACACTGCGGCCATTCGCATGGCATCAGCCGGAGATGATTGCGATGCTTGCGCTGGCACCGAGCCGCGATGCGCCGGCATCAATCATTCTGAGGGCATCGTCACGAGTGCGCACACCCCCGGACGCTTTCACGCCCAGATCCGGCCCGACTTCAGCGCGCATGAGAGCCACGTCCTCTGCTGTGGCTCCCCCGCCCATGAAGCCGGTGGAGGTCTTTACAAAATCAGCCCCTGCCTCTTTCGACAGCTTGCAGGCCAATTTCTTTTCTTCATCGCTCAGAAGGCAAGTCTCGATGATCACCTTGAGCTTGGCATCGCCGCAGGCCTTCTTGACCGCAGCAATATCGGACCGCACGTAATCAGCATCCCCCGCCTTGAGTTGCCCGACCGGAATGACCATGTCGACTTCCTGTGCGCCTTCCGAGACCACCCAGCGGGTTTCCTCACACTTGAGAGACGTCGGGATGGCTCCGAGAGGAAAGCCGATGACCGAACAGGTCAGAACGGCGCTACCCTTCAAAAGGCTGGCAACTTGCGGAACGTTGATCGGATTGACGCACACGGAGCAGAAACCGAATTCGATCGCTTCCCGACAGATTTTCTCCACTTCCCCCGGCGTCGCCTGTGGCGACAGGATGGTATGATCGATATAACCGGCCAACTGCTCGGAGGTGAGATCTGAAGCTCTGGATGTCATGAAGGGCTGCTCCTGGTATTCAACACATGAAAACAAGGTTTTGTTAGTCGATGTTACTGTTATAACATTTGTTGAGAGCATATTCACATATTGACGCCTTTGAAGTCAAATAGTAAAAGATTATTGTGATATTTTTTTCACAATAACGGGATGGCCTTACATTTTTTTTCCGTTATAAGAAGATCAGTTCGCAAGGGCGAAACGATTCAGTTCGCAGAAATGCAGGGCTTAGGACGATGCAGAGCCGCAGGAAAACGAGGCTAGACAAACTGGCACAAACGCTTGAGGAAGGGCGCATGGTCCATTTGCGCGACGCCGCCTCCATCCTCGGGGTTTCTGAAATGACTGTGCGGCGCGACATCGCATCCAGCGACAACCGGTTCACCTTTTTCGGTGGTCATATCGTTGTCGCCGGAGAACCTGGCTCCGGCAAGGGCTACTTCCTCCACCGCGAGAATGCCACCAATGTCGCCGCCAAACAGGCGGCCTGCCAGAAGGCCATCGGCCTCATCCAGCCCGGCGATGTGATCTTCCTCGACTGTGGCACCACCCTGCCCTACATCGCACAAAGACTCACCGAGTTGGGTCCGCTGACCGTGATCTGCTATTCGGTCAACATCGCCGAAATCATCTGCAAACAGCCAAATCTCAAGGTCATTCTGCTGGGCGGTGAATATCATCCGTCTTCGGCATCCTTTGCCAGTGCGGAAGCTCTGGAGATGCTGGCCAAACTGGGCATCAACAAGGCGTTCATTTCAGCCGGCGGCCTGCATCCGCAACACGGTCTGAGCTGTTCCAACTTTCATGAGGTCCGCATCAAGCAGATCGCCATGAGTCGGGCTGTTACCAACATTCTGGTGATGGGATCGAGCAAGATTGGCAAGGTCAAGGCCGCGCCTTTTGCCGACCTCAATGCCATCGACTATCTGGCAACCGATGACGACATTACCGACGAGCAACGCGCCCTGCTCATGGATTCCCGCATAGAACTGCTGTCCTGAGGCATCGTCCTGAGGGTGAACAGAAAAGGGGACCTCGCGATTGAGCTCCCCCTCCCCCTCCCCCATTTTTCCTCGAAGTTGTCGGTCGCTAGCGGGAAACCTTGGCAAATGCATCATCGAGCCTGGTTTCGCAGGCCTTGATCTCGGTCTGGAACCGTTCAAGCCAAGCCTTGCCATCGGCGCCAGCAGTCTGGATGAAGAAGTCTTTCACTGGAGCTGTGGCGTCCTGGAAGGCTTTCTTCTCTGCCGGGGTCGGCGTGTAGATGGTGCCGCCAGCCTTGCGGAAGGTCTCATAGGCGTCAAATTCCTTCCATTTCGGATAGACGCGCAGGAACTGGTTCTGGGCCGCGATGCCGTCGAGAACCACACGCTTCAGCTCTTCAGGGAAGGAATTGAAGCGTTCGTTGTTCATCACCCAGACGCCACCCATGTAGGCGTGACCGTCGAGGATGATGTATTTGAGGCTCTCCTCGAATTTCATGGTGGTGATATCGACGATGCCGTTCTTGGTGCCGTCAACAACGCCGGTGGACAGCGCCGTGTAGACTTCCGGCCAGGAAATCGGGGTCGGAGCGCCGCCCAGCGACTTGACCAGTTCCTGCTGGATCGGTGCAGGCACGGTACGGATCTTCAGCCCCTTGATGTCTTCGGGCGTCTTGATCTGTTTGCTGGTGGTGGCAAAATTGCGCCAGCCGCCGGAGTTGGACACCATCATCAGGCGCAGGTTGCCGGTCTGTTCGAGCACATTCTTGCGTATGTCGGCGAGGAAATCCTCGTTGTCATAGACGCATTCGGCCACACGGTCATCGCGCAGCATGTAGGGCAGATCGAATGCACCGACCGGACCCCAGTAGTTGGCCAGTTCCGGGATGGTGGTCTGGAAATAGTCAAAGATGCCGGACTGTACGCCAGAGAGGCACTCACGGGCATTGCCGCAGAGCTGTCCGCTCGGGAAGATCTCGACCTCGATGGCACCGTTGGAATGGTTTTCGACGAAATTCTTGAACACCAGCAGTGACTGATGGTTGTAGCTGTCCGGGTTGGTCACATGTGGGACCGTCAGCTTGTAGTCGGCAGCCCTGACGCTGACAGAGAGTGCCAAAGCGGCAAGCAATGACAGGCCTAATGTTCTGATCTTCATGAAATCCTCCTTTCAATTCGTCCAGCCGGATTGGCTATCATTCTGCTCGTCGGTCTCATCGTGCAGAAACAGACGCAGTTCCGAAACAACCTTTTGCAGCGCACTGAGCAGCGTTATCGCCATCATCAGCGGCGGCGCGATATAGATGACCCGCATGGAAATCGGTAGGCTGTCAGCCCGACTGCTACCCCGCAGAAAGAAATCGTAGCCGAACTTGATCCACATGAGGAATGTGACGATTGCCAGCAGATGGGTGACCACCATCATCAGATGCCGCACACGCCGTGGCTTGAGAAAGTCGCCGAGGAAGGTCATGGCGATATTCCTGTCCTGCAAATAGATCAGCGGCAGGCACAGATAGGTCATGTAGATCATCAGAAAGCGTGACAGCTCATCGGTCCAGCTCAGGGGCATGACCAGACCATAGCGAAACACCACCTGAAGCAACACGACCACAGTCATGACGACCAGCATGCCACCGCCGATCCAGCTTCCCAGCCTCGCCAGCGGCGCGTTGATGGCATTCAGCCCTTTTTCCATGGATGCAAGCACGGTGGCATCCCCCCAACTATCAGCAATCAGCAAATACGAAATCAAGTCATAAGGACACCCGGCAGGCCCGGTGCAGGGCGCGACAAATCGGTCCGCACAGTCTTGCATAAGAGGGAAAAAACGCAAGGGTATGACAATTCGGATCGTCAAGCCCTGTCAGGCGCCATTGGCAACAGGGCATTTGGTTGAGACCACCTTGCGCGCAAGCGCTCTCAACCCAAGACCTCCCGACCAGCGAGCCTATTTCTGGTCGACAAGCTCTTTCATTTTGGCCGCAGCGGCCTTCAGGATCGCGGCTTTCTCGCCATCATCGAAGTCGCTCTTGACGCCCCGTAACGCCTGATAGGCCACAAACAGGTTGCCGGCCCGTTCGGCAAGGTCGAGGGCATCAAGGCCATGGTTGGTGACATAGTCGACAAGCTGTCCGGCAAAATTCCACAAATAGAGCAGATCCGCAGGCATGACCCCGTCGGCCCTTGCAACGCCATAATCCGCAGCACTGGACGGCTCGCCGAAATAGTCGTCAAAACTGTCGGCGTCATCAACGGCCTCTGCCATGGATCGTGTCAGATCCCTGCGCAGCTTATCCGCATCTATCATCATCGGCTGCTCTCCCGTGCCAGTCTCAAATCCATTTTGCCGAGTGTGTCCTGCGCCCAGAAAGAGAGCAATCTCAACACCAGGTAGAAACTGGTCGAAATTGCAGCAAAAGGCAAGACCTCAGACCAGTCTGCCCCAGCAAATAGGCCCGGGAGGCGATCAAGGCCCGGAATGGAGTGGACGACCCCTTGCCGAACCCCGTCCATGACATCGGCTTGGCCGATGGCAAGGGTGCAGGAAAAGAGCATCACCAGCGCCAGTTCAACCGCTCCGACAGCTGCGATGAGGGACCACCGCCGCACGAACAGCAACAGATACTGATGGAACAGCAACAGGGTTCCTGCCGCCATGACGAGCAGTACTATCCAGGTCGCCAGCCAGCCGGTGTGAAACAGGCCGAAGCGCAGAAAATAGTTGAGCGGAATGATGCAAAAGACCACCCCCGTAAGAACGATCATCAGGAAGCCGGCCGCAGACCCCGGAAGGGAAACAAAGGACAGGGCGAGGCGCCGAACCGGCACCCTCTTATACCACCGAGAACCAAGACGCCCGGAAAGCAGCCCCCTGATGGCCTTCACGATGCCACCGATCAGGAAGACCAGCAGCAGGATGAGCCCCGGCATGCCGATCAGCTGGGCGTTGAAATTGGAGAAGATCCCCCGATAGAACATCATCACCGAGCCGACAAGCCCCGGCCCGCACACTTCGACAGCCAGCACCGCCAGAAAGGTCAGCAACCATGCCAGCCCGCCCCTGCGTCTCGTCGTCGGGGGCCGCTTTGGCAAGGTGAAATAGAATCCGCCAAAAGCGCCGAGCGCCACGGCATCGAAAACCAGCACGGTCCAGCACAGATCTTTGGGGGCCACCAGCACATAAAGGGTGCGGATACTGAAGACGATCCCCCAGAAATAGATCAGCATGTCCCGCGCATGGAGGCTGAAGCCTTGCTGATGCAGCGCCCGTTCATGGGGAGAAATGCCCGTGCGCAGGGCCGAGAGGCTGTCTGGTTCCGGTGGCAAGTCGGTAAAGCCGTAAGGGGCATCGACATCAGCGACAAAGCGGAAAGCGGCCTGATCGGCAAAGAACTCCCGTGCCTTGATATAGCAGACAACCAGCCCACGAAAGCACAGGTGGATTCCACCGCAGAACAGGACAAAGATGAAGATCGAGAGCGGCAGAGTGAGCTTGGGCCCCGCCGGTGTCATCGACAGCATCGTCGAGCCAAACAGTATCAGCGGACCGAAGATCATGAAGACCATGAAGCTCAGCAACACCACCACCACCACGAAGGCGGAATTTGCCAGATTATCACGGGTCACCGCATGGGCGCATTCATGCACCATGAAGAACGCAAGGCGCCTTTGCAAACCGTCGGATCGCTTGCCTTTGAGAATACGGCCAAGATGTCCCCTCGGCGCAAAGAACAGGGCATCCGAGCCGAAAAAATCCGTCTCCGCCGCACCATTTCGCCCCATCGGCATACGGATATCGACAAAATAGCCAAGGCTTTGCAACAGATGCTCGGCAACAGGCCGTGCGGCAGGATAAAGCAACAGGCTCTCACCTCTGGGCTTGTCGAAGCGACAGATATGGGCGGCAAACAGCAGGCAGCACATGAACAGCAGCAAATGCCAGGCGGACGGATCAAAAACGGAATTGCCCCGCGCCTGCTCGAACACGGGAATGGCTTTCGACAGCCAGGGTAGCAGCAACAGCGGATTGGCCCCATTGATCAGAAAGCTGAACTGGGCATAGAGCGAACCAGCCCCTCTGGCCATGTCGAGCGCCCAGATCATCGAGAGCGCCAGCGCAACAAAGCAGGCAGCCCCCAGAGAGAGAAACGCAACCATGCTCCAAAATCCGGGCCCGGAGAGGGCAAAGGACCGGATCTGCGGATAGAGCGGCCGAGTGCTTTGTGGGCTTTGCAGGCGTGGCCCGCCCGAAGAGGCTTCAGAATTCATCGAACTTCAAATTTTTGCAGACCGGCAGATCAGGAATTCTGCGCCGCCCGATCATCGAAAGAACCAGCGACCGGTAGGTCAAAAGAAGAGTTGCTTTATACGTCAATGCAAACACAGGTTTACTGACCCGATCGTGCGACAGAATGAAAGCCATCGCAACCTGATTCCGGCGACAATGCATCATTTGCAGCATTTCACTCACCAGAATCGCAATCCGGTAGGCAATCTCCCGGACGCGCTGCTCGGCGACAACCAGCCCGCTCACCCCCACCAGACGATCCAGCGCCTCGGCTGGCTGGTGTCGCGTTCGTGAGAAGTGGCCATCCTCATCTAGCACTTTCAGCATCAGGATGAGATTTTCGCTGTCCGAGCTTTTGATCTCGACAATTTCCATGTACGGGGACACGGACCGGAGCAGCGCCTGAAAAGCCGTCCGAACTTCCAGCGTGAACGTACCACCCTCGATCTGCCGTCGCAAATGGCCCATATAGGCTTCAAACGGGCCTTCGGTCTGTTCATCTGCAGCCATCGCTTCGCGCAGCACTTCCCAGCGATCAACCTCGCCATCAAGCCAGCCGGCCATCGCCTGCCGATGCGCGTGGATGCGCTTGCCCTGCAGGGATCGCAATCGGCGCGGC
The DNA here is from genome assembly GCF_963666525.1 of uncultured Cohaesibacter sp. Classification (NCBI taxonomy): domain Bacteria; kingdom Pseudomonadati; phylum Pseudomonadota; class Alphaproteobacteria; order Hyphomicrobiales; family Cohaesibacteraceae; genus Cohaesibacter; species uncultured Cohaesibacter sp. The sequence goes on from NZ_OY762905.1 coordinate 1,749,288, forward strand.
AACCAGCCCTGCTGCGCGACGAGACTGGACCAGCGCGACAGCCTTGGCAACGACCCTATGCGCAGCCAGTCCCTGCCAGCCCCGCCCGTAGAGGCCGAATAGTCGAACAGCGACCGCAGGACATGCTCGGCCCTGAGATCATCGGGCACACCTCGCAATGGATCGACTTGCCGATCAATCCAGTAGGACCACTGCCACAGCCATGGCAGACGTTCCGCCAGCCCGCCGACGATCGACAGATCATCTAGCCCCTGCCCTTGCACCATACCGACCTTGACCCTCAGCGTTTCCGCATCAAAGGAGAACAGAACATCCTTGACCGTAAGGGTTTCGTCAGGGATTTGGATCATTCTGCCCTCCCTGCCCGATGAGGCTGCCATATCGCATGACATGGGACATCAGCGCATCCAGATCGGCCTGATAGACCTCATCGCGATCAGCAACGATGAAATGGTCGCCGACCCGACGGATGAACAACGGGTTGCTGGCAAGCGTCATCAGCATCGCACGCCGCCCCCCGAATGTCGCCCACAGGGCGTTCCCCTGCCCGGCTTCCAGCGCCATGGCAGCATCGGGTCGCCCCCAAAGCTCGAAATTGCCAAGATAGCGCGTCCGGTCATCCAGTCTGGTGACATCCCCATAGACGTTAGCGTCAACACCCTCGCATTGGAGGGACAGGATCGACATCCCCATGCCGGGCCGCGCCACATGGGCATAGGCCCTTGTGGAGGCAACCTCCACGCCCGCGACCCCATCACCCCCATAGGCTTCAGCAAGACCAGAAAGGGCGCGACAGGAGTTCACCGGCTCCCCTTTCAGGGTTTGGCGGCCGGTTGCCGAGAGAAGGGCAATCGCTCCGCTGTCATCGGTCGTCAACGCCAGCGGCTTCTGGGTGAGTGCCCATTCGCCCACGAGCGCCCCTGAGCCCGGATCGAACAGAGTCAGCCGGTCATCGGTGTGCGCGGCTGCCACGATCCGGCCATCCAGTCGCGCCAGAACCGCATGCCCTGATACGGCAAGGTCCGAGAACCGTCCCTCGACCAGCCGCCGCGAAATCCGGTTGCCATTGAGACTGGCGGCAGTCATGTGCACACCATCCTTGCCTCCGCGATAGGCAAAATGACCATCGTCCGCCAGCAGGGCTTCACAGGCGGGCACCCGGTCCAACTGGCCTCTGGGACGCCAGCGATAGAAGTCCCCGTTCTCGCCCTCAAGGCAAAGCGAGGCGCTGGCTGGCCGATCCCGCTCCAGCACCCGGTCCACATCCATGTCCGTCTGAAGCACAATCAGCTTTCCGGCAAGCGCCTGCTGGCCAACCGCGCGGGCAGCACTTTCGCCTTCCCAGTTGCCCATCTGCTGCCGCACCCAGCCGAGCCCCGTCATCATGTCAACATGATCCCGCTCGATCTGGGCAATCTGGCTGACGGCATCAAGGGCGAACCGGCCTCCGGAAAGGGCATTGTCCTCACCGCGCCAAAGGAATCTGAGGCTACCCGGCTGACCTGCGGTCCGACCGATCAGCTCGATCGCACTGTCCCGCCCCTTGAACAAAGCCCGTTCCGCAAACGGATCCCCTGTAGCTTCAGGAGCCAATTGGATGTCAAACGGCGTGCCGGAATGATCTAGCCGCCCCTCCCAGAGCCGTCCGTCCAGACAGCGCAGAACCGTTCGGGGACCCTCCCCTGTCTCATCTGCCTCTTCTTCCAGTGACAGGAAGGACGAGCCATCGCCCGCCGTTTCCGCCAGATCAAAGTCACAATGCGCCGCCTCGTCACCGGCAAGGGGCGTCAGGGAAAACTGATCGGGGTCGATTGCCCCGGTTCCGCTGTCGAGGGCGACAAACCCCTGTCTGGTGTAGGCCCAGACCTGCCCCTTGGCAGAAACCAGCCCCTGCCGCTCATCCATTGCAAGCCGCCCGCCAGCCATAGCCAGCGGTCGCCAGCTGTCACCATCGCGATAGTCAAACTGCACGTCACCGGCATCGTTGCGCACGCGCATCCGGTTTGTCTCGAAGACCATGCGCCCCCGTTGCCGCATCGCCAGCGCTGGACGATAAGCCTCGGCGCGCTCGAAACGGGAGCCATCAAACCGCCACAAGGCATCGCCACCGCTAACATAAAGCCCCACAGGCAGGCCCCTTGGCTCCAGACGGGAAGGCGCAACCGCGGTCGGCTGACAGTCAAACCGCAAGGCGCCCAGACCAGAACGCTCCGCACCGCGTCTGCCCAGCGGATAGCTCTTTTCAAGCGCCATGGAGCCCCCAAGCGCCGTTACCGTGCCGCGCCAGCTCTGGAACAGCGTACCGCCACATTGCACCACGTCATCAAGGCTGTCATGCGGGAATTGTCCGGAGGCAGGAACCGTAACCGGCTCGCCCGAGGGCAATCCGCTCTGGTCCATATAGCGCAACAGGATCTCACCCTTCTGCCGTTCCCATTGCCAGAAGCCATTGCCCCCCAGTGCCTCGACAGACAGGGTTTCTCCGCGCTCGCAGGGGCGCAGCCCCCCGCCCTCGACCGCCAGACAGTCATCGCGTCCCAGAACATAGGCCTCTGCATCGCGGTTGCGATAGGCCCCGATGTGATAGGCGGGTTCGTGTCGTCCCTGTTCGGCCCCGACACCATCCAGCTCGACAAACCGCTGCGAGATGATGCGCCCGGCATCAACGGTCAGCATCTGCAGTCCGATGGCGGAGCCCGCATAGAGCGTGCCGCCAACGCCGTGAATGGTGAGAAAGCGGTCCATCGGCATCGGCTCGCCCCGGTCCCAGCCAATGGGCGCCCAGCCGCCGGCAACACCGATCGCTTCGGTTTTAAGCTCGATAGACGGACGGTTGGCAACGAAGCGTACCCGCAACCAGTCCAGCTCCGCAGCGATCCGCTCGATATCGGGATTGTCGCCATAATCGACCCGGCCGAAACCGTGCCCGGTCCAACGTCGGGAGACGGCCCCGCGCCGCGTGACGGCAACAACGGCTTGCCTGCCATCATGCATCGGACGGACTGCCAAGGCCAGACCAGCAGGCAGGTCGGCACTTGCCTCAACCGTCATGGCCAGAGCATCAAAGCCGGAAAACTGCCGCACCCCATCACCGAGCCTGACAACCAGCCCATCTTCGGCGAAGGCAGCATCGAGAAGAATATCGCTTTCAAAGCGCAGACCAAGTCGCCGCTCGGCGCTCATGGTGCGCGTGGTCGAGCGGGTGATCAGTCGGCCATTCTGATAGAGCCAGATGAGATCCTGATCATAGGCGACCTGTCGGTCAGAGAAGGGATTGTCCGCCCGCTGCCAGCCGAGCACATCGAACACCAGCCACTGGCGGCCCCCATCAAGCGCAAACAGCCTGTTGCCAAGACTGGTCAGTTCCACCGACCGTGAAGAAGGCAACAGTGCAGCATCGGAAAGGCTGTCGGCCTGAACCAGCCCCACCGGCGTCAGGAACCATCCCTCGCCGTCAGCATAGGCCACGTCGCGCCGGTCATCGAATTTGAAGCCATCAGCCGCGAAGGCGTCATGGATTTTCAGCCCGTCCGACCAGCTCGCAGACACCCGTCCCGTCATGGCATTGGCCCTCAGTTGCAGAGAGCCAAGAGAGAGAGCGTAGTCCGGGTTCGCCGCCTCCAGGCTTTCATCCTCCGCGCCGATTGCCCGGCCATCAGCGAAATAGACCTTTCCCTGCCCAGCGCCAGCAATGGTCGTGGGCAGCAACAGGCGCCGCCATTCAAGCCGACGGTCAAGGCCTGTGCGATAGCGCCAGACACCGTATCGGTTGACCACCATGAAGTGATCATCCCCGAGCGCCACAGCCTTGCCAGGTGCCGCGAAGGCAAACGTGCCATCCGGCATCGCCTCGCGGGCAGTCAGCATGAAGGGCATGCCGGCTTCATCCACAAAGGCAAAGCGGCCGCTTTGCCGATCCCAGCGAACCGCATCATTGCCAGCTTCCGGCGCGTCAACCGTCGCCATCTGCCCGATCACCCGCTCAACGGCAAAGTCGCCCGCAGAAATCAGGATCTGCCCCTGCTCGTCCTGCAATTGCGTGACATCAAGCATGCCGCTGTCCGCATCGATCGCGGCCACAAAGCGCTCCGTGTCCGCTTCAAGGCTCTCGGCGTCTTCAGCTGTTCCTAGCGCAGTGAGCGCGCCGGTCTTTGCATCAAGCCGGAGAACACCAGTCTCCCGCTCAAGCAGGATCTCCCCGTTCGCCCGCCGCAGAACCGCCTTGATTGGACCGCCATCCGAAGACAGCGCCAGCTGCTGGCGGTGGGGACGATCAACAAGCCATAGGCGGCCATCCACCATCTCGACCAGCCAGCGGCTATCCTCAAGGGGAATGGCACGGCTGATCTTCCTCACATCAAGGCGCAGTGCCTTGGGCAGAATGAGGGTGCATCGGGAGAATCCAGTCTGCCCCGATTGCCACTCACAAAGCCGGACGGCACCGTCCGCCTCATGCAGCAACAGCCGATTGTCGGCAAGCACCGTCACCGTCTCTCCGGCGGCCGGCTGATAGGAAAACGGCGCGGGGACTTCATCTTCTCCGGCAAAAAGGCCCTGTCCCCTTATCACGAGCAACGAAGAGGGCGCATCCGGATCGCCATCCACAATGATCGTCTGACCGTTCTGCTGCATGACCTTGCGCCCGTCTGCCACATAAGGCATGGCGATAGCGCGGGACATGGCGGGCCGGACACTGCCCGGCTCTTCGGCCACGGCGATGGCAGTGTCGCTGAGATAGAGCCAGCGGCCATCCGCCATCCTCGCAACATCGGCCAGTGCATCCGGAGAGAATGGCAGTGCCGGAGAAGCCCATTGCCTCAGGGGCGAGAGGGAGAGAGAGGAAAGCGCCGCGTCCACGGTTCCGCCAAGGGTGCGACCATCTGCTGTTTCGACCGTCATCACCAGACCATCGCCGCTCGCGACCAGATCGCTGCGCACCACGGCACCCGCTTCCATCGGAAAGGCTCCATGGGACCAGTGTCGCCGGTCGCTTTCATAGCGCCATATACCACTCGGGTCGGCAAAATAGAGCCCATTGCCCAGTCGAGCCATCGACTGGAAGGCCTTGGGATCCGGGCCGTTGATCGCCCGAGCCGGAATGCGCTCGGAAATGGCTCCATCCTTCCAGACCTGATAGGCCCCGTCAGCCAACAGCATGCCGATTTCATCATTGACCTCGGAGACAGCCAGCTGCTCGGCAGCGAGATGAACAACCGCATGGGTGAGATCGACATCATAGCGGTCGCAGCTATCGGACGGCTGGAGCGCTGCGAGCGGCACCAGATAGGCATCCTGCTCATTGTGAATGACCAGTTGATCCTTGAGGATCACCAGTCTTGCATTCGGCGGAAAGGCGGAAAGCGACAGCGTGAACCCGGCAAAGCGGCGATGCGGCTGGTCCCGCAGCCACAAGGTGCCGTCGACCAGCGCACCAACACCGAGACCGGGCAACGCCACCACGTCGATGATGCTCTCCCCGGATGGCCCCGGATTGCGATAATAACAGGCGGGCTGTCCGAGGCTGCCGTCATGGATCGGATGGCGGGCCAAGAAAGTGACCTCGCCGTCAGTCTGCAGGGTCGCAATATCCTGCCCCACCTTGCTGGCAGACAGCACCCGCGCCCCGCCGACCGACAGGCTCCTCTGGCCAAACCAGGCCCCCTGACCGTCATAACTGACGGGCTGCCCATCTGCCACGCCCGCAAGCCGCAGGGTTCCGGACACCGCCAGATTGAACCCCCGCGTGATGCCGCGGGCAGATGGAGAATAGACTGTCACGCCCTGATCGGATGCCAGGAACAGCTCAAGACCGTCGCTCATCGCATCGCTCAGCGCATCCGAGCCAAAGGCAAACGGGATGTCACTACCGGTCAGACGCTGATTGCGATCGGACGCAATGATACTGCCCGCCTCACCAAGCAGATAGAGGCTGTCCCCGACCTTGGCGATCTCGCGGATATCCTCATTGATCGGCATCGGGATCGTGTCGACATACCCCCGCTCCATCTCGGAATAGACACTGACTGCGCGATTTCGAGCCAGATAGGTGAGGGGCCCTTGATGCAGGACATCCTTCACAATCCCCTGTGCCCGATCCATCTGGCCTAGCAGTGACTGCATGGCAATGTGCCGTCCCTCCGCCTTCAAGCGGAAGGGACGGCCCGAGCCATCAACCATTAGCAGCGCATCGCCATCCCGATGGACGGAACGCACCGGTTGCGACAGCAGCTGATGAGCCAGCCGGGTGAGCGAGACCCCATCGCCCTCGCCGGAGATCCCCCAGGCCTCGACCTCCCCCTTGGCCAGCGCCCACAGGATATGGTCTCCGCCAAACAGCTGCGCATCGGTGTCGAACAGCAGCCCCGGCAACAGCATGGCTCTGGGAATGGAAACATAGGACCGCCGGGCAACATCATGCAGTACCAGATAGCTTTTGCCGACCATCACCAGACGCCCGAAAGCCGAGACGGCCCGTGTCATCTCCGCCAGAGGCTCGCGCGCCGCGACCCCGTCGGTCAGCAGTTGCACACCATCCGTACCGATCCGCCAGGTCTGATTGCTTGCCGTCAATGCCAGAAGCTGTCCATCCCGGTCGCGAGCCAGCGACCGCACCGCCTGTCCGTCGAGCGACCACGTGCTGATCTTGCCGTCGCGATCCAGCAGGCCGACCTTGCCAGCAGTGGCGAAATAGAGGCCATTGAGGGTCGGGGCGTCAAGAAAGACCGACAGAGGTTCATCGGCAAGTTGCTCCCAACTGCGCGCCGCCCGCTCGTAGCGATAGATGCCAGCCTCCCCGAGCGTGAAAATACTCTTGCCATCCTGCGAGATCAGGGCGCGCGACAGACGCGCCTGCGAAAGCTCGGGATAGAGCCTGTCTTCGCCGAACAATCGCACCAGCGAGCCGGAGGGGTCATAGTGGTAAAGGCCAAGACAGGCCGCTTCGCCACAGGACCGTGTCGCCAGCACCAGCGCCTCACCCTCGAACACCGACAGATCGAGGACCGTCTTGAAGCCACCGTCAACCAGCCGGGCCGCACTGACCTCGCCGCGCGCGTCAAAGGACACCGACCGCAATCCCGATGCGGTTGCCAGCAGGAACCCGTCCCCGACCGCCACCATCCGTGACGGCGGGGCTAGACTGTCATCGCCCATGATAGCCGTCTGGCTCTCGGTGGAAAGCGGCACCCACAGGCGGCGGGTCAGATCGAACAACCCCAACCCTTCGGCGCGCGTTGCCAGCAACAGCCAGTGCTTATCCGCAGAGATCGCCAGATCGGCTATGTCCTGATGGTCGATTGCGTTGCCGGAGGCTCCGACAAAGCGCGTATCCGAGACGAGCACCTGCCATGTGTCGTCATGGCGGACAAGCAGGCCACCGTCTTCACTATAGGCAAACAACGCCCGAGGATCGACACAAGAGGCGCGGGCCTCCCCTCTCTGGTTGGAACAGCCGGACGAAAGATCGGAAAAGGCACTTTCGATACCCGCAAGACCGTCCGGTCCTTCATCGTCAGACCACAGACCGCTGCCGAGATCGACGCTGTGCAGCGCGCCGCCCTTGCGCAACAGCGCAAGCCGATCATCGTCGGCCAGATAGGCCGCCCCGACAAACGCACCAGACTGCCGCGCCGCATCGGACCGGAGATTGGCTGCCAGACGGTCATCGGCGAATGGCACGATCGGTTCAGGATCGAACCAGCCGAACCGCGCCTGCCCGCTTGCAAGAAACACCCCGAGGACAACCAGCCCGACGGCAACAAGCCCGAACAGCGACACCAGGATTGCATCCAGCCTCCCGCGCAAGGGCACCAGCCGCTCGATTGCACGCCTCTTGGCTTCCACTCTGTCGAAAGCGCGGTCACGCCACCGGGAAAACATGACTAGAGCCCTCCCGCAGCAAGACGGCTGCCATCCATCACCCGATAGGCAGGCTGCCCGTCTGGCCACAGGCTGAGCGTTCCGTCTTCCAGCCCCTTGCGATGAACAGTCTCGTGCAGCAAACGGATAGTGGCGAGGCGCGACCGGGAAAGCCACCATGCCAGTTCGTCAGCCTCGCCCTCGAAGTCATCCGAGAGGCGCAGTGCATTGTAGGTCTGGTCGAGACTGGCAAGCACCGCCGCCGAGGCCACCGACCAGTTGCGGTCAGCAACCGCAAGAAAGGCAAAGCAGCAGGGAGCCAGCAATCTTGTCATGTCGCATTCCCCCGGCTGGACCCGGCGTGTCTGCGCAAACTGGGCTGAGGTGGCAGCCGAAAGCTGATCAAGACTGGCAAGAGCCTGCCCCAGGGCTCCCTGACAGGAGGCCAGCGGCCGCCCGGCACAAAAGGCTTCCAGCAACTGCAAGCGTGGCCGTTCGTCCGGATCAAGCGCCGCGAGGAGTTCGTTGAGATAGTCGGCGACGGCAACATCCTGATGCCTGTCGACATGGCTGAGAAAGGCCAGATCGAAAAAGGCCTCAAGCCACCGTGCCCGCTTTTCATGGTCATCGCCAGCCTGATGCGGCTCCGCCCTGTTGCCATCACACATGGCGGGAAACAGGGCTCGCGCCCGCATCAGGCGGTCGGCCTGCCGCAGCCAGCCTTTTCCCACCCCGCCGCCTGCAAGGACGGCAGCCTCCATCCGGTCAAATTGCGCATCAAGGGCGTGCTTGATCACCAACCCGAGATAAGAGGCTCCAACACCCGCCCGCTGCGCCCAGCCAACCACTGTCTGCAACAGTCCCATGCCGGGCGCCTCGCTGCCCTGAACCCGCAGCCGCACAAGCCCTGCCAGCACCAGAATGACCATGCGATGCAACGGCCGCAACGGATCATGGCCGCTTGCCCAGCTCACCGACAGCAAGGCAAGGATGATCCCGACGGGCAGCCATAGCACCAGACACCATGGATACCAAGCGGTCCAGAGCCAGCCCTTGAGCGGCAGCCAATAGGCATCATGCAGCCGGTAGATATCGGAGAAGGGAAAGATGTCCGGCCAGAGCTTCAAGACGGTAGCCAGAGAAAAGAGCAGCCCCCCCGCCAGCCCGCCACCGAGCATCCAAATGCGCCGGTTGCGATTGGGTCGATAGGGGTCAGGCGCATTGTCCTGCAGCAACAGCGAAAGCGAGCCCGCTCGCCGCTCTTCCGGCGGCGGCACGGCCACAGGCTTTTTCCGCAAGGGACGGGCCAACAATTGTTTCACTCGCCGGATCATCAGCCTTGCCCCCACCTGAGACCTGAAGAGCCGGAGAGGTGTATGCCTTCGTGATCGCGCATCGACACTTCAGGACTGTCCACCCCGGCAATCCATCCCCAGCCACGGCTGACAAGCCCGCTGATGTCGGCCCGATAGGCGAAGGCGCCATAGACCAGCCCCACGGCAACCACCAGCACGAGAATGCGGCGCCAGAAACGGGACCAGACCCGTCGAGCCTTGAGCCACAGGAGTTCCATCCGACGTACCACCATCACAAGGCGATAATGCAGCCGCGTCCAGCGCATTGACCGGTGCGCCTTTTTCAAGTCGCGCCTCGACTGCTTGCCCAGCGCCGAGCGGGTCTGCAGAAAGCCTTCGACTCTCGCCTTGCCACTGCTGGAAGCCTTCTGGATACGGCCGATATTCTGACGCGACCGGGCGATATTCTCTGGTATTTCGGCCAGCCCCTGCTCAAACGTCCGCTCAAACGGATCCAGCAGTCTTGCAGTATCTCCCAGTGACCTTGACGGTGAAGGATCAGGCATCTTTGTCCAGCTCCTCCCGCAAACGCTCGATCATCTCATTGATTGCCCCGATATTCCGGCTCGCGGTCTGGACAAAGGCCTGAGAGTTCTGATGCTCCGTCCAGATGGCATCCTGAATGATGCGACGGGTGCCCTCCAGTTCGGAGAACTTGCCCGGCACCTTGCGGATCATGTCCTCATAGGATGAGGCATTGCGAATGCTCTCGCCGACCAGTTGCTCCAGCGCCACCGACCGGTCGCTGAGATCTTCCATCAGACCGGTGATCTTGGAGAGATAGACCCTGAGTGCATTGACCTCCTCAGCCATTGCATCCAGCAACCCCTCGCTTCGCGATGCAAGTGTCCGGTCCACGGTCGCCATATCCGCCTCGAGCCTTGCGGCAAGCGCTGCATTGCTTGCCTCGATCTTCTGCATCTGCTCGCCGCGCCAATGAGCATCCACCATTTCCGACACAAAAGAAGCGGTATCCAGATGATGGCCGATCTGCAGATTATCATTGAGGAACGGAATCACACGCCGCACGGGCTGGAAGTCGTCACCATCGAGAATCTCGATGCGCAGCCTGCCATCCTCGCTCTGGCCAAAGCAGTAGATCGGATTATCCATCTGCATGACGTCTGCCACACCGGACGCGTTGAAGAAGCCGCCAAAGCCCTGCTTGAGATAATGGTCGATATCGGTCTGGGTGGCGCGAAAGTTGGGCACGACCACATGGGACGGTGGAGTAAAAACCAGACTGCGAGCCTTCTGGGCAACAGCAAACTGGGCGAACATCGGGTCGACCCGATGGCTAATGGTGCCGCATTTCAGCCTGTTCCGCCAGAGAACTGTCGGATAGGCGGGTTCCGTTCCAACATCCCGCAACCGGTAGAGCAGGAAATGAACCCCGTGCGGGTCGTCGCTACTGCTCGAAAAGCCATAGCGCAGATAGCCCGAATCGATAACCTCGAGACTGAACCGCCTGAGATAGTCGACAAAGGCCTCGATCCCGTCGGCAGGAAAGCGCAGCAGGCGCCAGTCCCCCGCCCCTTCGCCGAGAATGAGATCCCGCCGGATCGCCAGCTCGTCAATCTGCCGGTCGATCTCCATCAACAGCTCCGAGCTGTCGCTGTAATCAGGCAGTCGCTGCAGGTTCAGGCGATGGCCGATCGTGCTGGCGTGCTGTTTCAGCAGCCCGCGCAGATGGGCCGTCGCATCGTCCAGATGGGCCAGCCTGACGAAATCGATGTCCACCGGCGGAGAAACAGGCTCTGCAACAGCAGCCTCGCCTCCCACCCCATCAGCAGCAACGGCATTATTGTCAGCGGACGATACGGACGACAATATGTCGAGCTTCGGTAGATCGACCTCAAGCGCATCGATGCTCACCATGCCACTGTCATCGCTCAGCCAGTCAAGCGCCAGCCCCTTGGGCACCTCAGCTCCAAGCGTCAGCATCAGCCGGAAGACGATGCGGCTCGCGGCCACCCGCACGGTTTCAGCGAGCTGCACCTGCGGTTTGAGCAGCAGCAGGTGACCACCGACAAGAGGATAGGCAAGCCGGAAATCGACGTTGCCTTCAAACAGCTCCTGATGCCGGAGGACAATTGCTTCAGTACCGCCCCATTCCGGATTGATCCCGATCCGGGCAATGGCCAGATGGCCGGGAATATCGCCAGCTCGCGGCGGCTCAGCCCGCTCGACCCCGAGGCACGACAGGGTCATGCCGCTGGATCGCCACTCGATCCGGGCAAAGGCCTCGGCAACCGAGGTCATCGGCCCGACCACTCCGAGCACATAGGCCGTGTCGTCAAGAGCCGTCGCCGTGGCGATGGCATTAGAGCCGGTCGCCATCAGGAAACGGCTCTGGCTTGATGCGATGGCAAGCCCGATCAACCCGGCAAAGGCCCGCGTGGCATCCTCGGCAATCCACTCTTCCAGTCTGGCGTCGGCCAGATCGTCGGGCAGCCGCCCACCCTTGCCGGCGATGGACGGGTGCCGGTTGTAGCTCTGGTAAAGCATCCCCTCGATGCGCGGGTCAATATCGGCGCCAGGGTGGGTGTGGTCGGTGCGGTAGGACAGCACGACCTGACCGCTGCGCTCCGGCTGGATATGGATGCGGTCGATCCCCTCGGCCCCGGTCTTCTCGATCAGATCCGCCAGAATTTCCAGAGCAACCTCGGCAGAGAGGCGAGGCAGCACATAGACCAGTTGTTCAGCCATTTACTTCGCCCCAAAAGAATTGCAGCATTGCACCAACCAGTTCGCCGGCGAGCTTGTTGAGGGCTTCCGGGCCGACCGGATCAGACGCTCCGCCCGGAATGGCAATGGACAGAGCTGCCTTCTGCCCATCCTCGAGAATGTATCGCTCGCCACCGCGTATCGCGGCGGGGCAATTGATAACCATCGTGACGGTCGGCGGCGTCGATTGAGGGCCGGAGCTGGTGAACGGCGCAGCACCCACGCGGGCGCGCCGGATCACCACCATCAGGGCCGCAGCAAAATCCGGCAGATCGTCATCCCCCGGCCCGGAGGCTTCGGGAAACAGCGTGCCCAGAAGATCGCCGAGCCCCGGCTCCTTCTGCTGCCGGAAAGAGGATGCAGCCATCCGGCCATCCTGACGACTGTCAAGCCCCGGCATCAGGGAGAGAAAGCCGGGCAACCAGCCTGCATCGCAGAAGAATCTGTGCATCTGAAGGCGGCTCACAGAGGCGGCATCGAGTACCTTGAGATGGTGATAGTCGCCCACCTTCATGCGAGCGGTGACCACGCCCATCTGCCGACACCATTGCCCAAAGCGCACCTCGCTTTGCAACAAGTCATTTTTGGCCAGCACGATCGCCATGCGAAAGATGGCATCGAGCCAGCAGGCCTTGGCCAGCGCAATCGCCGGGTCGTCGCCGTCATCAAGGCTTGCCCCTAGCAGCAGCACCTGCTGCTTCTGGTCGAGTGGCGGCGGACGATGTCTGGCAAAAAAGGAGGAATTGAGCAGCTTGTCGGCCAGAAGATGCGGCGGCAAAACCATTTCCGACAACAGCATGTCCTCGATGTCCTCGACGCGAGCGGTGGTATGGATGCCCACCACGCCCCCCTGTTTGGGATGCGCCAGATGGGCATTCTGCTCCTCAGTCAGTTCGAAACTATCCTGCCCCGGTTCCGGCACAAAACTCGGTTTCGGCGCAAGTCCATGCACCATGCGCAACAGCACATCGTCATAATAGACGCGAGCAAAGGCTCGCTCGGTAAAGTCACCGCCGCCGTGCCGGGCCCGCTGCAATTCGCCCCAAAGCTGATGCGCAACCCGCTCCCAGAACAACGGCCAGGCCTGCGGTTCCCGTTGTTTCTCGTGCTCTTGGTCCCCAAGCGCCGTCAGGTCCGTTTCGCAAACGGCGAGAAAGCCCGCCTCGAACCGCCGCGCAAACGCCCGATACGCCTCGTCATCAACCTCATCGAGCCCACGCTCAAGACTAAACAGGAAGGTCTCGCCCATCTCCTCCATGACCATTGCGGCAAGCGGCAGCAGACAGATGTCATAGAATTGCGGGCGGGGGATGTGATCGAACTGCCGCGGATCCTGCTTCATGCTGCGGGTTGCGTCGAGCGCATCAAGAAGACGCCGATAGACCAATAGCCGCACCGGATTGGAAAAATCCGGATAGCGCACAGAGAACCCCTGAGCCAGATCACGCGCAAAGTCGGGCGGGATGCCGATATGGCGATCATGGAACAGGCGCAGGACCTTGCGGGTCTCCCCCTGCGCCGGGAGAGTTGCCTCTCCCACAGCAGCGGTGATCCAGCGATCAGCCTGTTCTCTCCCGACGATGGTCACATTCATTAGAGTTGGCCCTTGACCAGCAGCGACATCAGGTCGTTTTCCTGAAACGGGTCGGCAAGCGATCCAGCCCATGCCGCGCCAACAGCATCAGATCCTCGCCGATGTCAGCCATCGGTTGGGCTTCGCCCTTCTCGGCGGCCCGCATCAGGGCGTTGACCAGAAAAATCCTGGAGAAACGCACCAACCGCCGGTTGGAAAGCTGCGACAGGCGACGCCCGCGCGCATAGTCGGCGATACAGGTGAGGCGCACCAACATGTCATTGACCCCGTCGTCCTGCAAGTCGATCGACAGCCCTCCGCTCTGGCTCAAGGTGCGCAGATCGGCCCGGAAGCGCTCCGCCCGTTCCAGCAAAAGCGGAAAGGTCACCCCCAGATCGGCAGCGTGACTTTCCTGCCAGCCGGTCTGGATGAGCGCCCCGATGGCATGTGGCTCGGAGGGCACATTATCCACCCAGCTACGCAGCAGAAAACGGTCATAGATCGCCAGCAGCTCCGGCCGCTTGGGCGGATAGTTGGTCGCTCCGAAAAGACAGGACAGGTTGACCTCGAAGGATTTGCCCCGGTCGTGAAACTTGTGTTCGTTGATGAAAGTCAGCAGCGAGTTGAGAATGGCGCTCGAGGCATTGAACACTTCGTCCAGAAAGATGATCTCGGCGTGTTGCATCATTCCTTCATGCAGGCGCTCTAGCCCACCGCTGCGCCCGTTGGCGTCGAAGAGCTTGCCGATATCGAAGAAACCGAACAACTCCCCCGGCTCGGTGAAGGGCGTCAGCAGATATTCGAAATAGCGCGGCTCCTGCTGCAATTGCCGTAAGACACCATTCTCTCCATGGCTCTCGTTGCCAAGCAACTCATCATCGCCCAACAGACCGCATAAATGGGCGAAGGCACGGATCAGGCGGGATTTGGCCGTGCCCGGAGGGCCGATCAGCAGCATCGATTCGCCCGAGGCCACCGCCAGCATCTGGCAATGGATCTGTTCGGAAAGGCCGTAGAAGCGTTCGTTGAGAGTTTTCTTGACCGCCACCAGATCTGAAAAAAGATCCCCGTGGCGCTCCAGCAATTCCGCCATGACTCTTTGCGAAAACATACAACGACTCTCCTAAAAAGCGGCAATGCCGCCTACAACAAACGTCCGGCCAGACGCGACCCCAGCGCCAGAACGGCTTCTTCTTCCTCGCGATCCGGCATCTGCTCCCGGCCCGCGCCCCCGGCTTCAGCTTCATTGGCTTCAGCTTCATTGGCATCGCCCGCAAAGCCGTAGACCCCGCCAAGCGCCGAGCGTTCGCAAAACCGCCGAACCGGTTCGGACCGCAAAGCGCCCGGCACGCGGACAATGGCGTCCATGACGACCAGATGCTCCAGATCGACCGCCTCTACCGCCGCAGCCAACGCGGGCGGCAGCAGAAGCGACAGGCGCCGCTCCATCCGCCGCACAGGTTTCTGCCACCAGGCCCGGAGGCGTCTGCCCAGATGCTGAACATGTGATTCTTTCTTGCCATTGTCTCCCGACAGCGCCAGCAGGACAAGAATCAGAACCAGTCTGATAGATACATAATCAGGCCAATCGATGTCGTCTGGATAGTGCAGTGTCCTTTGCCGCCAATCCTTGCGGATCACCCCAAGGGCATGCATCTGGAAGCTCGGGTCGGACCACGCCCCTTCAAGCAGCACCGGAGCCAGCATTTCACCACCGATCAGCCCCGCCCCCCGCGCCTTTCTGGCAAAGGCCCAGCGCCGCCAAAAGCGCTTCTGCACCGTTGCCCCGAGGGCAAGCGCCATCTCGTTGTGGCTGAAATCGGCGTTGTTGCCGGTGAAATAGAGGACCGAGTCGAGATAGCCCAGATAACTTCCGGGCCGCTTCTCCATCCAGTCATTGCCGCCAAACAGCGGTTGCAGCGCCTTGGCATCGGCGCGTGACAGACGGGGCTGCGATCCGCCCTCGAACAGAAAGGCCAAGGCCTCATGACCGAGCCTGCGCAAAAGCGCGATCACATCTGCGGCCTCGAAAGACGCGGCATCAAGCGGCGCAAACCAGTGAGCCTTGCGTCGCCTTCTGCTGGCAGGCATCGACTGTTCGGCAAAGTGCTCCGTCATAACCGGCTCCCCCTCATCAGGAAGCCAAGGCCTGCGAAGATGGCAGCAAGCAGGATGAGCGGCAGATGCAGAGGTTGTGGAGGCACTACTGGCTGAAGGCCGGCTTCCCGGGGCGCAGGCAAATGGTCAACCGCGCCACCGCTCACTTCGGCTAGTGCCTCAAGCCCGGAGCGATTGACGCCGAAACTGGCAGCTTCTCGTCCATTACCCGTGATCGTCCTTGCGGGGGGCAGCATGATCGGGATGGCTTGCGGCGCGTCCAGCGCACCAGCCCCCCCTTCTTGCAGATAGAGCAGCCCCTCGCGGGCCCCTGCCCTGGCGTCCTCGCCAGTTCCCTCTTCGGTCAGGGACAGCGGCAGCCGCCCTTCAAACACGCCACTGCCTTCGGAAACAGGCTGAAGGGGAATGCCGATGGTCTGCCCACCAACGGCGAGCGTTGCCGCCAAGGTTTGGGGAAGGCTCTGAGGCAGATGCGACGCCCCGTCTTCCTCCATCACCGAAATTTGCAGACCAATCTGCCCGCCAAGATCGGAAAGGCGGAAGGCATAGCGCGACCTTGCCGACCATTTGACCAGTTGCAACAGACTGGCCTCGATGGCCTTCCGGCCTGCCTCGCTGTCTTTCCACGCCGCATCAAAGGCCGACAGAAACACTCCTGTGCGACCACTTTGCGCCTGCCGGGATTGACTGAATGCGAGCACGGGTTCCCCTTCGATACTATCGCTGACAAGCACCCTGAGCGCATCGGCCCTCGCATAGCTGAAGGCAACACCGGGGGTCACTATGCCACCAAGGATATTCTCGATCGGCGAAACAATGCGTGGATGCACAGGGTCGGGCGAAAAGAATTCCGCCTTCTCCTCCGGCAGATAGGAATCGGGCCTGAATGCAAGCCCCTGACCGGATTGCAGGATCTGAGATTGCCGCGCCGCCTTCGCGATTTCCTCATTGAGCGGCGCAAGGCCGCTGCCATATTGCAGATAATAGAAGGACAAACCGGCCTTCGCATAGTCATAAGGATCGACCATGCCGTCGGTGATCAGAAAAACCGATGTATAATTGCCGGTTGATGCCAGAGCTGTCTCGAAGGCCCGGGTCACGTTGGAGCTGTCACCGGTGGGAAAACGACGGGCAAAAGCGCGAATCGCCGCCTTGCCGTCCTCAGTCCCGAACTGGCGCCCCGATGACAACCCGCCAAACGTGACAAGCTGCAAGCTGTCCTCCGGGCGCAGATAGCCAAGAAGATCGGCTACCGCCGACCGGGCCGCAGCCAGACCACCACCAGACATAGAACCGGAGGTATCGACCAGCACGATGGTATCGCGCGGCGGCGGGTCATCCATCAGGAAGCGCGGGTCCGGCGAAACCGGCAACAGCGGATCAAGCGGCGTGTCAGCATAGCTCTGAATAACGGTCGGGTCCTCGGCACTGCCGCGCATCGGGCCGTTGACAAGCAACAACCCCAACCCGCGCGACCCAACAGCCCCGGCGAGCTTCTCAAGGTCTGCATCGCTGAAAGTGGAAGCCGGAACGCCGCCCAACACCACCACGTCAAAATCCTCAAGCCCTGACAGATTGCCAGCCTTACGCTCAGTGAGCTGGAACTGATCCGGTGGCAGCCCGTCAAGGAACGCCGTGTCCCCAACCCCGAGCACCCGCACCGGCGCATTGACCAGTGTGAAGGCTCTGGTCACAAAAGACTGATCCCCGTTGGCAAGATTGACCGCAGCGTAGTGGATCCCGCGACCATCAAAGCGCACAGGCAGCCGCAAAGCCTCAATGGCGCCGGTTCCATGGATCTCGCTTTTTTCAAGTGCGACCGGCGCGCCATCCCGCTCAAGCGCTAACGCCCAGTCTTTGCTCTGAGCGCCATTTTGCACCGGGTCACCCGGATCAAGCACCACCCGGAAGGTCGGGTCACTGCCCGATTGCACACTGGCGGGCAGATAGGACGACACGATCCCTTCTGCTGGCGCGCCAGCATCAAGTGTGGTCACATAGAGCCGATGCAAGTGTCCCTTCATGGTGGCCGCGATGGCCTCAAGAGAGGCGCCGGTGCTGTTGCCATCGCTGATCAGAAAGACGACATCGTCATCACCCAGCTGATCGGCGAGCCCTTCGGCTGCCTTGATAGCACCGGCGAGGTCACTGCCATCCCGCGACAGGCGCTCTGAGCGGTCATCCCGCAGGACAACGGCCAGCCCGTCGGCAAGACTGCCGCGATTGAGCCGGATATCGACCCCTGCGGCGAAATCCAGAACAGAAACCCGCGTCGCCTGTTCCCGCCCCTTGGTGAGGGCCTGGACGTCCTCGACAAGGGCTTTGAGCCGGGCTGCGCGGGCCGCTCCCTGCCGGTGTGCGCTCTCAGACTGATCCACCACAAAAATGAAATGCTGCTGCCCATCCGTTGGCCGGTGCAGGAACTCCGGTCTTCCGGCAGCAACAGCCAACAGCAACGCGGACAGAACAACGGCCGCGGAAGACAGAACCACCCCCCGCGAGCGACCTCTCCCCTCGGCTGGCCGCAAAACCATGCGCCAGAACGTCAGCAGCAGCAGACCAGCCACCAGCAGTAGAACGCCCCAACTCGCAAGGCTGGCGACCAGACCAGTTTCCTGACAGGTTGCAACCCAGCCAAGGCGGGAGACATGGGAAACAATCAACTCGCAAGCCGTCATGCTGCCCTCCTTTCTCCGCCTCTCCTGAGAGCAAGGAACCGTTCGGCGCAAAGCGCCAGCACGGCCAGAAGCAGCAGCCACGGCCAGAAAGGTTGCTCAGCCCCGCCCGCATGGACAACTGGCTGAATATCGACAATCGACGGATTGTGTCCGGCAACCTTTGCCAGATTGCTCTCGAAGACCACATCCCGCAGCGGTTCCCCGGCCTCGTTCACATGCGTCACCGCCAGCAACTGTTGCCGGTCATCAGAGACAAGGTGATAGGCGTTGATGAAGGCCACAAGCCAGGTCAACTGCGCCGGGTCAGAGAGAGCCGCGCCCAATCCGCCCGCAGGCGCGGGCATGATCACCGCCGGATCGGGACCGCCTCTGGTGGCAAGCCATATGGAACCATCGGCACCGGAGGCAACCAGCCTGAACCCTTGCGGCAGCCGGTCAAGCCCATGCGGATGAAGTGCTTCCAGCAGGTCAAGGTCAAGCGCCTCAAGGAGCGGGCTGGAACTGTCGAAATAGCCAAGCAGTGTGGAGCCCCCTTGCGGCCCGTCCACGAGATAGATCCCCCGCCGGGCAACAGCCTTCCCATCTCCGTAAACATCAACATGAACCGCATCGTCCCGGTCCGCGCCGTCGACAAGCGGTGCCATCCGTCCGGCGAAGGCAGCAATCGGACGACCAGCAAGCGAGGTGCCAAGGGCAATGGGCAGGTTGGCGATGGCGCCAAGGGTGATGTCCAGCCGGTTGTCGATTTCGATGCCGCCCTCCTCGCTGAGAACTGCATGATAGACGCCCGGGCGGGACACCGGATAGCTTGCCACCAAAGGGCCATCCCCGTAGAGATCGACCGGCTCCGCAGGCTCAATCGTCTCGCCATCCGGTCCGGTTACAACAAGCTGTGCATCACCTTGCGGCGCGCCGTAGGCCGCAAGCGAAAGGGTCAGACGAGCATCGTCTCCTTGAAGGCCCGCAGCCTTGAAGCCAGCCCCGAGCAATGCCCGGTTGGCAACGGTGTCCCCTACCTCAAACCACAGAGGCATCATCGCCGCCGGCCCCTTGTCTGCGGCCTTCGGCGCAAGGGCAAGGAGCGGCGGCCTTGGCAGATCCGAAACCACGACGACATGGGTCCAGAGGCAGGAAGAATCCTGCTCAAGGCCTGCTGTCAACAGCGCTTCCATATCGATTGGCGATAGTCCGTCACGTGCCAGTTGATCCCCCCCCCCTTCAGCAATCTGGGTGAAGGGCAACGCAACCTGCCGCCAGCAACCGCCAAGTGCAACAACATGATTGGCGATGTCTCCGGCCAGAGCGCTGGCCTGCTGTGCCCGGCTCGGAGCGCCGGCAGCCATGCTCGGCGTCTGGTCAACGGCAATCAGAACCCCCAGCGTTGGCGCTTCCCGTTTGGCAAGCGTCACCCCATCCAGCAGTAGCGCCGAAAACAGGCACATAAGGGCCACAAGGCGCAACCAGAACAGGGGGCTGGAGAACGGCGCAGCGAACTGCCAGCGCGTCCGCTTCTTCGTCGCCGGAGACAACTCAGGAAGGAACCGCAAGGAGGAGAGGTCAATCTGTCGGACAGTTGACCGCCGCATGTAGCGGACCAGCAGCGCAACAATGAGCAAGCCAACCACGGCGAGGGCCAGATAGCTGCTGCCCAGAGAAGCCAGACCCGTCATCCGGTCCTCCCGAACAGCTCACTACGCAAGAGAAATTCCCGGAAGCCGGAGCGGAAAGCCGCCCCCACCGCCGCTGGATCGGATAGTGCGGACAGCGCCCAGGGGCAGTGGATCACGCCACCCTGATGGATCATGTCGAGATAGCCGGAGCGCTGGGCGGCGATGGCGTCATCGGCCAGAGCCAGCTCATGGCTTGTTGCCAGAAAACTGCCGTCACGACCTTTCGTCTTGCCGATCCTGCCAAGAGAAACCACGGTCTCCGCGAGGATGGCCCGTTCCGTCGGCCAGCTGTCCAGCTCACAGACCACCGCCTGCCGATAACCGCGACGGGCAAGCGAAACCGCCTCTTCAAATACCACCTTGGCATCGCCGGTCCGGTAGAAATCGGTGAGAAAAACCGTCACGGAAGACTGCGGCAACCGGCCCAGAGCCCCTGCCATAGTCGCCCCGCCATCCTCCTCCTCAGGAAAAGCATTGAGCACCGTCTCGGAAAACCGGGCGAATTGCTCTTCGATCTGCCTGCCATGGGCAAAGACGATCCGATCATCGGCCCTCTCCCTGCCGCTATCGATGCAGGCAAGAGCGATATCAAGAGCCTGTCTTGTTGCGACGTGACCAAGCGCCTCGCAGATCCAGAGGGCGATCTCGAGCTTGCTCACCCGTCCAGCCTCACCCAGCCCGGCGCGCATGGCGGCACTGTCATCAACAATAACGAGAAGCTGGAACCGCTCTTCTGCTTCAAAAGACCGCACCAGATAATCCGCTTTGCCGCCATGGCGCAGCGAGGCACGCCAGTCGATGTGGCGCACATCATCACCAAAGGCATAGGCCCGGTGCTCGCGGTAGTCGAGGGACTGCCCCAGCTTGCGCCGCAGAAGAGCCCCTGTTCCCGCGGTCACAAAGGACTTTTGCGCCTGAAGACAGATGTCCTCAAGCGTCTCGGGATCAAGGGGATTGGGGCGCAAGTGAATCATTGGCTGAGAAGATGGGGTTTGAAGAACTCGCTATAACCGGCAGCATCCGGTGCACTGAGCGCAAGCAGATGCAATAGCAGTCTTGTCCGCACCTCTTCCACATCCCGATGCACTTTCAGCGATGGAAACTCCTCGACGGCCTGCCGCTGCCAGCCAAACTTCAGTTTCATGCGATGGCGCAAGGCTCCGGGAGCCATCTCGACGAAGGCTCTGGCCGCCATGGCTTGCATATCGCCAGCGGCGCTCTCGGCCGACAACAGAAAGGCCTTGGCCTTGCTCGCCTGAATGAGGGCAATCGCCGCGCGCGGCCCAAGCGGCCATTCACAATAGCGCTCGACAAACCGCATGATCTCGGCCCCGGAGCGTGGCGCGACATCGATCAGATCATCAGCCTTGACCGCTCCATGTGTGGCCTGCACCAGATTGACCGCAT
This sequence comes from uncultured Cohaesibacter sp., assembly GCF_963666525.1. NCBI lineage: Bacteria > Pseudomonadati > Pseudomonadota > Alphaproteobacteria > Hyphomicrobiales > Cohaesibacteraceae > Cohaesibacter > uncultured Cohaesibacter sp. The sequence continues at coordinate 1,770,673 of NZ_OY762905.1, forward strand.
GTTCAACCATCTTGCGCGGCATCTCGGTCTCGGCAAGAAGCGCCTTTGTCTGGTCAATCAGCCAGCCACACTGCTCGACGGAATACTGATCGATATCGAGAGCCGGGCGCTCATCCCGACGAAACCGACTGGCGCCGGAAACCCGTTCGACAATCTCGATCAATGTCCCGCTGTCGGATGATTTCATCAGCAGCTTGAGCTGAAAGCGATCCAGCTGTGCTTCAGGCAGCTCATAGGTGCCTTCCTGATCGATCGGGTTCTGGGTGCCAATCACCATGAACGGGGTCTCGTAGCCAGCCTGCTGCAAACCCTGCGACAGGATCTTGCGCTCGACCAGCGACCGCGTCTCGCCCAGTACCGTGACCTTCTTCTCTGCCATGGCTTCCAGCATCGCAGCCTGTGTCTTCGGTGTCGCCCGGTTGATTTCATCAGCCAGCAACAGTTGCCGGAAAATCGGCCCTGGCTGGAACACGAACGTCCCACCGCTGCCGCTCATATCGGGCATGAAGGTACCTGTGATATCGGAAGGCAAAAGATCAGGCGTAAACTGGATCCGGCCATACCCCGCGCCATCCCCCATCTTGAGACTGTTGGCGAAAGACACAGCCAGTGAGGTCTTTCCAAGCCCGGGGTTGCTCTCCAGCAGCACATGCCCACCAGTGAACAGCGCAGCGATCAGCCCGTCGATGACGGCATCCTGCCCGACTATATCCCGCTGCACGCTCTGTTTGACCTGCAGCAGAAAATGGGCTGCTTGTTCCGGAGTGATTTGACTCATGACTTCCTCATTCAGACAGCGGCGTAATCAGGGATTTCATCCAGCGGGGCACTTGCTGCACCGGAATATGGGGGCGTGTTGGCATAGTTGTGTCACGATTCGTCGCCTTTGCGTGAATTTCCTCGATGCGGGCGTCTTTTGCACCACGACCGTATGACCCAGAGGTTTCAGCAGCTACGGTAGCACTGGCAATACCTTCGCGCTGATCGCGGCCAGTTCCTTCAGACGAGGACGCAGCACCCGTCGCCCTGCCGGGCACAAGGTCCACTTCGAGCCTGTCCATTGTCCGGCTCTCCGGCGGAAAAGGCGCCAGTGTGTCGGACAGGGCTTGCGGCTCCGCTTGCGCCCTGCCGCCTCCCGGCGCGGCAAGTTCCGAGCCAGCAGCATCCGATTGCTCCGCCAAACCGGTCTCCTGACCAGCATCCTCCTGAGGAACGGAACTCAACGTAGAGGGAGCCCTGTCCTGCGCCATCGCCGTCTCCTCGTCGGCAAGAGGACTGCCGACCTGTGGCTGACCTGTTGGCTCGCTGGCGGCCTGTTTCTGCCCTCCTGCCATGTCTTTGCCGCTGTCCTGCGGCGATCCAATCGGAGATAGCCTCCCTTGATTCTGCGGTTCGACTTGAGCCGCTTCAGCCACCGCATCTCCGACCTTGTTGGCAGGTTCCGTCTTTGGTCCGGAAGCAGCGTCAGTGGAGGCGCCATCCATAACCACAGCTTCTGTTTCAGAAGGGCTCTTGGAGCTGATCGCACCGCTTATTATCGGATCGAGCCCCACGCCCCAAAGAAGAATGCCACCCGCGATCACCCCGGACAGACAACCAAGCCCGAACAGCGGAACACTTGCCCGCAAGCGCAACCGCGTTTCGCGCAGCCATGAAAGGCCCGGCCACTCGCCAAACGATGGAATGCGCAAGGCTGCCCCATTGGAACTGCCCTCCCCTTGTGCGATCACCGCCAGCAGAGAAGCCAGACCATCCGGATCGTCGAGCCGGTCGGCAGCCAATCGCTCATCTGGCATCAGCACATAACGAACCAGTGCACTCCACCCGAGAACGGGGACCGAACCTCGCCGGCAGCAGATGAGACGAAAAAAGGTCGGCCGCGCCTTCAATGCGCTGACAAACTGCGACGCTCCAACCCCGAGCATACCACCAGCGAGAAAAAAAACAGCGATCATCGCGCCGAACTCCCGAAGGATTAACGCGGCCAAGAGCAGTGTCAATCCTCCCCACCAAAGCGCTTGCGACAACATGAAAAGTCTATGGCTGACGGCCATGGTTCGGATCGCGGCAATCCGATTGAAAGAACCGCTGCGATAGAACCGATCCGCCTTTTTAAGCGTGAGGCGAAACAGCAAGGTAGACCCAATTGCCAGTGCAACGCCCAAAGCGGTAAGCAGGAAGAAAAGCTGAAGCGCGATTGGAAACAGGCCAAAACCGAAAAGCAGAATTGGCGGCATCAGAAAGGCTATTAGCCCAGATGACCCAATAGCCCCGACGGACGCACGAATATGCTGCAACCACGCTTGCGTAATTGCCTGATTGGACTTCGGAACGGAACGTGGGAGCGTATCCATGGTACAGTCAATTGCAGTTAAAGAGTGGCAAGCCGTCGGCGGCATCGTCAGAGAGGCTCTGCCCCTTATCGAGGGTCAGAATCAAACTGCCTCGAGAAAGCTACACCATAAAGTCACTTCTAGGTACGTCCGATGACCGAATTACGGCGATGGTTGCATCGTCAACCTGATACGTCAGATGGACGGGACGATAAAATCCGGAACAATACCACTCACCCTGATCGCTTCTAGAGGATCCTGCCCCCTGAGGAAACCATGCTCCGTTACCAGAACAGAGCCCCATCCTCTGACGCGGGCCCCCCAAATGTCCGTGTGCAGACTGTCCCCCATCATCACGATTCTATTCGGAGGTACAATCCCGTGCAATCGTCGTTCAACTTCATCATAGACGCTGGCAAATGGCTTGCCATGAAAGGCCACAGAGAGACCGGGCACGCGATCCATGAGATCATGAGCGTAATAACCCGGCTCGATTGACAGTCCTATCTCACGCGGCGCAACCAGATCCGGGTTGGCGACAATGACGGGCCTTGTCTTTCTGGCTAGACTGGCAACCAGCAGCTCCTGTCTGTCATTCGTCCAGCTCTCACTTGAAAGGATCAGGAACGCATCTGCCTGCTCGTAACCAGCAGGGTCGTCAGTGAGACTGAAACAGGGCACAGACAATTCACCAGGACTAAAATCCTTTGGCGCAACAACACCCCAAACACCTTCTATACCTGACTGCCCCAAATGCATTTCGCAAACTGCTCGAGAGGACACAAGCTCGCTATCGAGAAATGAAAACCCGAGTTTTTCGAATTTTTCTACGACCTTTGCAAAACGATAGGAAGCTGCGTTGGTCAAGACGAAAAGCCGTTTACCCTTATTCCGTAGGAAATTGATCCGATCACAGGCTCCAGTTATAGCGCTGTCACCGACATTAAGGACACCGAATGCATCAAACACGAAAGCATCAAACTGCTCCGTAATGTCTGAAAGGCTAGAGATGGATGCAGTCGTGCTCAAATCACTTTTGCATGTAGGCAAATGCGGAAACCGTGCCCTTACGGCTTCATAGCGAATGAAGGCATCTTCTGAACTCAATGTAATTTGCAACATGCATAACCGTCCATAAATCAAATATGGTTTTGTATATCATTCTGGTTTTTGAATTAGAGTTTTTTATCGTCCCAGAATATCACAAATTTATAGTTGCGGGATTAGAGAATAGGAGACGCAAAAACCCCCCGCCAGTATTGGACTGAACGGGGGGTTTTTTGAATGTTTGTTATTAGCAGGCCCGGCAGCGACCTACTCTCCCACGTCTTGAGACGGAGTACCATTGGCGCAGAGGATATTAACGGCCGAGTTCGGGATGGGATCGGGTTTGGTGTCCTCGCCATAGCCACCGGGCCGGCGAATAACAAACAGAGAAGCTGGTTTACGAATAGGATTTGATTGCCGCGCGTTTTCACGCTAACGGCGATTTTTCAAATCGCCTATCGCTAGTCTCACTTTTGCAAGGGCAAAAGCTCCGATGAATGAATATAGACAAATGAGAGTAATCAAGCCGATTGAGCTATTAGTACCGGTAAGCTTCGCACATTACTGCACTTCCACACCCGGCCTATCAACGTGGTGGTCTTCCACGACTCTCAGGGAGAACTCGTCTCAAGGTGGGCTTCCCGCTTAGATGCTTTCAGCGGTTATCCCTTCCGCACATAGCTACCCTGCAATGCGGCTGGCGCCACAACAGGTCCACCAGAGGTGCGTCCATCCCGGTCCTCTCGTACTAGGGACAGCTCCTTTCAATTCTCCTGCGCCCACGGCAGATAGGGACCGAACTGTCTCACGACGTTCTGAACCCAGCTCACGTACCGCTTTAATTGGCGAACAGCCAAACCCTTGGGACCTGCTCCAGCCCCAGGATGCGATGAGCCGACATCGAGGTGCCAAACAATGCCGTCGATATGGACTCTTGGGCATCATCAGCCTGTTATCCCCGGCGTACCTTTTATCCGTTGAGCGATGGCCCTTCCACTCGGGACCACCGGATCACTATGACCGACTTTCGTCTCTGCTCGACTTGTCAGTCTCGCAGTCAGGCTGGCTTATGCCATTGCACTCGACGACCGATTTCCGACCGGTCTGAGCCAACCATCGCGCGCCTCCGTTACTCTTTGGGAGGCGACCGCCCCAGTCAAACTACCCACCACGCGCTGTCCCGGATCCGGATAACGGACCGCAGTTAGACAGCCATGACAACAAGGGTGGTATTTCAAGGATGGCTCCATCCGAGCTGGCGCCCGGACTTCAAAGCCTACCACCTATCCTACACATGCCAACACAACTGTCAGCGCGAAGCTATAGTAAAGGTGCACGGGGTCTTTCCGTCTGACCGCAGGAACCCCGCATCTTCACGGGGAATTCAATTTCACTGAGTCTATGCTGGAGACAGCGGGGAAGTCGTTACGCCATTCGTGCAGGTCGGAACTTACCCGACAAGGAATTTCGCTACCTTAGGACCGTTATAGTTACGGCCGCCGTTTACCGGGGCTTCAATTCGCAGCTCTCACCACTCCTCTTAACCTTCCGGCACCGGGCAGGCGTCAGACCCTATACGTCGCCTTGCGGCTTCGCAGAGCCCTGTGTTTTTGATAAACAGTCGCAACCCCCTGGTCTGTGCCACCCGCCAGAAGTTGCCTTCTAACGGGTCTCCCTTCTCGCGAACTTACGGGAGCAATTTGCCGAGTTCCTTCAGCATAGTTCTCTCAAGCGCCTTGGTATGCTCTACCAGTCCACCTGTGTCGGTTTCGGGTACGGTCTAATGTGGGTGCTATTTCCTGGAACTCCTAGGCAGCCTGATCAATCCAATAAGACCAAACTACTTCCGGAATTCGTCACATCCCACTGGTTGAGGAATATTAACCTCATTCCCATCGACTACGCATTTCTGCCTCGCCTTAGGGGCCGACTAACCCTGCGCTGATTAGCATTGCACAGGAACCCTTGGACTTTCGGCGAGAGTGTCTCTCACACTCTTTATCGTTACTCATGTCAGCATTCGCACTTCTGATACCTCCAGGACCTCTCACGAGTATCCCTTCATCAGCCTACAGAACGCTCCGCTACCGCGCCTTACGGCACCCGCAGCTTCGGTGCATGGCTTTAGCCCCGTTACATTTTCGGCGCAAAGACCCTTATTTAGACCAGTGAGCTGTTACGCTTTCTTTAAATGATGGCTGCTTCTAAGCCAACATCCTGGTTGTTTTGGGATCCTCACATCCTTTCCCACTTAGCCATGACTTAGGGACCTTAACTGGCGGTCAGGGTTGTTGCCCTCTCCACGACGGACGTTAGCACCCGCCGTGTGTCTGCAGGATAGTACTCTTGGGTATTCGGAGTTTGGTTAGGTTTGGTAAGTCGGTGAGACCCCCTAGCCCATCCAGTGCTCTACCCCCCAAGGTATTCATCCCACGCTCTACCTAAATAGATTTCGCGGAGAACCAGCTATCTCCGGGTTTGATTGGCCTTTCACCCCTAGCAACAAGTCATCCCCGTCTTTTTCAACAGACGTGGGTTCGGTCCTCCAGTGCGTGTTACCGCACCTTCAACCTGCTCATAGCTAGATCACCCGGTTTCGGGTCTAATCCATCGAACTCTCGCCCTATTAAGACTCGCTTTCGCTGCGCATACACCTAACGGCTTAAGCTTGCTCGATAAATTAAGTCGCTGACCCATTATACAAAAGGTACGCTGTCACCCTTTCGGGCTCCAACTGCTTGTAGGCGTTCGGTTTCAGGATCTCTTTCACCCCCCTCGTCGGGGTGCTTTTCACCTTTCCCTCACGGTACTTGTTCACTATCGGTCGACAAGGAGTACTTAGGCTTGGAGGGTGGTCCCCCCATGTTCAGACAAGGTTTCACGTGCCCCGCCCTACTCTAACGGCTGCTTTTCATACCAATACGGGACTATCACCCTCTACGGTGCTCCTTTCCAGAAGCTTCTTGTTTTATTACAGCACGGCCTGGTCCGCGTTCGCTCGCCACTACTAACGGAGTCTCAATTGATGTCCTTTCCTACAGGTACTTAGATGTTTCAGTTCCCTGCGTTCGCCTCTTATCCCTATATATTCAGGATAAGATACCCTTGCGGGTGGGTTGCCCCATTCAGATATCCACGGATCAAAGCTTGTTCGCAGCTCCCCATGGCTTTTCGCAGCGTACCACGTCTTTCATCGCCTCTTGTCGCCAAGGCATCCACCAAACGCCCTTATGACACTTGATCACTCTCATTTTCTATACTCATTCAAGTACTTCAAATGAAGTTCATTCAACCAGATCAACTCGGTAAGGACACAAGCAGGCCCTAACCTCAACATGATCCGGTAACTAAAGAACCTGACTTTCTCAAACATCGCCGGGGTACGACAATGTTCATCAGGTTCTAGACCAGCTTCTCGAGATGCAATCAAAACCACGCGGCCAGGCAA
>NZ_OY762905.1:4207500-4285000 GCF_963666525.1 uncultured Cohaesibacter sp.
TGTCATCGAAGCTGGCATGAACATTTTTGATGGAGATGGCGCGAATGGGCATTTCCGGCAGGCCATAGAAGGCCCCGATTGCAACGCGCACGTCGTGGATGAAGAGATCGCTGATATCGATGTCGTGGATCGAGGGGGTGGAGGCGTCAACCGGATAGGGCTGCCGTGACTGCACCCATTCCGAGCGGCCATCATGGTCACAGAAATAGAAGCAGTTGGCCACGATCGCCGAATGGACGCCCCGCATCACGATATTGTGGCAGCGGACATGCGCGATCTCGCCGCCGCGCCCGCGCCGGGTCTTGAGGCGCAAACCACGGTCGGTGCCGAGAAATTCGCAATGCTCGATGGTGACATGGCGCACCGAGCCACTCATCTCCGAGCCAATCACCACGGCGCCATGCCCGCGTTCCATGTAGCAATGGCGCACGGTGATATTCTCGCAAGGCTTGAGATGGGCCGCCGCGCCGTCATCGGCGCGCTTGCAGGCTTTGATGGCAATACAGTCGTCACCGACCGTGAAGTGGATGCCTTCCAGCAGAACGCCGTCGCAGCATTCCGGATCCAGGCCGTCGGTGTTGGGTGAATTGGGAGGGTTCTTGACCGCCAGCCCGACAAATTCGATGTCGCGGCAGTAGAGCGGATGGATTGTCCAGGATGGAGAGTTCTGCACGGTGATACCGGACACCGTTACGGCCTCACACAGGTGCAGGAACAGGGTCCGTGCACGCCTTGCGCCATTGCGGCGTTCCTTCGGCCAGCTCCACCAGTCACCCTCGGCACCGGAGCCATCCAGCGTACCCGAGCCGGTGATTTCGAGATTGACGCAACCGATGGCGGTGATGATGGACGCATAGCTGGCGTCGGGCAGTCCTTCCCATGACCCGAGCATCTTGCCGTCGCTCAGATGCGGCGGCAGAATGGGGATCTGGTCACGATCAGTAATGAATTTCAGCGTTGCCCCCGGTTCCAGATGCAAAGTCATGTCACTCTTGAGGAATAGCGGGCCGGTGTGCCAGCAGCCACTGGGGATGGCCAGCGTCCCTCCGACAGGAACAGCGGCGAGCGCAGCTGCGATGGCAAGGGCATTGTTGGTGGAGTCGGGGCGGGCGCCAAAATCGGAAATGTCGATGCGTCCGGCACAGTCTGCCGTGGTAAAGGCAAACTGCTCTCCCGCATCTGTTTCGAAGACATAGCGTGTTGACGGGTCGAGACAGTCGAGAAACGTGATCACCCGGTCCGTTTCACCGGAGCGAACGATTTCCCCATTCCTGTAAAGCGTCCAGGCGCTCGCCTTCGGCAAGAAAAATCGGGATTTCCCATCCGGATTGAGACATAGCGCAACTGTTCGCGCGGTGATTGCCGACGCGGTGATAGTCATCATGAATTCTCGCTCATCTTGCAAAAAAGGGGCATCGGGCGAGGGGCGCCGTCCGATGCGGTCTAGTGCAGCAGGGCCGTTTCATTTGTCTTGGGCCAAAAGCCATTCTTAAGCCGGTAAGCCCCACCCGGTGGGAGGAGAGTCGACCGGGCGGGGCGACCGGACACCGCTGGCGACTGGGCTCGCCAGCGGGGAATAACTCAGTTCAGCTCAGCGAAATGTTCTTTCCGCTTACCCGGTCGAAGACATGGGCACGGGCCTCGTTGACCTTCAACGTCACCTTGGATCCGCGGACCTTGGAGGAATCGTATTCCTCGCCCGGCACGACCACGATCAGCGAATTGCCTTCCACATTGACGTGCAGATAGACTTCGTGACCCATGAACTCGAGGGCAGAGACTTCGCCGGTCAGGGTGTCGGGTGTGCCGTCATCCACCAGATGGAAGTGCTGCGGACGAATGCCGAAGGTTACCTCGCTGACATCGCCAGAGCTCTTGATGCGGGCAGCCAGACTTGCGTCCAGACTGATGGTCTGGGAACCGACCTTCAAGGTGTGGGCGCCGGTGCTCGACAACTCTGCCGGCATCAGGTTCATTTCCGGCGTGCCGATGAAGCCGGCCACGAAGGCATTGTCGGGCTTGTCGTAGAGGGTAACCGGATCGGCAACCTGCATGATGTGGCCTTCCTTCATGACGCAGATGCGATCGCCCATGGTCATGGCTTCGGTCTGGTCATGGGTCACATAGATGACGGTCGCCGGGCGGCCTTCTTCCTTGAGGCGACGGTGCAGATCGGTGATGCGGACGCGCATCGAGGCGCGCAGCTTGGCATCAAGGTTCGAAAGCGGTTCGTCGAACAGGAAGACTTCCGGCTTCTTGATGAGCGCACGGCCAAGGGCCACGCGCTGGGCCTGACCACCGGAAAGTTCCTTCGGCAGGCGTTCCAGCAGCTGACCGATTTCAAGGATGTCGGCCACTTCTGCCGTTGCAGCCTCGATCTCGTCTTTCGGGCGACCGGCCAGTCGCAGGCCGAAGGACAGGTTGTTCTTGACCTTCATGTGCGGGTAGAGCGCGTAGTTCTGGAACACCATGGCAATGCCGCGGCGACCCGGAGCCAGCGTGTTGACCACCTGATTGCCGATACGGATCTCGCCGCCGGTGACCGTCTCGAGCCCGGCAACCATGCGCAGGGTGGTGGATTTCGCACAGCCGGACGGGCCGACCAGCACCATGAACTCTCCGTCCTGAACATCTAGATCAATGCCGTGGACAGCCTCGAAGCCGTTGGGATAGCGTTTTACGAGTTTCTTAAGTTGAAGGTGTGCCATGATTTACCCTTTAACCCCTCCGGATGAGATGCCTTCGATGAAGTATTTCTGCGCCACGAAGAAGACAACCAACGCAGGTGTGATTGCGAGCACGGACATTGCCAGGATCTGGTTCCAGTCAAAGGCTTCCGTCGTGTCGATGGATAGTTTCAGCGCCAGGGAGACAGGGAACTTGTCTACCGATGACAGATAGATGAGTGGGCCAAGGAAGTCGTTCATGGTCCACATGAACTGGAACAGGGCGACCGAGATCAGCGCCGGAGCCAGCAAGGGAGTGACGATGTACCACAGAGTCTGCAGGCTGTTGGCACCATCCACCCGGGCTGCTTCCTCCATGTCGCGGGGAATGCCTCGCAGGAACTGAACCAGCATGAAGGTGAAGAACGCATCCCCGGCAAGTGCCGAAGGCACCCACAGCGGCAGGAAGGTATCAAGCCAGCCCATGTCGCGGAACAGCAGATACTGCGGGATGCGGGTCACCACGTTCGGCAGCAGCAGGGTGGCGATGAGCAGCGAGAAGAAGACCTTCTTCATCGGGAACTCGAAGCGAGCAAAGCCGTAGGCCACCAGCGTGGCGCTGATGCATGTGCCCACGGTCTTGGGCAGGATGATCAGGAAGGTGTTCCAGAAGAAATGCCCGAAGGTGTAGGGCGTGGACGTCTGCCATCCCTTGACATAGCCGCTGATGGTCGGCTCCTTTGGCCAAAAGCCGGGATTGGAGAAGATCTCCGAGTTGGTCTTGAAAGAGGCCCCGATCAGCCAGATCAGAGGATAGAGCATCACGAACCCGACGACGATCAGCAGCACATAGCGGATCACGGAGTTGATCTTGTGGCGACGTGCGATCATCTGGTTGACGCGTTCCATCTCCTCGACAGTCGAAACATTTGTCGTTGCAATGGTCATTGTGATCAGCTCCTTTTGTCGCCAGCGTAATAGACCCACTTCTTGGAAGACCAGAAAGCGACAACGGTCAGGATCATGATCATGGTGAACAGGATCCAGGCGATCGCCGAGGCGTAGCCCATCTCGAAGTTCTTGAAGGCCTTGTCATAGATGTAGAGTGGCAACAGGTAGGTGGATTTCAGCGGGCCGCCGTTGGTGATGATGTAGGGGCCGTTGAATTCCTGAAAGGCCTGAACGCTCTGCATGATCAGGTTGAAGAAGATCACCGGAGTGATCAGCGGCAACGTGATATGGCGGAACACCTGCCACGGGTTGGCATTGTCCACGGCGGCGGCCTCGTAGAGCGACTTGTCGACGCCTTGCAGGGCGGCAAGGAAGATCACCATAGCCGAGCCAAACTGCCAGCAGCGCAACAGCGTGATGGTGAACAACGCGTTGGTCGGATCGCCGAACCAGTTGACCGCCTCAAGGCCAAAGGCTTCCAGCACCATGTTGACCAGACCCGTGTCGGCAAAGACATAACGCCACAGAACGGCAATCGCGATCGAGCCACCAAGGATGGACGGCACATAATAGGCGGTACGGAAGAAGTTGATGGCCTTCAGCTTGTAGTTCAGGATCACTGCGATGAACAGCGCGAAGACCAGTTTGAGCGGAACCGTCGAGAACACATAGATCAGGGTCACCTTCAGTGACTTGTCAAAGGTGCGGTCCCGGGTGAACAACTTGGTGTAGTTGTCCAGACCAACCCATTCCGGCGAGCTCATCAGCGAATAGTCGGTGAAACTCAGATAGAATGAGTAGGCAAAGGGAAAAGCCGTAAAGACCAGCAGCCCTATGATGTAGGGCGACAGGTAGGCAAGACCGAGATAGCGATTTTCGCCGCCCAAGGCTCTATCCTCCCATTAGTGGTTTAACCAAGGATGATGGCCGCACGTGTGGCTCATCACCGTGAAGTGAGCTGTCCCGAACTGGAGTCCAACACTCCTCCCGACAGCAAGTCTATTCGAAACCTCCGGAAGAGTCTGGAGGCTTCGCCGAAATCCGAGAAGCATTACCAAAGGTCAAGGCACGAAAAGACAACTGCATATTGACATGTATATGTAGGATGTTCATTTTAGTGCACATCGTCGGGGTGAGATTGACGCCAACCCTTTCGATTTTACCACCAGAGGCAAGGGACCTCTTCTGATTTCCGCCAGTATTCTTGTTTCGCGCATATGATCATGACGTGAATGCGAATGGAATGAAGGATTATGAACAAAATCATGGATAAAACCGAACATTCGATTTTGGAGGGAATTCCTGCCAACTCTCTCAATCTGAATCTCTCCAGATCAACCATCAAAATGCGTCATTCCTCGACCTGGAGTGTCCACAAATCAAACGACGTTCATGACCTTGTGGTCTGCCTGACTGGTGGGGCGCAGTATTTTCTCGACGGGGTCGAGGTCCGTCAGCAGCGCGGTGAAGCGATGCTCATTCCCGCAGGCGCACGCTTCGAGGGGCGGCTTGATCACGGCGATCAATATACTGGAGTTGCTCAGCATTTTACGTTGACCCTGTTCGACAATGTCGATCTCATCCAGCAGATGGAGCTCAAACCTGTGGTCCAGTTGCCCAACTGGGAGCAGCTGGAATCTCTGGTGCGCTACTACCGCTCCATCGCCCCGGCCTCTTCCACGACATTGCAGCAGGTGCATCTGTTCATGGTCATCCTGCTGGCCTATCTCGACTGTGCCTTCGTGCGCTGGAGCGAGGATTCCCTGCAGAACCTCGGTGGGCAGGATGCACTTTCTCTCCATGTCATGCTGATCGCCGCCCAGATCTCGCGCGACCCGCTGGACAAGGATGAGGCCGAGCGCCTCATTGCCTCGGTGCCCTACAATGACGATTACTTCCGTCGGGCGTTCAAGGCCAAGATCGGCTATACGCCTAGAAAATTCATGGAATTCAAGCGGATGGAGAAGGCAATGAACATTCTCCTGACCGGCAAGAGCGTCAATGCAACGGCCGTCGCAGTGGGTTACAATGACGTCTATTTCTTCTCGCGCATGTTCAAGCAATATCTGGGCGTTAGCCCCTCCTACTACCGCGTCTCGGCAGATCGCCGCAAGTTCCTGACGACAGGGGATATCTATCACTATAACGACTAGTCTGAGCCAGATTTCTGATCAATCCGGACTCTGACGGGCAAATGAGACTTGGCTCTGATCGTGCGTGCTGGCTGTTCTCAACAGTTTTTCTGTTGCCGTGAAGCCTGCGGTCTGACGCGCATCTGAAGGGTACCTCATGCATGGCTGTTCCGTTACTTTACGGACTGACAGGGCCGCCATCTGGGCGTAAGCTTCCAGTGTAAAGCCGGATCGCTCCAGAGATTGCGAAGGTCGAACGCTTGACGTTTTTCCATTGCCTGCTGGTTTGTGGACCGGGATCGAATATGAAATTCGAGGGAATGGACATGGGTTCTTATACGGCAACGATCTTTCAGGGAAGTTGGGATTCTCTCGGCCTTGGACTGGTGATTGCCGTAGCCATTGGCTATCTCTATATCCGGCTCTGGAAGGGGCGCAAAAGCTGCCATGCCTGCCCGAGCAATGGCGCTGGCTGTTCCAGTTGCCATGTCCTTGGCGGCGGTGACGACGGATCAACCAACAAGACCAGTCCCGACAAACACGCCTGAGCCACGCTCGCATCGGCTTTTTTGATCAAACAGAGGCCAGCAAACGCAAATGTGCCGAGATCGCTTTCGGGTGGCCAACGCCAGCGTGTTGTCATGGGCCACGCCATTGCCCGCAATACCTCGACCTTCCTGATGGATGAGCTGCTCTCCAACCTCGACAACGCCCTGTGCGTGGCCATGCGCACCGAGATCAAGGCGTTGCACAGCCAGCTCGGTGCGATCATCATCCACGTCCCTCATGATCAGACGGAAGCCTTGTCTCTGGCCGACCGGATCGCCGTGATAAAGGGCGGAATTCTGCAACAGTTCGGCACGCATGACAGCCCGCCTGGTGCGCACCGAAGAGGCGTCCTGCTGGCGTCGATGCTGGATGGCGAGGATCTTTCCTGCCAGATCCGTCTGTTGCCGGAAAAACTGGCGCAACTGTCGCCGCAGGATGTGATCTGGCTCAATCGCTTTCGCAAACCAATAAGCGTGTTGCAGGACATCATGCGTCGGATGTGCGAATTGCCGCCTCCCTAGGTGAGGCTGGGTAGCCACAGACACAGGTCGTGCCGATGACCATAGCCAATGCCGCCATCCTCGATCTGGATTCTGTCGATGATGATCACACCATGCAGGCACTCTCTGATTTCAAGAGCTTGCGCTCCGATCTTGGCAACCGTTTCCTTTAGAATGAAGGCTCTCTGACCCGTTTGCCTGTTCCTAAGGGCAGGTGCCGTCCTTTCTTCTTTGAAAAAATCAAGAAATTAGATATATATCAAATATGCAAGAAGAGAGAACGGTAAGCCATTGGGGAAGAGGGATGAACAAACGCTATTTGCTGATCACGCCGGAAAACGGGATTGAAATCCTCAAGAGCCTTGCGGCGCCGGCGCGTCTTTCGATCCTTACCTTGCTCAATGAGCGCGGTCCGCTCAACGTCAATGACATCGCAGAGCTGCTCGACCTGCCGCAATCCTCTACCTCGACCCATGTGAACTCGCTGGAAAAGTCGGGTTTGATCGAAACCGAGAGCCAGAAAGCCAAGAAGGGCAGTCAGAAAATCTGTCGGACGACTTATGACGAGGTCGTGCTTTCCTTCAAGGAAACGCGCAAGACGGATCAGGATCTCATAGAAGTGGCCATGCCGGTCGGGCTGTATTCGGGTTGCAACACCACGGCACCGTGTGGGCTTTGTTCGACCGAGGGCATCATTGGTTTTCTTGACAGTCCGGATACCTTCCATTCGCCCGAGCGCATGAAGGCGGGTCTTCTCTGGTTCACCAAGGGCTATGTGCGCTATCAGTTTCCCAACAATGCCCGCATCGCCGGCAAGGAAATCAAGGAACTGGAACTGCAGCTTGAGCTGTCATCAGAGGTGCCTGGCACTTCCGATGACTGGCCGTCTGATATCAATGTGTCCATCAATGACAAGCTGATCGCGGTCTGGACAGCGCCAGGCGACTATGGCGACCAGCGTGGCAAATATACTCCGGACTGGTGGAAGCTGGCGGGCTCTCAATATGGCCATCTCAAGAGCTTCCGCGTGACGCCGGATGGAACCTTCGTCGATGGCATTCGCGTGTCGGACATCACGCTGGCCGATCTTGAGCTTAATGACCATCGCTCGATCCGGGTTCGGATCGCGGTGCCTGATGGGGCAAAGAATCCCGGCGGGCTCAATATTTTCGGAAGGGGCTTTGGCAATTATGATCAGGACATCGTGCTTCGACTGCGGACCTAGGGGCGACTGGTTGCTGGAAAGTTAATCCGCATTTCGGATAAATGATGGCGAAGATCAAGAGGATACCAATTCTAGGCTGCTCTTATTTGTCAGATTGGCAATTTATATCGGAAATTAGGTTTTAAATACTCTTCCGAACACCCTATTGACGGTGAATTGCAGTCTCTGTTAGTATCATGATTGCTGAAGAATATCATAATTTATGATACATAATGGAGGGCCAGCATGCGTGCATCAGTCACCGCGCACAAAGATTTCACCGTCGCAAAAATTGATCCTCGCTTGTATGGCTCGTTTATCGAGCATTTGGGGCGTGCTGTCTATACTGGCATTTATGAGCCCGGCCACGAAACTGCCGATGAACAGGGCTTCCGGCAGGATGTCCTCGATCTGGTCAGGGAACTGAACGTTCCCGTGGTGCGCTATCCCGGCGGCAACTTCGTTTCTGCCTATAACTGGGAAGATGGTATCGGCCCGCGCGAAGAGCGCCCGGTACGTCTCGATCTGGCCTGGCATACCTCGGAGAGCAACCAGATCGGCATCCACGAATTTGCCGACTGGGCCGAGAAGGCCGAAACCGAAATGATGCTGGCGGTCAATCTGGGCTCGCGCGGCCTTGATGAGGCCCGCGCCTTCCTAGAATATGTCAACCATCCGGGCGGCTCCTACTGGTCGGACCTGCGCCGTCAGAATGGCCGCGAGGAGCCTTGGGGCGTCAAGCTCTGGTGTCTTGGCAACGAGATGGATGGCCCCTGGCAGATTGGTCAGAAGACGGCAGCCGAATATGGCCGCACCGCCTTTGAGACCGCCAAGGCCATGCGTGCCTTTGACAAGAATATCGAGCTGGTCGTCTGTGGCTCGTCGACTCCGAACATGCCGACCTATCCGGAATGGGAGTATACAGTCCTCGACTATACCTATGACAGCGTCGATTACATCTCGCTGCATATGTATTTCGACAATCACGAACAGAACACCCGGAATTTCCTCGCCAAGTCGCGGCTGTTGGAAACCTATATCGAGACCATCGCCAGCGTCATCAAGACCATAAAGGCCAAGAAGCGCTCCAAGAAGGATGTCTATATCTCCTTTGATGAATGGAACGTCTGGTATCACTCCGCCGAGCAGGACAAGCCGATCCTTGAAGGCAAGCATGGATGGCCGCACGCCCCGGCTCTGCTGGAAGATATCTATGACTTTGCCGATGTGCTGGTGGTCGGCTGCATTCTCAATACCTTCATCCGCCGCTCGGACGTCGTCAAGGTCGGCTGCCTTGCCCAGTTGGTCAACGTGATTGCGCCGATCATGACCGTCGAGAACGGACCGGCATGGCGCCAGACCACCTTCTATCCCTATCTCTTCGCTTCGCAATACGGTCGAGGCACGGCGCTCGATCTGGCTGTCGAAGTGGAGGGCTATGATACCGACTTCGCCAAGGCTGTGCCCTATCTGGATGTTGCCGGTGTGCTGACAGAAACCGACGGGGGCTTGAGCTTCTTCCTCGTGAACCGTCATGAAACGGAAGCACTGGATGTGGACGTGTCCCTTGAGGGCTTTGCCCATTCGACCGTGGCGATGGACAAGGAGCTGGGTGGCCATGCGCTTGATCTGGCCAACGGGCCGGATGGCGAGGCTGTCGCACCGACCGACGGAGAGGGGACAACCGTGGCCGATGGCAAGCTGTCCGTCCAGATGGCACCGCTCAGCTACCGCATGATCCGTCTGGCCTAGGAGGCTGTTCAGCCCGGCAGGCAAGGTCTTTCTGACAGTGATCTGCCGGCTCCATCGATCCACTGAAGCGTTTCGAGAAAAGAGAGACCCATGTCTGCAACCATTGACATCAACAATGTGACCAAGGCCTACGGCGCCCTGACGGTGCTGGATACCATATCCCTGAGCATTGAGGCTGGTGAATTTGTTGTCTTTCTGGGCCCCTCTGGCTGTGGCAAGTCCACGCTGTTGCGGATGATCGCCGGTCTCGAATCCGTCGACAAGGGAACCATATCCATTGGCGGCGAACGCATTGATACCCTGCCTCCCGGCAAGCGAGGTGTGGCCATGGTGTTCCAGACCTATGCCCTCTATCCGCATATGACGGTCGCTCAGAACATGGCCTTCGGTCTGGAGAACCTGAAGGTCGACAAGGCCGAGATCGACCGGCGCGTCAAGGCAGCTGCCGAGACCCTTGAGATGGCCCACCTGCTGGATCGAAGACCCGCCAAGCTTTCGGGTGGTCAGCGCCAGCGCGTAGCCATCGGCCGGGCCATCGTCAAGGAGCCCAAGGCCTTCCTGTTCGATGAACCTCTGTCCAACCTGGATGCCGCATTGCGAAGCCGCACCCGGCTGGAACTGGCACAGCTGCACCAGCGCCTCGGCTCGACCATGATCTTCGTTACCCACGACCAGGTGGAAGCCATGACGCTGGCGCACCGTATTGTTGTCATGCATGACAAGAAGATCGAGCAGATCGGCACGCCGATGCAGATCTATCAGCGCCCGGCCACCCGCTTCGTTGCCGAATTTGTCGGCTCACCTGCGATGTCGATGCTGCCAATCCTGAGTGTCGTCGGCAATCAGTCCGCCGACCATCAGGGCGCACTGCTTGAAGTCGAAGGCGTGGGGGCGATCCCGACCTCCGTGAGCCTGCCGGACGGCTTCCGGCTGGATGGTGCCGTGATGGGCATCCGCTCGGAGGACACGCGCGTGGTCGCGCCGGATGAAGGCGGTCTGGCACTGACAGTGACCGTTGTCGAACGCCTTGGCGAGCGAACCCTCCTTTACGGCAAGCTTGCAACCGGGCATGACATGATTGTCGAAGACAGCGGTCGTTCCATGGTGCGGGCAGGGGAGACTGTCCGGTTCGATTTTGACCGCTCCGCACTGCATGTCTTTGATGGCGATGGCCTTGCCTATCACGTGGCAGAGGAGGCGTGACATGGCTCAGTCCTATCGTCGCTCGCGCTGGTCCAACGCCCTGTTCATCCTGCCCTACATGACGGTCTTTCTGGCACTGCTGGTCTTTCCGCTGTTCTGGGGCATGTGGCTGTCGCTCAACAAGACCGACCTCTTCGGTGGTGCCCGCTTCATCGGGCTTAAGAATTATGCCCGTGTCTTCAGTGATCCGGTCTTCGGGCAGGCAGTCTGGAATACCGTTGTTTTCGTGCTGATATCGGTGCCGACGCTGGTGGCGCTCGGACTGTTTCTGTCTTTGGCGCTCAATCGTACCACCCGCGCCTCGACCTGGCTCAGGGGCCTGTTCTTCTCCTCCACGGTGCTGTCGGTGACCATCGTCACACTGATCTGGCGCTTTGTCTTCATCCCGGGGGATGGTCTTCTGGCGCTGCTGTTTGACAAGATGGGCTGGGAACAGATCGGCTTTCTGTCCACCGAAGGTTGGTCGCTGTTCTCGGTTGGCGTAGCCACGGTCTGGTGGTGTCTGGGCCTGCCGATGATGCTGTTTCTGGCGGCACTCCAGCAGATCCCGGCTGATCTCTATGAAGCTGCAGCACTCGACAACGCCAGCCGTTGGCGGGTGTTGACGCGCATCACCCTGCCGTCCATCAAGTCCACCATCGTGCTGGTGGCCATTGTCCAGATCGTCATGCAGTTCCAGCTGTTCGGACAGGCCCAACTGATGACCAACGGCGGACCTGCCGGGTCCTCGCGGCCGATCGTTCTCTATATTTTCGATACCAGCTTCATTCGCTGGGATGTCGGCATGGGCACAGCAGCCTCGGAGGTGCTGTTCCTGATCATCCTGCTGGCGGCAATGGTTCAATACTGGGTGACGTCACGCAAAGGGGAGGCTTGAGCCATGGCTGTGCTGAACAGAAAGAACAGGAGCTTTTCGCCCGACAGCCTCACCTCCAACAAGACCCTTTTCTGGGCTGCGGCGCTGTTTGCTGTCATCATGGTTGCGCCGGTGCTGTGGGTGCTGGGGCTGTCCTTCAAGGACAACACGCTGTTGATGCGCGGCTCGGAGGCTGTCTTCTCTGCGCCCTATACTCTCAAGAACTATACCGACCTGTTCCATTCCAGTCTGGTCTTTCGCTGGTTCTTCAATTCCATGGTGGTTGCCGTGGGGCAGACGGTCGGCGTGCTGACACTGTCGTCCCTTGCCGGTTACGCCTTTGCCCGCCTCGAGTTTCCGTTCCGCAAGACGCTCTTCGTCATCGTGCTGTTCGGACTGGCCGTGCCGGAGCAGGCGGTCATCATCGCCCGTCACCAGATGTTCAGCTGGCTTGATCTGCACAATAGCTACCTCGGACTGATGCTGCCTGGTATGTCATCTGCCTTCGGTGTGTTCCTCATGACGCAGTTCTTTCGCGCCATCCCCAAGGAGATTGATGAGGCTGCGCTGCTCGACAATACCCCGCGCTTTCGCATCTTCTGGAAGGTGCTGCTGCCGCTGACCATGCCTGCGCAGGCGACCCTTGGCATTTTCACCTTCCTTTTGGCATGGAACGACTATTGGTGGCCGCTGATCTCGGCGACCAAGAAGGACATGTATACGCTGACCATCGGCATTGCATCGTCTCAGCGCAATTTTGCCCAGACCGAGGGGTTGGGCTTTTTGGCCGCGCAGGCCGTATTCGCCTCGCTGCCGGTCATCATCGTCTACATATTTTTCCAGCGGAATATTGTGACCGCTGTTTCGGGAGGAGCCGTCAAATAGCGGCGGCTGACACAATCGGCAGTCTTCAGCAAGAGGGAAGAGCGAAGGCAGGCCGGTCATTCAAGGGGTGCAAGCCCCATCATAGGGAGAGAAAAATGAAATCCATTCTATTGGCAACGGCCTCTGCTGCACTGCTCGGCATGGCCACCATGGCTCAAGCCGATACGACGATTGAATTGCAGCGCTTCTTCGGTGCCTGTGACGCCGACTACGGGTCCTTGACAGACGTCTCCAAGGCCGTTGGCGAATGTGGCATCATCACGTCACTGGTCAACAAGTTCGAAGCGGAAAATCCCGGTATCAAGGTCAATGTGACCACCGTCGAATGGCCCGGCTACAATCAGCTCAACGCCCAGCTTGCTTCCAACGCAGCGCCAGACGTGGTGTCTGTGCACTATTCCGCCATTTCCGACTATTCCACCCGCGGGCTTTTCATGCCGCTTGACGAGTTGCTGGCCTCCGCTGGCATCAACCCGGACGATTTTTCCGATGCGGCCAGGGGCGGCGTCACCAAGGAGGGTAAAATGTATGCCCTGCCGTTCGACAACTGGACCATGTTGTTCCATGTCAACCTCAACCTGATGAAGGAAGCCGGTCTGGTGAAGGCCGATGGCACGCCAGTTCTGCCAACCTCGGTGGACGAATTCTTCGCTCAGGGCAAGCAGTTCAAGGAAAAGACAGGCAAGCCCTATCTGGTTCAGATCTATGCCAACGAAACCGCCGCCTACATGCGCATTTTCTACACCCTGATGATGCAGCAGAATTATGACTTCTTCAAAGACCCGATGAAAATCGATCTTTCCGGTCCGGAAGCCAAGGCCGCGCTTGAATTCATGAAGAAGATCCATGACGAGGGGCTGTCCACCCTTGATATGGACTATTCCGCGGCGGTCTCGGGCTTCTCGTCCGGCGAGGGCGGCATCGAGGTGAACGGCACCTGGCTCATCGGTGATCTCGATGCCCAGTCCAAGGAAGCGGGCAATGCGCTGTCCGGCGGCTATACGGTCTATCCGGTGCCGCAATTCTTCCCGGCCAAGGACGCCACCTATGTGGATGGTCATGGCTGGGCCGTGCCGCGTGGCGATCGGGACGACGAGAAGATGGCTGCCATCGGCAAACTCTTCAAGTTCCTTGAAACCAACGACTTCGAATGGGCTCGTACCGGTCACCTTCCTGCTGTCAAGGCCGTGTTCGACATGCCGGAATTCAAGGCGTTGCCGCACCGGGACAATATCGAGAAGATCTCCCGGATCGGTCAGACCCTGCCGGATGGTGTCATGCGTCAGTTCGCCCTGCAGGACATCGTGGGCGAAGAGCTGGCCGCCGCGATCAATGGCAACAAGTCGGTTGACGAAGCGCTCAAGCGCATTGAAGAGCGTGTCAACGATCTGCTGGGGAACCTGTGATCCGCATTTCCTTGCGGAAAAGGCGGGGCTGTATTTCTGATGGGTGCCAAAGGGTGTTTCCCCTCCCTTAATCCTTTCATCGGGAACAACCGGCGACTCCCATCGTGAGGGGAATGCAGCAAACAGGGAAGCCTGCCCCTGAAGGGTCTCCTATCAAGGCCCGGGCAGGCTTCCTTCTTGTCCATAGAGTTTGGGGAATCATTTTGCTGAGTCGGTGCCGCTTCGCTGCCAACCCAATGCCGCAAGGAACGGCGAAGAAGACCGGAAGATTTTCGGTCTGAGCCTTGAAACTAGACTTAAGTCCTAAGGATGTTTGCTAGAATATCGCCGGATCCGCAACAATAGTTTGTCCGGTGACAGCTTCATGTCAGACTAGCAGACTAGTATCGCCTCCGATGGCCCGCCGAAAACAGATAAGGCTGGCTTTTTTGTGGAGGAGAAATCATGATTTCCAAAGTGGTCCGCGCAGCCCTCGCTGTCGCCGCAATGTCGCTCGCCCCTGTAGCCGCACAGGCTTTTGAACCTGAAAACCCAGAATGTATTGCTCCTGCCAACCCGGGCGGTGGCTGGGACTTCACTTGCCGTCAGGTCGGCAAGACGCTTCAGGATCTTGGTCTCATCGGTTCTACCATGCAGGTTACCAACCTTGCTGGTGGCGGCGGCGGCGTTGCCTATGCGTCAGTGGTCAACAAGCGCGGCGATGACAACGATCTGATCGTTGCAGCTTCTTCGGCAACCGCTACCCGTCTTGCTCAGGGTGCCTATCCGGGCAACACCATGGACCAGGTTCGCTGGGTTGGTGCTGTCGGCGCTGACTATGGCGTGATCGCCGTTGCTGCCAAGAGCCCGATCCAGAACCTCACTGAACTGATGGATCAGATGAAGGAAAAACCGGCTTCCATCGCAATCGCCGGTGGTTCTGCAGTGGGTGGCTGGGACCATCTCAAGGTGCTGATCGCTGCCAACGCTGCTGGTATTGAAGACGTGCGCAAAGTCAAATACATCGCCTTCAACGGTGGTGGCGAAGCCGTGACCCAGCTGCTGGCCGGTTCCGTTCAGGCTTTCTCCGGCGATATCTCTGAAGCCAAGGGCTTCGTGGACTCCGGCGATATCCGCGTGGTTGCCGTTCTGTCTCCGGAACGTCTGGAAGGCGACTATGCTGCATTCCCGACCGCCAAGGAACAGGGTATCGATGCAATCGGTGCCAACTGGCGCGGTTTCTACGCTCCAAAGAACATGAGCGACGAAGCCTATAACTTCTGGGTATCCAAGATCGACGAACTTTATGCTACGCCGGAATGGAAAAACGTCATGAAGAACAACGGTCTGGCACCGCTTGATCTGCAAGGTGCAGAATTCGAGAAGTTCGTATCGGAATCTGTTGCCAAGATCCAGCAGATCTCCCGCAATATCGGGATCATCAAATAACAATAATCAAGTCCCCGTTGCGGCGACCTTTCATGGTCGCCGCACACTCCGTCTAACGAGGGAATGATCATGAGTGATCGTATCTTCGGAGCTGTTGGGCTCCTTCTTGCCGCACTCTTCGCCTATTCTGCCATGATAATCGAGGAGAGTTTCCTCTCCGACGCAGTAGGCCCCAAGGCCTTCCCGCTGATTATCGCCGCCATTCTCGCAATCTGCTCACTGACCATCCTGCTGAAGCCGGATGTTGCCCCGAAGTGGCCGACGCTGCCACGGTTCGTTGAACTGGTCGCGTCGATTGTCGTGATGGTGCTGTATGCCGAGTTCCTGCCGATCGTCGGTTTCGTGATCGCCACCGCTCTGGCCTCCGCCTATCTGACTTGGCGCCTTGGCACGTCCGCCATCCAGTCCGTCGTGGTCGGTATATCCATCGCCGTCGGCATCTATATCATTTTCCACCTTCTCTTTGGCCTTTCTCTGGCCAAGGGCCCTCTTGGTTTCTAAGGAGCTCGGATTATGGACACTCTTTCGTCTCTCGCGGACGGCTTCGTGATCGCGATGACCTTTCAGAACCTCATCCTTGCCTTGCTCGGGTGTTTTCTGGGAACCATCATGGGCGCATTGCCCGGCCTCGGCCCCTCAAACGGGGTTGCCATCCTCATTCCGCTGGCCTTTTCGCTGGGCCTTGGCGCAACGCCATCTCTCATTCTGCTGACATCGGTCTACTACGGCGCCATGTATGGCGGCCGTATCTCTTCGATCCTGCTCAACATCCCCGGTGACGCACCGGCCCTGATGACCTGTATCGATGGCTATCCGATGGCTCAGAACGGTCGGGGCGGCGAAGCCTTGGCACTGTCGGGCTTTGCATCCTTTATCGGCTCGTTCCTGGCGACCTGGGGGCTGGTGCTGCTGGCTCCGCAGCTGGTGAAAATCGCATTGGCCTTCGGTCCGGCCGAATATTTCGCCTTGTTTGCGCTGGCCTTTGCCACATTGGGTGGCGTGTCATCCACCAATCAGGCCAAATCGGCCTTTGCTGCGATGATCGGCCTCGGCCTTGCCATGGTTGGTGTTGACACCCAGACCGGTGTGCCGCGCTTCACCTTTGGCATCGTGCATTTCTACGACGGTATCGACTTCCTTGTCGCGATCGTTGGTCTGTTCGCCATCTCAGAAGTCTTCATCTTCATCGAGAACCGCCATGGCAGTGCCGACGCAGAAGGCAAGAAGGTCGAGCTTGGTCGCCTGACACCATCCTGGAAAACCTTCTGGGGTAGCTTCCCGACGATCCTGAGGACCAGTGTTGTCGGCTTCCTGGCCGGTGTTCTGCCCGGTGCCGGTGCCTCTCTCGGCTCGTTCATTTCCTATTCCATGGAAAAGCGTCTGCTCGACAAGGAAGGCACTTTCGGCAAGGGCGATCCTCGCGGTGTGGCTGCTCCTGAAGCAGGCAACAACGCTGCCGCCGGTGGTGCTCTGGTGCCGATGCTGGCGCTCGGTGTTCCCGGTTCGGGCACGACCGCCGTTCTGCTCGCCGTGCTTCTGGCCCTCAACATCACCCCCGGGCCGTTGCTCTTTGCCAACAACCCGGATGTGGTCTGGGGTCTGATTGCAGCCCTGTTCATCGGCAACTTCATCCTGCTGCTGCTCAACATTCCGTTCGTCGGTATCTTCATCCGCGTTCTGCTTGTTCCGCCGCGCATCCTGATGCCAGTCGTTGCGATGGTCAGCTTCGTGGGTATCTACGGCATTGCCGGCTCCACTTTCGACCTTGTCGTGATGGTTGGTTTCGGTGCTCTTGGCTGGCTGTTCCGCAAGATGGATGTGCCTCTGGTGCCGATCATTCTTGGTGTCCTGCTGGGCAACAACATGGAGAGTAACCTGCGTCGTGCCATCACCATTTCCGATGGCGACTGGTCGGTGCTGTTCAGCAGCCCTCTGTCCATGACGCTGTGGGCGATTTCCATCATCGGATTTGTTCTGCCGATCTTCGTTGGCCGCTTCATGCCGAAAAAGGCAAAGAAGCTGCCTGACACCGTTGAAGAGGAAATCTCCAACTGATGCAATTTCCCGTCGGTCCGAGCAAACCAGCATGACCAGACGACCGACGGGTCAAACACCATGATACCGGGCAAGGCGGCGACCAACTCCGCCGTCTTGCCCGACAAGGCCTTCGAAATGCAATTTCGTCGATTTTTCCTGTCAAAATCACAGCTTTTTGCTGCGAAACGCCTGCCCAAATGACCTTGGTCAGGGACATGACAGAAAAGTCGGATAAAAAGGCTGATAAAAAGATTGCCGCCATGTCTTGTGCAAGCAGGGCAGGCGAAAAACCGGCAATCGTCGAGGGTGGATACAACCGCAATCAACAAGGAATGAGAATATCCATTGTCACTGCAATGCCTCTGGGCGAAACACTTCTGGAAAACCGGTTTCCGGCACGGTCTGATCGGGACATGCTTTTGATCTACCAGACCGAGTGACAATGTAAATTCTGATTGCTCAAACGGCTAGAGGAATGTGCTAGTGAGCGACGGATTGGAATTCTTGACGGTTGAACCGGCCTCTGACCCCGCGGCGCGAAAGGAAATCGTCGACCTGCTGGCCAGATGCGGTCTCGATTACGAGAAGCATATCGAATTTTTCGTAACCGCGCGCCAGGAAGGCAAACTGGTGGCCTGCGCCGGTTTCGAAAAGGGCATCATCAAGGATGTTGCCATTTGCCAGACATTGAGGGGCAGTTCGATCAGTCTCAGACTGGTGAGCGAAGTCACCTATCTTGCCCACAGTCAGGGCTATCAGATCCTGTTTGTCTATACCGAACCACACAACGCCGATTTCTTTCTCGGCTGCGGCTTCTACCCGCTGGTGGAGGTGCCCGGCCAGACGGCTTTGCTGGAAAACACCCCGGTCGGTATCAAGAACTATTGTGCCTCACTGGCCAAGCTGCGCGTCGAGGCGGACAAGATCGGCTGCGTCGTGGCCAACGCCAACCCCTTCACTCTTGGCCATCTCTATCTCATAGAGGAGGCCGCCAGATCCTGCGACTGGCTGCATCTGTTCATCGTCAAGGAAGATGCCTCGCTGTTCTCCTACCACGACCGCTTCCAGCTGGCTAAGGAGATGACGAAGGACATTGCGAACCTGACGTTGCACGAGGGGTCGAAATACATGGTCTCGCGGGCGACTTTCCCGGCCTATTTCTTCAAGGACAAGGGCATGGTGGGCCAGTGCCGGACAGCCGTCGACCTTTTGCTTTTCCGCAAATATATCGCACCGGCGCTCGGGGTGACCCATCGGTTCGTCGGCACCGAACCCTTCTGCGACACAACGCGCAAATATAACAATGACATGAAGTTCTGGCTGCAGGAGCCAAGCGCCGTCGCCCATCCGATCGAGGTGGTCGAGCTGGAGCGGACCAAGCGTAGCGGTATCGCCGTCTCCGCTTCCCATGTCCGCCATCTGCTGGCCGCCGGGAATTTCGAGAAGATCAAGGAATTCGTGCCACAGCCGACCTTCGATCTCATCATGAAGAAATATGCCAATTCTATCTGACTGTCCGACGGCAAAAGCCGCTGTGGCATGACCAAATTCTGAATATCAAGAGGAGCGAAACATGCAGATCATACAGGAGGCGTTGGCGGGGACACTCGAATCGAGCGATCTCTTCGTCAGGGTCTCGCCATCCGAGGGTGCGCTCGAACTGATCCTGAACAGTGAAGTCCAGAACCAGTTTGGCGACCAGATCAAGAAGGTCGTGGAAGCGACCCTGGCCAAATTGGGCGTGTCCGAAGGCGCGACCGTGATCATCGAGGACAAAGGCGCACTCGATTGCGTCATCGAAGCCCGCGTCGAGGCAGCCCTGTTGCGGGCCGCAGGTGACAAATCCGTAGATTGGGAGTCCATGTCATGACCCTGCGTCGTTCCATGCTGTTCATTCCGGGCTCCAACGCCGCAATGATTTCGACCGCTTTCGTGTTCAAACCCGACTCGGTCATGTTCGATCTGGAAGATGCAGTGTCCTTGCGCGAAAAGGATGCCGCCCGTCTTCTCGTCTATCACACGCTCAAGTCGTCGCTTTATGATGGCATCGAGCGCGTTGTCCGCATCAACCCGCTGTCCACGCCATTCGGCAGGGATGATCTCGAGGCCGCCGTGCGTGGCGGCGCCGACGTCATTCGTCTGCCCAAGACCGAAACCGCGGATGATGTGAAGGAACTGGAGGTCTGCGTCGAGGAGCTCGAGCGCAAATGTGGTCGCGAAGTCGGCTCGACCTTGTTGATGGCCGCCATCGAATCCGCTTCCGGCGTGATCAACTCGGTTGCCATCGCCAACGCATCCAAGCGCCTGATGGGCATTGCTGTTGCCGGCTTCGACTATGTTGTTGACATGCAGACTGAGCGCGGCGACGGGTCCGAGCTGTTTTATGCCCGCTGCGCCGTTCTGCATGCGGCCCGTGCCGCCAAGATCGATGCCTTCGACGTGGTCTATTCCGACATCAACAACGAGGAAGGTTTCCTCAAGGAAGTGGATGTCATCAAGCGACTGGGCTTCAACGGCAAGTCACTGATTAACCCGCGTCAGATCGAACTGTTGCACAACGCCTATGCGCCAACGCAGGAAGACGTCGATTATGCCAACCGCGTGGTTGCCGCTGCTGCAAAGGCCGAAGCCGACGGGTTGGGCGTCATTTCGCTCAACGGCAAGATGATTGATGCGCCCATCGTGGACAGCGCCAGGCGGGTTCTGAGCCGTGCTCAGGCTTCCGGCGTCAGACGATAGGGAGCGCTTCAAGATGGACAAGAACAATCAATCGGCTCCAGGGAGGAGCGAGACGGTGGCTGAACCGGAACTGTTTCAGGGTTTTGCAGCAAAAAATCCCTATCTGGCTGATCCGGTGGCAAAGCTGGACCGCAAGCTCGTCGATACGGTCCAGGAGGCCGTCCGGCGCGTAGGCCTCAAGGACGGCATGACCATTTCCTTTCACCACGCCTATCGCGAGGGGGACAAGGTCATCAACATGGTCGTCGCCATTCTCGCCGACATGGGGTTCAAGGATCTGACGCTGGCCTCCTCGTCGCTGGTTTCGGCCAACGCTCCACTGATCGAGCATATCAGGAATGGCGTCATCCGGAAGATCTACACCTCCGGCATGCGCGGCAAGCTGGCTGACGCCATCTCCCACGGCCTGATGGATGAACCGATCACCGTGCATTCCCACGGTGGCCGCTGCGCTCTTATCGAGACCGGTGAAATCAATATTGACGTTGCCTTCATCGGCGTGTCGGCCTGTGATGCCTATGGCAACGCCAATGGATTCTCCGGGCGCTCCCGCTGCGGCTCGCTGGGCTACGCCATGGTGGATGCCCATTTCGCCAAGAGCGTCATCATGCTGACCGAAGAGATAGTTGCCTATCCCAACGCACCGGCCAGCATCCGGCAGGATCAGGTGGATTGGATCGTGCAGGTGGATGAGGTCGGTGACCCGGCCAAGATCTCTGTCGGTGCGGCCCGTGCCACCACCAACCCGCGCGAATTGCTGATCGCCCGCCTGTCGGCGGAGGTGATGGAATATGGCGGCTACTTCAATGACGGCTTTTCCATGCAGACCGGCACCGGTGGCTCGTCCACGGCGACGGTCCGCTTTCTGGAAGACCGCATGCGGCATCTCGACATCAAGGCAGCATGGGCCCTTGGCGGCCAGACCGGCGGCATGGTCGACCTGCACAACAAGGGGCTGATCGGCACACTGCTCGATACCCAGAGCTTTGATGCGGTGGCGGCTCGCTCGCTCGAGTCCTCGCCCAACCACGTCGAGATCTCGGCTCATTATTATGCCAGCCCGATGTCCAAGGGCGCCGTGGTGGATCGACTTGACATGGTCATCCTGTCGGCACTGGAAATCGATCTTGATTTCAACGTCAACGTTCTGACCGGGTCTGACGGGGTCATGCGTGGTGCTTCCGGTGGTCATTGCGACACCGCAGCCGGTGCCAAGCTGTCCATCGTGACGGCGCCGCTCATCCGCTCCCGCATTCCCACCGTGGTCAAGAAGGTGACGACGCGGGTGACGCCGGGCGAAACCATTGGCGTTCTGGTGACGGACCACGGCATCGCGGTCAACCCGAACCGGCCCGATGTGGAAGAGCGCCTGCGCGCGGCAAACCTGCCGGTCCGCTCCATCGAAGAGCTCTACCAGCGGGCAATCTCGATCACGGGGGAACCCAAGCCGATCGAGTTCCTCGACAAGGTGGTTGGCGTCGTGCGCTATCGCGATGGCACGGTGATTGATACCGTGCGTCAGGTTGCCAAATGACGGCAGGCGCTCCAATGGACAAGACCACAAGGCTGGCCGTGCCTGAGGATGCCGCCTGCGCAGCGTCTGATGGCATGGAGGCGGACGGGAGCTGTTCCCCCGTCCTGCCGCAGTTTCCTTTCTCCCTGCCGAGGCTATCCTCGGTCGAGCCTCTGGGAAGGCCCGTATCGGGGGGAGAGGAACTGGCGGATCGCCTTGCGCATCTTGTCCATGAGGCGCTCGTCATCGAGGCAACCCTCACGCCCAAACCGGGGCTTGTCGACGGGCGCAACGATGGCGCCCACAAGGATATGACGCTGGCGACCTTTCTTGCCAGCGCCGCTGCCCTGAGGCCACATCTGGCGGCATTCGTCACGGCGGGGGTCAAGGCTGCCTTCGAGCCTGCAGCCGATGCGCTGCTGCCGCTTCGGGCACAGGGTATTGTCTGCGAAGAGGCCATGAATACGGCGACAGCTGGTGTCAACACTCACAAGGGCGGCATCTTTGCCTTCGGCCTTTTGCTTGGCGCCGCGGGCCGCTGTCATGGGCGTGGCGGCGCCCTCACGGTCGAGGCTCTGTGTGCCGAGGTGGCGCTGCTTGCCGATGGTCTTGTCGGCAAGGAACTGGCCTGCCGCCGCAGAACGGCTAGTACGGCAGGGGAATATATTTACCGGCGATACGGTCTCACCGGTGCCCGAGGCGAGGCCGAGAGCGGCTTTGCACTGGCCCGGCATTGTGCGCTTCCCGCCTATCTGGCAGCAAGACGGAGAGGGCAGGATGGCGAAACAGCACTGCTTGCAGCCCTGCTGGAGCTTCTCATCCACAACAGGGATACCAATCTGGTGGCCCGTGGCGGAATTGATGGTCTGACTTTTGTGCGCAACGAGGCGGTGCGGTTGAAGCGCCTTGGCGGCGTTTCATCGCCCGACTTCATAGCCCGCTTGATGGCGCTGGACGAGGCGATGATCGACCGCAACCTCAGTCCGGGCGGTAGCGCTGATCTGCTTGCCGTCACATGGTTTCTGGCCCAGCTCGGCTCCTTCGGTCTTGATGGCCGGGGAGGGCTGGCGTGATGGTGGACCTTGAAGGCTGGCTTGTCGGTGATGAGGTTGCGCTTCCGGCCATGCTGGCTGCACGCGAAGCCCGGGTGCGTCGGCGTGAGGACGGCCTGGCCCATTATCGTCAGCCAACCCTCACACTGTCCGTGGTCATGTCCGGCCCGGTGAAGCTCTGTCCGCTCACCAGCCTGCTGTTTGACGAGGCCCTGAAGGCTGTGCCGCAGGCATTTGCGGCGCACGGTATCGCGTTCGAGAAGCTCTGGAGCGGAAGCCCCGCCACCGGCCCGGAGGCGCTGTTCACCGTCGATACCGATGGGGAGGATCTCAAACGAGCCATGGTCGCTCTTGAAGAGACCCATCCGCTGGGGCGACTGTGGGATCTGGATGTGCATGGATCGGACGGTCGCAGCATTTCCCGCCGCGACCTTGGTCTTGCCCCGCGACGCTGCCTTATCTGTGAGGAAGCCGCTCACGCCTGCGCACGATCACGACGCCATGGGCTCGAAGATGTCTGGGCGACGATGGTCCGGTTTGTCTGCGTCTGGCAGGAAGAGGCAGAAAAAGGCGCTAACTTTTCATCTTAGGGTCACATGGCTCTTACAACAGACCCTCAGCCCTTGAGTTGAGGGCGACGCGAAGGAAAGGATAAAGACAGGCTCTGGCTGTCTGGCAAGGCGCACCGGCAAAGGCCAGATTGAAGCAAGTGAAACATCTCTCAAGCGGGAGTTGAAGATTGGGCGCATTGGGAATAGATTACCGATGCATTGGTTGAAACTGTTTTTCGTGGAGTTCCTTTTTGATTAAGAAATTGACGGATCCTGAGGTTCTCAAAGCACTCGAGGCCCACGCGGAACAGTTCGACTTCATTCTCGTGCCCGGTTTCAAGAACAGCGGCCCGGAGCATTGGCAGAGCTTCTGGGAACGGGAAATCGAATTGTTTCACAGGATTGAACAGAGCAAATGGGAACAGCGCGACATCGTGCTGTGGATCGACGCCATCGGGCGGATGCTGGCCAAGCGCAAGCGCCCGGCGATTCTCATCGGGCATTCCCTTGGTGCGCTGGCCTCATCCTGTGTCATCGCCAGGGGTGATCTCGATATTGTTGGCGGCATGTTTGTGGCACCTGCCGAGCCGATGCGCTTTGCAGCCGAAGACCGAGTGCCCCATCAGAAGCTGCCGGTGCCGACGGTGGTGGTTGCCAGCCACAATGACAAGCTGATTTCCTTTGGCCGTGCCAAGTCGTTGGCCGATGGCTGGGGTGCCGACTTCATCGATGTTGGTGAAGCCGGCCACATCAATTCCGAGGCAGGCTTTGGCCGCTGGCCCTATGGGCTGACAATCCTCAAGGAACTGGCTGACCGTATCGTCGCGAGCCAGAAGGCCGACTGACAGGCCGTCCGGTCTGGTCGCCCGTTAAGGCTTTCAGTGATGCGCAGTGCTTCCAAGACCGTCGCAATCCCTTGCAGCTTTTTCCAGGTTCGATAGTACACCGTTCGAACCACCCGGTGCAGGCGCTCATCCCTCACTCGGATTCAGGCTTTTTGAAAAGACTGTTCCAGACATCAAGAAAATACCGCCGCTTCAACGTATCCTGATAGGTCAGCAGTGCAATCCCCATCTTGATGGGCAGGTAGGCGTTGGTGGAATTCTGCGGCAACTTGAGCCGCCGCTGGTCCGGTGCGATCGGGATCAGCGAGGTATCCTGCGCCATCTTTTGCTGGCCTGCGTCCGACAGCAGATATTCCATGAAGCGCTCCGCCTCTGCCCGCTTGTTCGAATATTTGTAGATGAAGGCGGTACGCGACATGACGATTGTGTAGTCTTCAAACTGGAAGATGCCGACATTCGGGTCGCGGGAAGCCAGCTCCAGCGCATAGGTTCCAATCACATTATAGCCAAGGATGAGGTTGCCCGACGCCACAGCATCCAGAATCGCCGATGTGAAGCCATAGGTTCGCATCTTGGCTCGGCTCAGAGCCTCGATGACCCGGAAGATCTTGTCACTCTGGATCGCATCCTGTGTGAAAAACAGATAGCCAGCACCGGATGAGGCCGCATCATAGGTGCCGACCTTGCCCTCGAAGGTTGGCAGGTTGTTGATCAACAGATCGGCAAGGTCCGAATGGGTGCGGGGCAGCGGATAGCCCTCGAAGGCGGCCTTGTTGTAGACCAGCACGATCGGCTCATAGGTGAAGCCGTAAAGCTCGTTGCGCCATTGTGCCCATAGCGGTGTCGAGCCTGCCTTGTCGGCACTGAAGGGGGAGGCAAGTCCCTCGTTCACCAGCTTGACCTGCAGGTCCATGGCCGAACTGATCACCAGGTCGATCTTGCTGTCCCGGCGTTCCCTTGCTGTGATGACATGGTCATAGAGTTCATTGGTCGTCACTTCGTGATAGGAGACCGAAATGTCGGGATTGGCCTGCTCAAAGGCGCGGATCAGGCTTTGAAAGGCGGCTGTGTCGGTTGTGCTCCAGATGTCGATTGCAGTCCTGTCCTGAGCCCGAGCTGCTTGAGAGAGAACGCTGCAGAGCAGCACGGCAACGACCGTTACCACGGCACGCCATCTGGCAATCATCCCCTTGTGGTGAGCTCTAACCATCATGTGTCCCCCGGCTTTCTCGAGAAAATCATGCGCACACTGAGGCCTCCCAGAGCGGAATCCCCCAGTTGCAGGCGTGCCCTGTGGCTGCGTATGACCTCGTCCACAATGCTGAGGCCAAGTCCCGAGCCCTCGGAGGCGGCTTCCGTGGTGTAGAAGCGCTCCAGGACCTTCTCCCGCTTGTCCTCCGGAATGCCCGGGCCGGCGTCATCCACCTGCAGGATGAGCTGGTTGAGCCTCTTGCCGGTCTTGGCGAACAGCGAGATATCGATCTTGTTGCTGGCGGGGCCATGCTTGATGGCATTGTCGATGACGTTGCTGAGCGCCTCGCGCATGGAGATCACGTCGCCGGCAATGAGGTCGGCATCCGGGCCGCCGTCCTCGATCTCCGGGGCGATGGAAACCGAAAAGTCGATGTCCGATTTCATGTGTTCCCTGAGCAGGGACTGCAAGACGGTCTTGATGAGATCGCCAAGGTGAATGTCGGATACGATCTTCTGATCAGCCCGATGGATCACCATCGCGTGGGCGAGAAGCTGGTTGGTCAGGTGAATGGTCTTGCGGCTCTGCCGCTCTGCCTTGTCCACCCGTCCCTGCCGCATGTCGGGATCCTGCTCCTTGCTGGCGAGCTCCAGTTGCCCCTGCAGGGCGGAGAGAGCCGTGCGGATCTGATGGGTCACGTCGGCGATGAAGATCTGGGAATGGTCCAGATTGTTCTTCAGGCGCGATATGAAGCCGTTGATCGACAGGATCAGGCTGGCCACCTCGCGAGGCGGGGTCACGGGCAAGGGCGTGAAGTCGGAAATATCCCTCTGACGCAGATTCTGTTCCACGTCGATCAGAGGATGCAGGGCCCGGTTGATGGCGATCCAGACAAACAGCAGTCCGACCACCGTGATGAACAGCGCCACGGCGAACCCGCGCCAGAAAAGATCGGCCACCATATCGTGTCGCGCGATGCAGGTCTGCCCGAATTCGACGATCAGCCAGAGCGAACGGGCATCTCCCGTGAGGAAACGGGCCTGCTGCATGAAGCGGACCGTCTCGCCGCTATAGGCATCATCCCAATAGACCGGCCGCTCGCTGGGCTTGTAATTGGCCGCCGGGCGCAGATCGTGCGAGGCTGTAATGGTCTCGTTGTCCTGGGTGAAGATCCGATAGAAAACGCGGTCCTGCTTGGCAAGGCCGAGGATCTCGAAGGCCGAATAGGGAATGTCCACCCGCACTTCGCCCGACGTCAGGTTGGCGCGCTCCAGAATCGCCAGTGCCGCTCCATGCAGCAGTCGGTCATAGGATTCGTTTGCCGCCTGTTGCGCATAGCCCCATAGCCCGATGCATATCACCGTCAGGATGGCCAGAAACCCGGCCCCCATGCTCAGGATGAGCCGGTGGCGCATGGACTTCTGCGTGAGGCGCTTGGCGGACTGTCTCATCTGTGCATCGCGCTCCGGCGGTCTGGTTCAGCTCTCATCGATATGGCCGATATAGCCGAGCCCGCGGATCGTCTTGATCATGAAGGGCGATCCATCCAGCTTCTTGCGCAGGCGCGTGATGGTCTGTTCGATGGCATTGAAACTTGGCGCTTCATCGAAATTGTAGATCTTGTCCGCGATCTCTTCCTTGGTTAGAACGCGATCCGGATTGGTCAGGAACAGCTCGAACAGCTGCACCTCCTTGTTACGCAGCTCGATGTCCTGACCATCAACATTGGCCAGCTTCGTGCCCCAGTCGAAGGTGAGATTGCCTGCCTTGAACAAATTGCGGGCAAGGCCTGACTTGCGCCGTGCCAACGCCCGGCAACGGGCAATCAGTTCACGGAAGTCGAATGGCTTGGTCATGTAGTCGTCGGCACCGGCATCCAGCCCGACCACGCGATCATCGATTTCCGACCGGGCCGAAAGCACCAGAACCGGCGTGTCGAGATTGCGCGCTCGAATGGAGCGCAACAGTTCGAAGCCGTTGCGTCCGGGCAGGTTGATATCCAGCAGGACGAGATCGAATTGCTTGTGACGCAGGATATAGTCCGCCTCGTCCCCGTCACTTTCGTGATCGATCACGTGGCCTTCCTTGCGGAAGCGCTCGACGACGGTTTCCGCCAGCGCCATGTTATCTTCGACAAAAAGTACGCGCATTCCTGATGCTAGATCCTTGATCCCCCCAAGCATCTGGGCTGTCTTGCTATACCGGTCCTCCCAGAGCGTGTTCAGAGTAGGTTTCAACCTGGTCCGGGTCAATAAGCCTCGCCATATAGCCTGTGATATCTGGAAAAATTCTGATCTTGCCTGAAGGCTGAACTGGCCTGGCCCGGCGATCCGTTTCTAGTCAAGGTGGTGGTGCCTTGCCGGGCATGAGAAATTGTTGTTCGGTTGCCAAAGGAGAAGGCTGCAAGCCCTCCGTGTTTGAGAAAAATGGTCGTCATGAACCTGATCCTGTAAGTATATCAAATGATTGAGAGTACAAATTCAACGATATTTCGAATAAATCGAAATTTAACCCACCGCGCTTAGTATCAAGTTCGTTTCAACTTCTGTTCGGTGTTGATTGGCGACTATGCGTATTAAACCAGTAATTGTTTCCTCGCTAATATTGTCAGTGTTCTTGACGGGGGCTGCTTATGCTTCCGACGCATCAACGCTCAGGGCTGATATCGATCTGACGTGGGTCATGTCGGCGGCAGCCCTTGTGATGTTCATGCAGGTCGGCTTCCTGATGCTGGAAGCCGGAATGGTGCGGTCCAAGAACTCCATCAACGTGGCGCAGAAGAACCTGCTCGATTTCGTTTTCTCGGTGGCTGCCTTTACCGTCGTGGGCTTCATGATTGCCTTCGGACGTTCCTATGGTGTGATCGGGCTCGACTGGCGCTATTTTGGCCTCCAGCAACTGACCTCGCACGAGGCTGCCTTTTTTGTCTTCCAGATCATGTTCTGCGGCACGGCTGCGACGATCGTTTCCGGCGCGGTTGCCGAACGGATCCGGCTGTCTTCCTATGTTCTGGCGTCTGTCTTCCTGTCGGCGATCATCTTTCCCGTTTATGCCCACTGGGTTTGGGGCAGTGCGCTCTTTCCCAATGAAGGTGCCTTTCTGGCCAACATGGGCTTCATCGATTTTGCCGGGTCTTCGGTTGTTCACTCGACGGGCGGCTGGGTGTCACTGGCGGGCTGCCTCCTGCTTGGCCCGCGTGACGGGCGTTTCGATGCCAAGGGTAACCCCGTGCGTCTTGCCGGCCACAGCCCTGTTCTGGCAACCACTGGCGCGTTGCTGCTGTTCATCGGTTGGCTCGGTTTCAATGGCGGCTCGACGCTGACGGCCAGCGAAAATGTCGCCTATATCATCCTCAATACCGTTCTCGCAGGCGGCTTTGGTACCATCGCCGGATTCAGTCTCGGGTATTTCCAGGACGGCCACTATCTGCCAGAGAAGTCTCTTGCGGGTCTCATCGGTGGTCTGGTTGCCGTGACTGCCGGCTGTGCCGTTCTCACGCCACTAGGCGCGATTGTCATCGGTACACTTGGCGGTCTGGTCGCTGTCATCGCCAACCGCATATTGGAAACCCGTTGGAAGATTGATGACGCGGTGGGGGCAATCGGGGCGCATGGCTTTGCCGGGCTGATCGGAACCGTGGGTCTTGCCTTGCTGGCTCCCGCCCATCTGTTCGAACACGGTCGCCAGTACCAGATCCTGATCCAGATGCTCGGGGCAGGTCTCAATTTCGTTGTCAGCTTCGGGCTCGGCTTCCTCTGCTTCTGGTTCCTCAAACGCTTCCTGCGTCTGCGTGCCAGCCGTGAAGAGGAATTGGTCGGCCTCAACATTGCCGAACATGCAACGCGCATCGGTGTCGGTCATGTCGAAGAAGCGATGGAAAAGCTGCTCTCCGGCCAAAGCGGGTTCTCGCAGCGATTGCCGGCCGTAGCCGGTGACGAAGCCGAGAATCTGACCAGTCTGTTCAACAATCTCATGGTCAATCTCGAGGCTGAGCACAACAAGCTGAGCGAGCTGGAAATGCTCAAGGCGCAGTCGGAAGAATCCGAACGCATCGCCGCCCTGTCGAATGCCACATTCGAAGGCATCGCCATCCACCACAATGGCATGGTGATCGACGGCAATCGCCAGATCGCGGAATTGCTCGACTACAGCCTTGACGAGGTCATTGGCAAGAACATCATGCAGTTTGCCGATGAAAAGCATCGCGGACGCATCGAGCGCTCGATTGCCGAAAACTGCGTTGAACCCTATGAAGCCGTGCTGCTGTCCAAAACCGGAGAGCGGATTCCCGTTGCCATCCGTGGCCGCATGATCAACTACCGGGGGCGGGATGTTCGCATTTCCTGTTTCGTTGACCTGAGGGAACGCAAGGCAGCGGAAGAACACATCCGTATCATGGCCCAACATGACGCGCTGACCGGTGTTGCCAACCGGTCGCTGTTCAACACCCAGCTGGAAAATGCCGTCAGAACCGCTACAGAACAGCGCGCCATAGCCCTGATCCTCATCGATCTTGACCGCTTCAAGAACGTCAACGACGTCTATGGCCATCCGGCCGGAGATATCGTCATCAAGGAAACAGCGGCGCGCCTCAAGGCAATCGCCGGGGTCAATGACAGTGTCGCCCGTCTTGGTGGTGATGAATTTGCAATCATCCAGCGCAATATCCTCTTCACCAACCAGGCCGCCGATACCGGGCACCGGATTGTCAACGAATTGTCGCGACCGATCCAGATCGACGAAAACACGTCCGTTCTGATCGGTGCCAGCGTCGGCATAGCCCTCAGCCCGGAACATGCCAAGGACGCAGAGACCATCTTCTCTCGTGCCGACATCGCGCTCTATCATTCCAAGAACACTGGCCGCAACATCTCCAATCTCTATCGCTCTGGCCTCAACAAGCTGATGGAGAAACGGCGCGCACTGCAGGCCAGCCTTGAAAAAGCGCTCAAGAACGACGAGTTCGAGCTCTACTATCAGCCGCGGGTCGATGCCAGAACGCTGGAAATCAATTCCTATGAAGTCCTGTTGCGCTGGAACCATCCGAAAAAGGGCGTCATCAGCCCCGGTGAATTCATCCCGGTCGCAGAAGCCAGCGGCCTGATCGTCGGCATCGATGCCTGGGTCTTCCGCCGCGCCTGCGAAGATGCTGCCAAGCACCTCAAAGGCTATCGGATCAGCGTCAACATCAGCCCGCTCGCCTTCCTGCAGCGAGACTTCGTGAAGTCGATCCAGACGATGCTTGAACAAACCGGTGCAATACCAGAGCAGATCGAGCTGGAACTGACGGAGAGCATGCTCATCGAGGATGACGAGCGCGGACTTGCCGTCATGAAGCAGCTCAAGGCGCTCGGGCTGGCTCTGGCATTGGATGACTTCGGCACCGGCTATTCGTCGCTGTCCTACCTGTCCAAATATCCGTTCGATACCATCAAGATCGACCGCAACTTCGTTGTGGCACTCGGTCAGGAGAAAAGCGCGACGGCGATCATGAAGGTTATCATTGGCCTGGGCAAGGGCCTCGGCATGGACATTGTGGCCGAAGGCGTCGAGACTCTTGAAGAGGCTGCATTCCTTCGCGAGCATGAATGCGACCAGCTGCAGGGCTACCTGATCAGTCGGCCAGTTCCCATCGAAAGCATCATGCGCAAAGTGCCGGAGGAAGCGCGTAGGGCAATCCTGACAGCAGAACGGGACTTGCAGGCCGACCGACAGGTCGCCGCCCTGAGATCGCTGGATCGATCAAAGGACCACACCAGGGATGGTGAAACTGGAGACGATCATGACACCTCCGGCGATGATCACGCATTTGCCCATCGCTGAAACGGCCTCGTTTGGTTGCCAGCGGCAAGGCCCGCTGGCAGCACTCTTCAACAATGCTCAGTAATCTCGCTCGAAGAACAGGCCTGCCTTGGTCTCGCCATCAGAGCTTGCTTCGCCGTGGGCCTTGATCTGATCGGTGATATCAAGATCGATGCTCACCTTGCCGGCATCACTTGCCGTGCTCTTCTCGACATTGATATAGGTCCGGTCGTTGATATAGCGCCCGACGCCGACGGTGGTCTCGTTGGTTTCCGCATCGGACTTGATGTCGATGTTATCGATGCCTGCCATGTTGCGCAAACGGTCAAGCACACCCGGCCCGGAGTTGACCCCGCTCAGTGTGGCAACAGCGTTGGCCAGTTGCGCCAGCTGGATTGCCGAGAGTTCTGAAAGATCCTTGTCAAAGAACAGATGCGCCAGGATTTCGTCTTCCGGCATGGTCGGGGATGAGCTCAGTGCGATTTCCGGCGCAGAGGCATAGCCCCCGACCGTAACCGTGTAGGTGGTGCCGCTATTGGTAGAACTTGCGGAGAAATCTAGCGCCGGATCGAGTGTTCCGGCAAAGCTGACCGTGCCATTGTCGAAGTCGAGCCGCTTGGTCAGGATCTCGAGCCGACCTCGCTGCATGGCAATAGTGCCCAGCGGACGTGGATCAGCCGTCGTGCCGCCGATCTTGATGGTGCCGCCAAGCTCGGCGTCCATCCCTCGGCCGCGAATATAGATGCTGCGTGGTGCGCGGATATCGAGATCAAGCTGCATGGCGGGGCCGTTGCTGGCGCTGCTGGTATCCTTG
Organism: uncultured Cohaesibacter sp.; assembly: GCF_963666525.1. Classification (NCBI taxonomy): domain Bacteria; kingdom Pseudomonadati; phylum Pseudomonadota; class Alphaproteobacteria; order Hyphomicrobiales; family Cohaesibacteraceae; genus Cohaesibacter; species uncultured Cohaesibacter sp. Next base: position 4,239,578 of record NZ_OY762905.1, read on the forward strand.
GGTGCGAACTTCTCCGCCTGTTCGGCAACCCGTCCTTGGGCGTTCTTGTGGGACACATCGACCGGTGACAGGGTTTCGGGCAGCTTTTCCGGGATCAGGATTTCCGTGGTCTTGAGGTCGACGCGACCGGAGATCACCGAATCGCCGGTAAGCGGCCCCTTGAGGGTCACCGTGCCGTTGAACAGGCTGCTTAGAATCTCTTCGTATTTATAGGTGCCATCCTTGATGGAAACGGTGATGTCTGCCGGCAATCCGGCCTTTGCATCAATCCCGACGGTGCCATTGACCGTTAGCGTTCCTTTCTGGCCAAGGCGACCGGTGATGTTCTGGATGCTGGCCTTCTGCCCTTCGAGGCGGATGGTGCCCCCCAGGTCGCGCAGCACAAGCCCGGAGGAAAACTCCGAGAAACGGGCGCCCTTGGTGGTGATGGTGCCATTGATGTCGGGGGTGGTGAAGCTGCCGGTCACATTGGCCGAGAGCGTCGCGCCACCATCCAGTTGCAATCCCGCATCGGCGAGGCTTCTGGCCGCAAGCGAAAATGGCACCGATCCCTTGACCGCGATGCTCATGGTCTGGCGTGCAAGCCCGACACTGCCGGTCACATCGAGATCGGCCCCGCCGCCGGACAGGCGGTTCTGCATGGTGATGGCATTGTTCTCGAAGCGGCCCGACGTGCTGATGGCCATTTGCGGCACACCGGCCTGTCGCGTCGAGCGCACGGAAAGGCCACTGACGGCGCCTTTCCAGCTGGCTGCCGGATTGGACGACGAACCACTGATTGTTGCAGTGAGATCCAGTTGTCCGGTCGGAGTTTCGCCAGTCGGAGCAATTTTCTCGGCAATCGCCAGCGGCAAAGCCTTGAGGGCAACGCCGAGGTCCAGTTGATCACCGGCAGAGCCGGAAACCGTGACAAGGCCGTTGTCAACCTTCAGCTTCAATGGTGTCTTGAATGTGGCCCCGTTAGTCAGATCGATATCGACCGAGTCTACCAGAGCCAGTGCGACGGACTTCCAGCTGCCGGTGAAGCGCTTGAGAGCAAGGGCGGTCTGGCCGTTCTGCTGCAACAGTGTGCCGTCCAACGCAACAGGGGCGTTCGCGACACTGGCGGTCAATGAGAAGGGCAGGGAGCCGTTGCCGCCGGTCATCTTGGCGCTAATCGAGCGAACCGTCTCTCCCGAGGCTGTGATCCGGTCGACTGCAAGACTTGAATTCATTGTCATCACACCGGTTGCGTCATTGATGGCCGCATTGAGCCGGAGCGCCGTCAGCGACAGGGCTTTCATCGTGAGCTGCGGCACGGTTGCCTCGACCGAGACCGACTGCTTGCCATCGGTTGCTGCGAGGCCCACATCCGCCTTGAGCGAACCGGTAAGGTCCGGCTGTAGCAATAGCGGACCGAAGGCGGCAAAATCGGCGATGGTGGCAACAAGGTTGCCAGAGGCCAGCCCTTCAGGCGTCAACGCCAGTGCGCCGGTCACCTCTGCTCCGGGCGCCGAAACGGACAGGCGCTTGATGGACCGGCTGCCATCCTCGTTGGTTGCCAGTTCGATGGCACTTTCAAGGGGCGACCCGTCATAGAGAGCCGACAAGGTAAGGGTTGCGTCGGGGGCGGCATTAGACGCAAGATCCAGCTTCAGCTCGGTAATGGGCTTGTCGTAGACCTTGAGAGACTGTCCCCGCATGGCAACGGTCAGACTCGGCGCCTGCGCCGAGCCGTCAACGGCAAAGTCGCCGGACAGAGCCCCGGTGAGTCCCTCGTTCAGCGGTCTGAGATTGGCCAACCCAAGTGTGCCCTTCAAAACCAGAGCGTCAGGGGTATAGCTGCCCTCGGCCGCAACGGAGGCCTGTCCCGCAGTCAGCTCTGCCTTGTCGAGCCGAATGGCCTCGCCATCGAGCACGCTTTCAATGACCACTGTCTTGTCGCCCTTGAGGATGGCATCAACAGGAATCGAGCCGGTGGCAAGATCAGCAATCGCAAGGTTGGCCATGATGGCTCCTTTGCGGTTTTCGATATCGAGTTCCGGCGCAGTCACCGACAGGGAGGCCCCATCGAGAGTGAGGGTATCCTGAGACAGGCTGTCGACGGAGCCATCAAGCGTCAAGGCCGCCTTGGTCAGCGTACCGGTTATCCGTCCCTTGAGACCCACATGGCCGATGATCAGGGACGGGGCGTCCTGTTGCTGCATTTCGATCCGTGTGCCTTCGGAGCCAAGGTCGAACTGCATCGCCATGTCGAGGCTCTTGTTCCGGTTGTCGACAAAGCCGCTGGCCGTGAGGCTGGCCAGCCCGGAGGCGAAGGAGAATTGCTTGAGCGCGATCACATTGTCGCTGGACTGTTCGATCGAGAGGTCGACGTTGCTGGTGCCTGCGACCAGTGGAATGACGGCCTTCGGCAGGAAGGGCGAAAGCTTGCCGAGCAGTTTGGCATTGACCCGAGAGCTGCCATCGGCAATCCCCACGATCACCTGCCCGCTGACAGTGGTCTGACCGTCTAGTTTGACCGTCAGGTCGGAGCGCCAGTCATTGGCCGGTCCGTCGCCCTTGAGCGCAACATCGATGGCAGGAAGATCGGCAATGTCGATCAGCCGGGCCGCAAGACCGCCGCGCGGTTCCGAAAGACTGAGTGACAGCTGGCGACGATTGTCCGTTGGGTTGAGGTCCCAACTGGCAGCAAAGCCTCCCTCATTGGCCCCCAGATGATGGATGTCGAGCGATCCTTCGGTCAGGAAAGGGTTGCCCAGCAGTGCCATGTTGCCCGAAAGGGTGAGGTCTGCAGCCTTGCCGAGCAGCGCTTCGCCAAGCGAGATTTTCGCGATGGAAAGACTGTCGATCCGCGCCGCGACTGCGGGCAGAGTCGGAATGAGCGAGCCATCGCTGCTGGTATCCGCAGGCTGGGTGCTGGCCATGGGGGGACGAACAACCGATAGCTCCGAAAGCGACAAGTCATCCACCGACAGGCTGAGGCGCAGAAGATCGGACAGCGAATAGTGGCCGGAAAGACCTTTGGCTTCGAGCCATGTGCCGTCCTTGTCAGACAGCGCAACCTTGCCGATCTTGACCTCACCCAGAAGGCTGTCAACGCCTGACAATTCAACCCTCTGTTCATCAGTGCTGGCCAGTGCATTGACCATCGAGGCTGTCATCGACAGGCCGAAGCGTGTCGACAGCATCAGATAGCCAACCAGCAGAAGTGCCAGCAGCGTGAAGAGCAGGATGAAAAGACCTCGTGTCGCCAAGGTGCGTGCAGACGTCATAGTTCCCTCATTTCTGGAGAGCCGAAGAATCAGTTCAGCAGATGATTACAACTAGAAAGCCTGACCTAGGCCCAAATAAACACCAAATTTGGGCTCGTCCTTGATTTTCTTGAGCGGTACGGCGACATCGAGCCGCAGGGGGCCGATCGGGGTCAGGTAGCGCACACCCGCGCCAACGCCGGTGTACCATTCATCCTTGAATTGCGGCATCGAGCTGTTGAAGGTGTTGCCCGCGTCGACAAAGGCGGCAAGGCCAATGGTGTCCGTGACCTTCATGCGCGCTTCAAGCGAAGCGGTGATGTAGGAACGGCCCCCGGTCGGGTCGTTGTTGGAATCCCTGGGGCCTGCCATCTGATAGGAATAGCCGCGAATGCTGCCGCCCCCGCCGGTAAAGAAGCGGCGGTCTGTGGGCACATCGCTCTTGGACGCACCGACAATGGAGCCGGCGGAGATCTTCCCGGCGAGCACGAAGCGCTTGGCCGCATCGATTGCCTGATAGGCTGACAGGGTGGCGCTTGACTTCAGGAAGGCGAGCGAGCCATCGCTGCTGATGGTCGGCTCGGCATCGATGAGCGCATAGAAGCCCTCGGTCGGATCGAGCTTGCTGTCGCGCTTGTCATAGGCCAGTTCCAGCGGCGTCGAGAACAGCAGGTTGCTGTCGGTGCCGGTGCTGTCGGTGATGCGGGCATATTCGGTCTTGAACGCCGCACGGGTCGAAAGCGCGTCCGTCCACTGGTAGCTCAGCCCGACCTCGCCGCTGACGGCTCGCTTCTGATAAGCATCCGGATTGGTGAAGTCGACCGACAGTTTGGCATCGAACGTGCTGGCAGGGCCGATCACACCGGGTTTCTTGAAGATGATGTCGGCGTTGTAGTCGAGGTCCTTGACGTCATTCTGACCGATATTGGCAATGGAGCCCTGAACGCGCAGGCTTTCCGCGCCGCCGAACAGGTTGCGATGGACCCAGTAGCCCTCCAGCCCGACGCCATCAAGGTTGCCGATGGTAATACCGGCACCGATGGTGCGGAACTTGCGTTCCTTGACTGAAATCTCGATGGGTAGCGAGCCATCCGCAAACACTCCATCCGCCGGCTTGACAATGACACTGTCGAACACGCCGAGCGCCCGAAGGTTGCGGTTGGCCTTGGCAACGGCGGCCGGGCTGTAGGTCTCGCCAACCGGAATGGCGGCCTGCTGTACGATGAGGTCGGTGTCGACATCCTCGTTGCCGGTGATCGTCACCTGACCGAAGCGGGCCAGAGGACCATGATCAACGCGCAGGGTAACATCCAGCTTGCCAGTCTTGTGATCGGCGGCGAGGGACCGCTCTTCGATTTTGGCAAGGGCGAAGCCGCGGTCTCGATAGTCCGCAAGAATGGCGTCTTCGGCATCAAGTACAAGCTGGGAATAGGCAGGAGCCCCGGCAATCACGCCATAGCGCTGAAGATCGACCGGCGCGCCGTCGCTCAACTGGGCGTCCGGTTTGGAAAAGGTGAACACCGGCCCTGGTTTGACAGCAATGGCGACCTTGACGGATGCGGCTTTGGTCAGGTCCTCATCCAGCGGAACCTTGTCATAGCGCACGTCATTGACGGTGATGTCGACGGTGCCGCCATAGAGCCCCTTGCGATAGAGGGCTGCGATCAGCCGCTTCTGGTCACTGCGAGCGCGCATCAGAAGACCCGTTGTGCCGGAGGCTGGCTCTTCCTTCTTCTCGATCAGCAGGGAAGCGGCTTTCAGCTCATCAGTCAACGCCTCGTCGGCGCTGGTAAGCGAAACGCTGTAGGTGACTGGATCAGGAATGTCGGCTGTCGGCTTGGCTTTGGATACGGCCTCGATGCCGCTGGTGCTGAACTTGTAGCCAAACAGCTCAAAGGCCGAGGCCTGTCCGCTCCAGCTCGCCGAGAGCATGGTGGTTGCAAGGCATAAGGACATCGTGGACGCACGCCAGCCCCGGTTGCGCCCCGAAAGCGCACCGAACCTGTGGTCTTTCCGCAATGTCAGCCGAGACAGCAAAACTGCAAACTCCAAACTCAATGGCATGTTAGCCTGATCAGCTAACCTTAGCTTAACCAAACTTTCCAAATAAAATGTATCTTTTCATCAGAAATGGCCTTGTTCCATGCAGATTCAATAGCACATTGAATATTATTGAGAAAGCTTTGCAGGCAGAAACCGTGTCGCAGAGCACAGGGGGCTGCGGGCGGAAATGACCGGAAAGCTCTTTTGGTGTTCTAAGGAACGTCAGGACCATCCCTCATTGTTGGCAGAAACAGGCGAATGTGTCGCTGTTACGGGTTTCCGCATAGGCATTGACAGCGACAGGGGAGCCTGTGGATGGTCTTGCCCTGGCTCGATCCTGCCATCACCAAAGCACCTGATTTGATCCGTCGCAGCAAGAAGATTTGACAAAAAATTGAATTTCGCCTTAGCTCATGGGGTCAATTTTTTGCCGTCTTTTCAAATCAGGTCATGTTCAATGGATATTCGCAACTACACCAGCTTTGTCGCTGTTGCCGAATTGATGAATTTTACCAAGGCTGCCGAGCGTCTCAATATTACCCAATCGGCCCTTTCCCGACAGGTCAAGGCTCTTGAGGATTATCTCGGGGTCAAACTGTTCGAGAAGACAGGCCGCAATATCCGCTTCACCCCGCAAGGGGAAGCATTGTTGGCCAAGATCAATAATGTTCTGGTCGCGGACCGGGAACTCAGAACCTTTGCCGGCGATCTGACAGGCGGAGAATCCGGACTTCTGAAGATCGGTGCCTGCTCTCAGCTGATCGAGCGCTATATGCCGTCTTTTCTCAAACGGTGGACGGAAGACAATCCGGATATCGAGATCCGTCTCGAGGACGGCGGCGGACCGGAACTGGCCAGCAAGCTCGTGGACGGGGTCTTTCACCTGACGATCAGTGCCGAACCATCGGCCCCGATCGACATTCTGGAAAGCCGTCCGCTGGGCCAACTCGGGTTTCTGGCTGTTGGCAACGCCGAATTCCTAGGTGATGCCCAGGAGCCGATAGAGATTGAGGAATTGCTGTCTCTTCCGGTGCTGACGCTGAACACCAAGCATGTGTCCCGCGAGGTCTTCGATGCTGCCTGTCGCGTCAGCGGCGTGGTGCCGCGAGTCGTTCTGGAGAGCAACTCTCCCCATACCCTGCTTGCCATGGCGATCGGAGGCAACGGCGTCGCCGTTGTTCCTTCCTCAACCCGGCCACGGGAGCCAAAACTGCGCAGCAGGCCCATTTCCCTCAAGGGAGAACCGATCCGTTTTGGCATTTGCGCGATGTGGAACATCCGCCAGCCGCTCCCGGCCTACGGCCAGCGTTTCATTGATTCCCTCGGAGAGCACATTTTCTCTGAGCAACATCAGGAAGAATTTCCGGCTCAATTCGCACAATATGGATACCTTCAGGTCATATAATCTGTTGTTTTTTGCGCGAAACTCAAATCCATGCAAATCGCGCATGGGTTTGCGATGAAAATATTCATTGGACGCGCAGAATAAACTGACGCTACGTTGCTCATTGTTTAGGCAAGATGGGTAGCTGCTTCAATATTATGCAGCTTCAGGCATGTGTCTTTCTTCCTCCCTTTAGGTTGCCATCCGGCTGGCCAAGAGAATGTGGGCAGGCAAAAGACATACGCCCCAACAATGAAAACAGAGCGGGTCCTGTAACAAGAGAACGACTGGCGCGCTCTGGGCATGGAGTAGGGTCGCGCATATGAGTTTCTTGAAAAACCTCAATCAGGAGAGCATCGTTCTGGCGATTACCATTGCGATCTTCGCATTGGCCTCGCTAATGTTGCCCGGGTTCTTCACCGCGAACAATCTGGTTGCCATCGTGCGCTCGGTCTCCGTACTGGGTATTCTGGCGTTGGGAATGGCGATGATTATCATCGGCCGTGGCATCGACCTGTCGATGGTTGCCATCATGGCGATGTCTGTTGCCTGTTATCTGCAGATGCTCGGGTCGGGCATGGGGGAGGGCACGGCCCTGCTGCTGACGCTTGCCGGTGTCATTGCCATGGGCCTCATCAACGGCATTCTGGTCGCCTATGCCGATGTTCCGGCCATTTTCGTGACCCTTGCCAGTTCTTCCTTCGTATTCGGCTTTGTGCGTTCCCAGCTGATCACCACCGATGCAGTCCCGGTCCCGACCGCCCATTGGGTGGAGATCCTCGGCGGCTTGCGCTTTTTCAGCGTGCCGGTGGAAGTCTTCATCTTTGCCGGGCTGGCGTTCGCCACCTTCCTGTTCCTGCGCTACAGCAAATGGGGCCGTTATGTCTATTACGCCGGTGACAATCCGGAAGCCGCACGCAACTCCGGTATGCCCGTCCGGCCAATGATGGTTCTGCGCTATGTCATCTCGGCGCTCATTGCCTTCATTGCCGGTGTATTGACCGCTGCCAGCCTGCATTCCATCAACACCCGCATCGTCAACTCCAACCTGCTCTATGACATCGTGCTGATCACGGTGATCGGCGGCATCGGGCTGTCCGGCGGCAAGGGCGGCGTGCGCAATGTGCTGTTCGGCGCGGCGCTCATCGGCATCATGCTCAACGCCATGACAATCATCGACATTCCGCTGCTTTATCAGAATCTCATCAAGGCAGGCATCCTGCTCGGCGCCATCATCGTTGATGGCATCCTCAATCCGCGTGACGAACAGACCGCGCAGCAGGGGGATATCTGAGCTTACCTACCCCCGCGTGGTCCGGGCATCAAACGCCAGAAGTCAAAACAACATCTGAAAACAATCGCAATCAACACACCTTTCCAGAGAGGGACAGACATGAACATCATCAAGACCCTTATGGCCGCCACGGCGGCGCTCACCATCAGCTCCGCTGCGCTCGTCACCCAGGTGTCGGCCGCAGGCGACCCGGCACCGGAAATCTATGCCAAAGCCATGGCTGGCAAGCGCATCATGCTGGTGCCGATGGCCATGGGATTCGACCTTGCCCAGGGCTGGGCTGCCATCCTGAAGCGCGAAGTCGACGCCTTTGGCGGCATCTTTGAAACCCGCGACCCCAACTGGAGCGTTGAAGCCGGTGCACAGGCCATCACCGAGGCCATTGCCTCCGAGAACAAGCCGGACGTGCTGATCATCATGTCACCTGACATGAACTCCTATTCCAAGCTCATGAAGCGTGCCCAGAAGGCTGGCATCTATGTGATCCTCGTGGACAATCCGGCCAATTTCAAGGCCGATGCCTATGTCGGCAGCGACTGGACACAGCTGGGTCGTCTCGAAGCCGAAGCCGTCGTCAAGGGCTGCGGTCCGGATTCCTCCAAGAAGATCGGTCTGGTGCAGGGCGATCAGGTCAACGCAACCAGCCTCTTCCAGTATGAAGGCATCATGGAAGTGCTTGCCAAATATCCCGAGTTTGAAGTGGTTGCCAAGCCGGACTCCAACTGGGACGCTACCACCTCGCGTAACGTGACCACCACAATGCTGCAGCAGAATCCGGAAATCTGCGGTGTCATCGACTTCTGGGATGGCGATGCCTCGGGTGCCGCTGCGGCCATTCGCGAAGCTGGAAAGCAGGATAGCGTCTTCCTCGTCACCACCGGTGGCGGCGAGAAGGCTGCCGATTGTGACCTGATTGCCGATGGCACCTACGGTGCCGTGGTCATGACCGATCTTGCCCAGGAAACCCACAACATGGTGGCGATCATCAAGTATCTGCTCCAGAGCGGCCAGCCGGCAGGTACCGCAGCGCCATATATCTATACGCTGCTGAAGGCTACCACCAAGGAAAACATGAAGCCTGACAGCTGCTGGGATCTTTCGGCTCTTCAGGCCGAAGCCGGACAATAATGTCATGCGGGCAGGGGCCCTTGTGGCCTCTGCCTTTCATTCGCCGGTTCCGGACAGATCGCCTGCCCGAAACCCCACTGATCTGAAGGCCGGATGTTCGGTCTCTCTGTGTCGGTGTCGATGAAATTCATTTCCCAATCCGTCCCTTTCGGAACCCTCCCTCCGTGACGGATGGCTCAAGTCGTCGGAAATTTGATAGATGGCCTTTCGTGAAAAACTGCAAGCATGGCGCTACAATGCCATTCCCGATCACCTCATCGGGGAGATTCTGACCAAGAGATGGACGGATAACGCCATTCCCTTTCTTGCCCTGGTGATCACAGTGGCTGCCTTCGGATCGGCGATTCCGGGCTTCTTCAAACCCTATTCCTTGCAGGAGTCGACGCGCCAGCTCGGTGAATTCTCGCTTGTCGTGACCGGGCTTACGGTTGTCATGCTGGGGGGTGGTATCGACCTGTCGGTCGGCTCCATCTTTGCGCTTGCGACCTTTGCGTCGGTTGCCACCTTCTTCATATTCGAAGCCCCGGTCTGGGTCTGCCTGCTGGCGGCCATCGCTACCGGCGTCGCTTGCGGTGCGATCAATGGCTATCTCATCGGGTTCCTGCGTCTGCGCGCCTTCCTGACCACGCTCGTGACCTTCATCATCGGACGGGCGCTGTTCGACATTCTGGTCGTGCAATATGGCGCTGCGACCCAGATGTCCTTTGCCTCCTCGGACCTTTGGGACTTCATCGGCGACGGTACGCTGTTTGGCTTCTCGATGCCGGTTCTGACCGCCATCGTGTTCGCGCTGATCACCCACATCGCCCTCACGCGCTCCCGTCCGGGCTGGCATGTGCAGGCGGTCGGCGGATCGCGCCGCTCTGCGCACAATGCCGGTATCCGGGTGCGGCGCATCGTCTTCATGACCTACATTTTTTCCGGCTTCTGTGCCGGAGTATCCGGCTTCCTGATGGCAACACGCCTGTCAAGCGCAGGACCCGGCACCGGCAACGGGCTGGAAATCCTTGCGCTGACGGCTGCGGTGGTCGGTGGCAACTCTCTTGGCGGTGGGCGTGGCTCGGTGGCCAAGGGCATCATGGGGGCGGTCATCGTTCTGGTGATGACCAACGGCCTCATCCGCCTCGGTTTCGGTACTGGCACCAACCAGATGGTACTCGGCATCATGCTGGCCTTCGCGGTGACCATCGATATCCGCTGGCTGAAGAACCGCCACAAGGTTCTCAACGAAATCTATGTCGCGCCGGTCTACCTCAAGATGGGCAAGGCCGAATCCGCAGAGCCGGGGTCTGGTTCCGCCTATGCCCTCAACAACAAGCTGTCCTCGGCCCAGCATATCGGCCTTGGCGAGCTGGAAGGGCCGGAAGACGTCATTCTCGACCGCAACGACAACCTCTATTGCGGCACGCGTCACGGCGAGATCGTCCGTTTCTTTGCTCCGGACTACAAGCGCTCGGAAGTCTTCGCCCATGTAGGCGGCTTCCCGCTCGGGCTGGCCTTTGACAAGGATGAAAACCTCATCTCCTGCGTCGGTGCCATGGGGCTCTACAAGATTTCACCGGATCGCGAGGTTACGCGGCTTTCAGCCGAGACCAGACGTTCACTGACCTCCATCGTCGATGACGCCCGTATGCGCGATCCCAACGACCTCGACATCGCACCGGATGGCAAGATCTATTTCACCGACAGTACCAAGCGTTACGATGCCCATGAATGGATGCTCGATTCCATCGAAAACCGTGGCACCGGTCGCCTGCTGGTCTATGATCCCAAGGATGGCTCCACCAAGACCCTGCTCGACGGCTATCGTTACACCAACGGTGTCTGCATCGCCCATGACGGTCAGTCTCTGTATTTCGCAGAGAGCTGGAGAAGCCGCATTCATCGCTACTGGATCGCCGGTCCCAAGGCGGGCACCGTGGAATGCGTCATCAAGGACATGCCGGGCTACACTGACAACATCAACCGTGCTTCCGACGGCACCTACTGGATGGCCTGGCTTGGCATGCGCACTCCAAGCTTTGACTTGTCCCTGCGTCATCCGGACATGCGCAAGCGTATGACCCGCCGACTGCCACAGGACGACTGGCTGTTCCCGAACATCAACACCGGCGGCATCGTCAAATTCGATGACAGTGGCAAGATCATCCAGACCATGGGCGATCTTACCGGTCAGAATCACCCGATGGTGACCTCGATGCGCGAGCACAAGGGCAAACTCTTCATCGGCGGCATCCTGAACAACCGCATCGGTCTGTTTGACATCGAAGGTGCCGACCCGACATGGACCGGCATGACGTCCTATTGGGGAGAAAAAGCATGATCCTCGATCCCATCCTCGACATTTTCCGTGGCAAGGCGGTGACCATTCCGCCCATGGATGGCGCCTTCCGCCCCAACACGGTGCTCGATGAAGCCGATATCCTTACCCATCTGTCCGAGCCGGACAATCTGGCCATCTTCAAGGACGAGCTGATTGCCACTTCCGGTAATGCGATTTATGTCGTCAACAAGGGGGCCGAGCCGAAACTGCTGCGCGCTTTCGAATCGCCAATCACGGCCCTTGCCGTTTCGACCGATGACAAACTCGCGGTTGCTCTGGAAACCGGACAGCTGTTTGTCGACGGTGAACCCGTTCGTCTGCTGGAGGAAATCAAGGCGATCACGGCGCTGGCCTATTCCTACGACGGCTCCCTGTGGCTGGCCAATGGCTCATCCGAACATGCCTGCTCGGACTGGGCGGCCGACCTGATGAGCAAGAAGGCCTGCGGGTCCATCTGGGTGCGGCATTCGCCAAAGGAGGCCTTTGAGAAGGTTGCCGGAGGGCTGGCCTATCCCTATGGCCTCTGTCCGCTGAGCGGAGGGCGCGTGGCTTTCTCGGAAAGCTGGCGTCACAGGGTGATGATCATGGACGCGGAGAAGAACATTTCCGTGCTGATCGACCAGATTCCGGGCTATCCCGCCCGCATTATGCCAACAGCCGAGGGCGGTGCCATCCTGTCGGTGTTCGCGCCGCGCAACCGGCTTGTTGAGCTGGTGCTGCAGGAAAAGCACTATCGCCACGACATGATGGAAAGCGTGCCGCGTGAATACTGGATTGCTCCGGCGCTCTATTCCAACCGCAGTTTCCTTGAGCCGCTGCAGTGTGGTGGCATCCGCACCATGGGCGTCTACAAGGCATGGGCTCCGGCCCGTTCCTACGGCATGGTGGTGCGGCTCGGCAAGACCATGAACCCGCTCACCAGCATGCACAGCCGAGCCAACGGCAACCGCCACGGCGTCTGCTGTGCCATCGAACATGATGGCCAGATCATTGTGGCCTCCAAGGGTGGGGATGTCCTGCTCGACATCGCAGATTTCAAGGTGGAGGGCTAAGGACATGGATCCCATCATTCGCATGGAAAAGATCACCAAGGCCTACCGTGGCGTGCCTGCCATCAAGGACGTGGATTTCGAACTGCACAAGGGCGAGGTCCATGCGCTGCTTGGCGAAAATGGTGCGGGCAAATCGACCCTTACCAAAATGATGGCCGGTGTTGTCGAACCGACCGCAGGCAAGATGTTCCATCACGGCAAGGAAACGGTCTTTACCAACCCGAACGAGGCGCTGGAAGCCGGGATCGCCATGGTGTTTCAGGAGACCAGTCTGGTGCCATCGATGACCGTGGCGCAGAACCTTTATCTGGGCTCGGAGAATTTCCTCAACCGACTGCGCGGCACCTTCATTTCCGCCCAGCAGTTCCTGCAGTCGCTGAACTTCTCTGTCGACCCCACAGCACTGGTGGCAACCCTCGGGGCGGCCAAGCGGCAGATGGTTGAAATCGCCCGTGCGGTGCATCACAAGGCCGAAGTGATCATCTTCGACGAGCCGACGGCAACCCTGACGCCGGAAGAGAAACGCCATTTCTTCGCGCTCATTGAACGCCTCAAGAAGAGTGGCGTGTCGATCATCTTTATCAGCCACGCGCTCGAAGAGGCGCTGCAGATTTCCGACCGTATCACCATCCTGCGTGATGGCGAGCTGGTGGCCAGCGACAGGACGGAGACCTTCACCCGCGAGTCAATCATTGCCGCCATGGTCGGCAGGACCCTCTCTGGCGAGCTCTACCGTGACCGTGGCGAAAGCGGCGTGCGCAAGGCTGGCAAGAAGGTGTTGTCCGTGCAGGACATCTCCATGGGAGCCATGGTCCGCAACAACTCCTTTTCGATCTTTGCAGGCCAGATCACCGGCGTCTTCGGGTTGATCGGCTCGGGCCGCACCGAGACCTTCAAGATCGTTTCCGGCATCTACAAGCGCGACTTCCTGCGTGGCGGCACCATCGTGCTCAACGAAAAGCCGACCCGTTACTATGTGCCGCGCGAAGCGGTCAATGACGGCATCGTCTATGTGACCGAGGACCGCAAGAGCGAGGGCTTTTTCGAGACCATGTCGATTGCCGAGAATATCTACGCAGGACTGATCGCTGCCGGACACGACAAGGCATGGTATGTCAGCCACAAGGAGATGAAGGACGTCGCCGCCGACTGGTCGGGAAAACTCAACGTCCGCGCCATCAACGACAATGCTCGCGTGGTCGAATTGTCCGGGGGCAACCAGCAGAAGGTGGTTATCGGCAAGGGCCTCGTGCAGCAGCCGAAACTGGTCATCTTCGATGAACCGACTCGCGGTGTAGACGTCGGCGCGATTGCCGAAATTCACCAGATCATCAACGATCTGGCCGATCAGGGTCTGGCCGTGGTGGTGATTTCGTCCTACCTGCCGGAGATCATGAACCTTTCTGATCGCATCCTGGTCTGCCGACAGGGGCGCATCGTGGAGGAATTCTCGCCCTCAGAGGCAACAGAAGAGAAAATCATGTATGCGGCGGTCCATTGACGGGCTTGCCGGACTTAATCAAGGAGTATGACAATGGCTGCCAAGCGCGCAATGTGGACCTACTACAAGGGTGAGTGGCATGAGGGTGATGTGCGCATTCTGGGCGCCGCGTCACACGGTACGTGGATCGGATCTCTGGTGTTTGACGGGGCGCGCCTGTTCGAGGGCGTCTCTCCGGACCTCGATCTGCACTGCCAGCGTGTCAACCGCTCGGCGGAAGCCCTGATGCTGAAGCCGACCCTCACCGGCGAGGAAATCGAAGCGCTCGCGATGGAGGGGATCAAGAAATTCGCTCCCAATACCGACGTCTACATCCGACCGATGTATTGGGCAGAGGAGGGGGATGTCGGCCTGCTGCCGCCGCTCGCATCGTCGACCGACTTCGCGCTCTGCCTTGAGGAAATCCCGATGGTTGAACCAACCGGTTTTTCCATCACCACAACCCAGTATCGCCGTCCGACCATTGCGGTTGCGCCAACCAATGCCAAGGCCGCCTGCCTCTATGCCAACAATGCCCGCATGGTGCGCGAGGCCCAGTTGAAGGGGTTCGACAATGCACTGGTGACCGATTGTGCCGGCAATGTCGCAGAGCTTGCCACCGCCAACGTCTTCATGGTTCGCGGCGGGGAGGTCTTCACCTCAATCCCGAACGGCACTTTCCTTGCAGGCATCACCCGCAAGCGCGTGCTTGGACTGCTGCGCGGCGCTGGCTACACCGTCCACGAAATGACCCTGACGGTTCAGGACTTCATGGAAGCGGACGAAATCTTTTCTACCGGCAACATCTCCAAGGTGATTCCGGTATCTCGCATAGAAGACCGGGAACTCGCATACGGGCCTATCACCAGGAAGGCCCGCTCTCTGTACATGGAATGGGCACACGCCTAGGAGGAAACCAAGATGGCAACTGTCAAATTGCTCACCAACGAAGAAGCCGACAAGATCCCGGCCGTAAAGGAAGTCTTTGACGAAATCCGCGACTTGCGCAAAACCGACTTCATCAACAATTTCTGGCGGGCGCTGGGCGCGGCCGATCCTGCCCTGCTGAAACGCACATGGGAAGGCCTCAAGGCTGTCATGATGACGCCGGGCAACATCGACCCGATGACCCGCGAGATGATCTATATCGCCGTATCGGCAGCCAACTCCTGCTCCTATTGCCTCCATTCCCACACCGCTCAGGCCCGCGCCAAGGGCATGACGGACGACACCTATGCGGAGCTGTTGTCGATTGTGGGTCTGGCTGCCCAGACCAACCATCTGGTGACCGCAATGCAGGTCCCTGTCGACCCTGAATTCATGGCTTGATCGCCAGCTTGACCAAATGACTTTGGCGCCGTCGCCGCTCCGGGGAGCTGGCGTCGGTGCAAAAATCGGAGAAGAAAATGGATATGGCACTTGTCGCTTCCAGACCTGGCGGTCCGGAAGTCATGGAGTGGTGCGCGCTGGAAACAGGCACACCCGGCCCGAACGAGGCGCTGGTGCGCCACACCGCGATTGGCGTCAACTTTATCGATGTCTACAACCGCACGGGGCTCTACCCCTGGCCGGATAGCACAATGATCCCGGGAGCCGAGGCTGCTGGCGTGGTCGAAGCCATCGGTGAAGGGGTCGAAGGCCTCAAGGTTGGTGACAGGGTTGCCTATGTCCTCAAGTTTGGCGCCTATCGCGAACGCCGTGTGCTTGCTGCCGACCGTCTGGTCGTGTTGCCCGATGGCGTCTCGGATGATCTTGCTGCATCTGTCATGCTGAAGGGGTTGACTGCGCAATATCTCGTCACCTCATCCTACGCAGTCAAGGCCGGGGACACAGTGCTGGTGCATGCCGCTGCTGGCGGGGTCGGGCTCATTCTGGGCCAGTGGCTGAAGGCGCTTGGTGCCCGCGCTATCGGCACGGCAGGCTCCGACGAGAAGGTGGCACTGGCGCTCAAGCATGGCTACAGCGACGTGATCAATTATCGCGAAGAGAATTTTGCCGAAAAGGTCATGGACCTGACCGGCAGGCAAGGGTGCGAAGTGGTCTACGACAGTGTCGGCAAGGATACATGGCGTGGATCGATTGCATGTCTCAAACCATTCGGAATGTTCGCAAATTTCGGCCAGTCGTCCGGCATGATCGATGATTTCAAGCTCTCAGATCTGGCCAGCGGGTCTAAGGCCGCCTGTCGTCCCGTTCTGTTCGATTATGTGGCCAAACGGGCTGATCTGGAAATGCGCGCTGCCGACCTGTTCGACCGACTCGTCAGCGGTGCGGTCAAGGCAGATGTCGTCGCATCCATGCCGCTCAAGGATGCCGCCGAGGCCCACAAGGCACTGGAAGGTCGCAAGACCACCGGCGCGACCATTCTTAAACCCTGAATAATGGCCTTGCGCCTTGAAGAATCGCGCGCAAGCGCTCTTGAAAACAAGCACCGAGCAAAAGAAGCACCCGGAAGCGCGAGCCGCCCCGGGTGTTTTTCGTTTGTGCCAGACTGATGCTTCAGACTGGCGAAGGAGACGGCTCTTAGTAGACGGTCACGTCAAAGCCGAACCATTTCATCGACAGTTCCTTGATGGTGCCGTCGTCGCGAGCCGAAGCGATGGCTTCATCGAACATGGCTTTCAGTTCGTCGGAGCCCTTGCGCAGGCCGAGCGAGCTGCCCTTGCCCAGAATGCCGCCCTGGAAACGGGGACCAGCCAGAACCATGCCTTTGTTTGCCGGGTCTTTCATGGCGGTGGAGATGTAGGCGGTGGAGGCCATGATGGCATCGACACGGCCGGACATCAGGTCGAGGTCATGTTCCTGGGTCTTGCCATATTCACGGATCTCGGCAACGTCAGCCAGATTTTCCTGCAGGAAGCGTTCTGCAATGGCAGATGACTGCACGCCAATGATCTTGCCTTTGAACAGGGGCTTGATTTCTTCGATGGCTTTCTTGGCTTCTTCCGGTTTGGAAGCAAGCGGGAAGACGTCGCCATTCAGCGGCAGCTTGGCAAGATCGGAATCTTCAAGCACGCCGAAGGTCTGGCCGGTAGAGCCATAAGGGATCGAGAAGTCGATCACTTCAGCGCGCTTGGCCGTTGCGGACATGCCGGACATGATGGCGTCAAACTTGCCGGCGTTGAGTGCCGGAATGATGCCTTTCCAGTCCTGCACGACCCATTCGCATTCCACTTTCATGCGCTCGCAGAGGATCTTGCCAAGGTCGATTTCAAAGCCTTCCAGCGTGCCATCGGCATTGGTGGAGTTCCACGGAGGGAATGCCCCTTCGGTGCCCAGTTTGACGGTTTTGATGTCCGAAGCGAGGGCTGGCCCTGCCGCCAGCATTGCTGCTGTCATGGCCACCCCGAGAAGTCGGGTCCAGATTTTCATTTCGCTTTCCCTTCTGTGGTGATCGCCGGCCGACCGGGATGGCTTGGCCGGAGGTATTGATTGCGGCCTGTCAGCCTGCAATGAATTTCTGAAAACGGTCGTTGCTCTTGTCATTGAAGAGATCTTCCGGGCTGCCTTCGGCATCAATCTGCCCCTGGTGCAGGAAGACGACGCGGTTGGAGACATCCCGTGCAAAGCCCATTTCGTGGGTGACGACCAGCATGGTGCGACCTTCCTCGGCCAGCCCCCGCATGACGCGCAGCACTTCACCGACCAGCTCCGGGTCGAGCGCCGATGTCGGCTCGTCAAACAGCAGCACATCTGGGTGCTGTGCCAGCGCACGAGCGATGGCCGCGCGCTGTTGCTGGCCACCGGAAAGATGCGAAGGGTAGAAGTCTCGCTTATCGGCAATGCCGACCTTGTCGAGGATTTCCTTGGCTTCCTCGATGCAGTCCTGCCTGTCACGACCTTGCACATGAATAGGCGCCTCGATGACATTCTCGAGGATCGTCTTGTGGGACCAGAGATTGAACGACTGGAACACCATGCCGACACGAGTGCGCAGACGATCCACCTGCTTGCGGTCGGCGGGTTTGACGACGCCCTTTCTGTCCGTCACCAGCCTGATGGTCTCCGCTCCAACCGTAACCGTGCCGGAGGTCGGGATTTCCAGCATGTTGATACAGCGCAGCATCGTCGACTTGCCAGAGCCGGAAGAGCCGAGAATGGAAACCACTTCGCCTTCATGGGCCTTCAGGGTTACGCCCTTGAGGACTTCGAGATCGCCGAAATACTTGTGCAGATCAGTGAGGCTGACAGCGACAGCGCTGTTTTGGGAGGCGGGACCGGTCACGAGATTTCTCCAGCAGATTCATTTTCAAGGGCAAGGGCGTTGAGAATGCGTGGCTCGCGCAGATGCGGCGTCAGCTTGTATTCAAGCGCCATGACGATACGGGTGAGGATGAAGTTGATGGCCAGATAGATGGCCCCGGCCACGATGAAGACCTCGATCACCCGGTAGGTCTCGGAGACCAGCTTGGCGGCAAGCCCTGTGATCTCCATGATGGTGATGATGGAGGCCAGAGAGGTTGCCTTGACCATCAGGATGAGCTCGGTGCCATAGGCTGGCAGAGCCTGCCTTATGGCCAGAGGAAAGACGATGCGGCGGAACAGCATGAAGCCCGACATGCCCGAGGCACGGGCCGCTTCCACCTGTCCATGGGGCACAGAGAGCAGGCCGCCGCGAATGACCTCACTGGCATAGGCTGCGGTGTTGAGGGTCAGCGCGATGATGGCGCACCAGTAGGGATCCCTCAGGAATGTCCATGCGAAGGAATGGCGCACCGCCGGAAACTGGCTGAGACCGTAATAGATGAGGAACAGCTGCACCAGCAGCGGCGAGCCGCGGAAGACAAAGAGATAGCCCTGCGCAAACCAGCCCAGTGGCCGGATGCCCGAGAGGCGCATCGTTGCCAGCAGCAGTGCAAGGAAGGCACCGAGGAAGGTCGACAGGAAGGCCAGCAGCAGGGTCAAAGGGATGCCGGGGATCAGGGTGATCAGCGACTCCCAGAAGAATTGCATATCCATCAGCTTCGTCTCACCCCTTTGCTGAACCGCTTCTCGGCGGTGTGGAAACTGATGCTGGAGATGGTCGTGATCACCAGATAGAGAATGGCCGCCGCGAAATAGAAGTCAAACGGTTGGCGGGTGGATCCGGCACCGACCTGACTTTGCCTGAGCAGCTCGACAACGCCCGTGACGGACACCAGCGCCGACTCCTTCAGCACGATCTGCCAGACGTTGCCCAGCCCCGGCAGGGCATGGCGTAGGACCAGCGGTGCAACGATGCGGCGAAACCGCATCATCCGGGGCATGCCACAGGCAACCGCCGCCTCGATTTCACCCTTGGCAACGGCCCGGTAGGCGCCTCGGAATACTTCCGTATGCTGGGCGCCCGAGGTGATGCCGATGGCCATGGCACCGGCCACAAAGCCGGGCAGGCCGATGAAACCATCCGAGCCGAACAGACGCCCCAGCCATGTGAGAAAGGCGCTGCCGCCGAAATAGAACAGATAGATGACCAGAAGGTCCGGAATGCCGCGCAGGACCGTGGTGTAGACATCGGCCAGCGCCCGCCAGAAGCGGTTGCCCGATATCTTGGCCCATGCGGCAAAGGCGCCAAAGATGGCGCCGATGGTAAAGCCGCAAAGCGCCAGCACCATGGTGACCAGAGCGCCCAGCAACATGAAGGCTCCCCAGCCGCCTTCGCCGAAGCCCATCAGTTGAAAGAAGTTCACGGGTTGCTTTCTCCTCGTCGGGACTGCACCGCCAAACAGCGCAATCGGGAAGTCAGGATTGACGGGGAGACCGGCCGGAGCCGGGATCCCGTCATCGGGTCCGTCTGTTGCTGGAATTGCCTATTCTGCAGCGTCGGGAAGCTCCGGGTTGCAATAGTCAGGGATCGGGTTGATGAACGGGCGTCCGTTGAGCTTTTCGGCAAAGTCGGCCTTGGCCGCTTCGATCTTGGCCGGATCAAGGAAAAGCTCGCAGGCCGTTGCCGCCATCACCTTGGCGGTGTGTTCCATGCCTGCATGGGCTGCCGGGGTCTTGCCCTGCGCCACCAGTTGCCAGGAATGGCCCGGTGTGCCAACGGCATAGGTTGCACCGCGCATCTGGACGGTGGGCACAACCCAGCTCACGGTGCCCACATCGGTCGAACCGACATGGCGGCCATCGCCGGAATTGAGTGGCGTAATGCCCTCGCACAGCGGCTCGTCAAACCGGGGTTTGAGGCCGAAACGCTTGTAGGCGGCCTCGATATCCTCACGGGACAGCGTTGCCTGAATTTCGCGGGCAAAGGCCTTGTCTTCCTCGGTATACTGCGGCGGACCGAGGCGCTCCAGCATCTGGTGCATAAGGGCTTCCAGCGGATCGTTGCCGATGAGGTTGCCATCACCGGAAACGATGGTGCTTTCCACCGAGGTTTCGGTCATCAGGGCCGCGCCGTCGGCGATCTTCTTGACGCGCTCGACCAGAGCCTGCATGTCCGGCAATTCTCGATCCCGCACCAGATAGCGCACAACGGCGCGCGGCTGGACGACGTTCGGGGCGATGCCGCCACTGTCGATGACCGCATAGTGTACGCGAGCCGTCGAGGCCATGTGCTCACGCATATAGTTGACGCCGACACTCATCAGCTCCACCGCATCAAGGGCGCTTCGGCCGAGCTCCGGCGACGCGGCCGCATGAGAGGCGCGGCCAGTGAAGGTGAAGATCAGTTCATTGCAGGCCAGTGAAATGGGCTTGTTGACGCCTGCAAACGGGGCAGGGTGCCAGCAGATGGCCACATCGACATCATCGAACAGGCCTTCGCGCACCATGAAGCCCTTGGCCGAGCCACCTTCTTCCGCCGGGCAGCCATAATAGCGTACGCGCCCCTTGATGCCGTTTTCAGCCAGCCAGTCCTTGACGGCCGCCGCAGCCAGCATGGAACCGGCGCCGAGCAGGTTGTGACCGCAGCCATGGCCGCTGCCACCTTCAACGATCTCGCGCCGTTCGGCAACGCCATGTTCCTGGCTGAGGCCGGGCAGGGCGTCATATTCCCCCAGAATGGCAATGACCGGCCCTTCATTTCCCGCTTCACCCATTACAGCAGTTGGCATACCAGCAACGCCCTCCAGGGTCCTGAAACCATGCTTCTTGAGCATGGCCAGATGTTCCGCCGAGGAGCTGAATTCGTGGAAGTTCAATTCGGGAGTGTCCCAAACGCGATCGGACAGGCCGCGGAAGTCTTCGGACAGTTTGTCGACGCGAGACCAGATTTCATCGCTGTTTTTCATTTGGGTCTTTCCTTCAGATTGCGACTTGGAGGGCTTGTTGGTTGTGTTTGCAAATTAAAATCTATTAAAACAATGAGATTAAAAGAATTTGCGGAATTGGTGCCAATATTGAGCACAATTTTTGGGGTTGCGCAATCTCTGTGCATGGTGAAAAATGAGGCAAGCGAGATTCTGATGCATATATCGCCATTTGAGATGACGGGAGCGGTGGATAGTTTTGCGGAGAAGAAAACCCAACAAGGACCTGTCCGACCTTTTGGCGGCCGACATACGGGCGGGTGTCTACTCTCCCGGAAGCTGGCTCAAGCAGATTGATCTGCAACGCCGCTATGATGCCAGCCGGTCCGAGATCAGGAAATCGCTTGAAACGCTCTTCACCAAACGGATCATCCGCTATGAGCCGAATCGCGGCTATTACGTTCACCGCGAGGACGGCGCCGCAACGGACGAAATTCGTGACATCCGCATAATGCTGGAGACGTCAGCCGCCGAGGTGATGGTCAAGAAGGTGCAACAGGACCAGATCGACGGTCTTTACACCTTGGCCCAGCGATTCATCGATCAGATCCGCAGCGAAAGGGTCATGGAGATCTATGAGACCAACATCGCCTTTCACACGGCTCTTCTGGCGACGTCGGGCAATGCCAGTCTGGTAGATCTCATTTCCGAGTTGCGGCTGAGGACACCGCCCGCCCCGGCCTCTCAATGGTCTAGCTACGCAAGGATCGAGAAATCGGGTCAGGAGCATTTTGCCATGGTTGACGCTCTGGCCGACAAGGACGCAGCAAGGCTCAAGGCCGTTATTCGCGCCCACATCGCCCAATCGGATAACTGAGAACCAAACAACCAAGAGCCGGAAGGCTCGGGCTACGGAATGCAGGTCACAGCTACGTCCGGTTCTCGGAGCGACAAGCCCCCTTTCCGGTGAGGGAAAGAGGGCTCCGTGTGCGCCATGGACGTTCCACCCGTAAGATCCATGGCGCCGGTGGCCACCACCGTGTGGTCCACAAATGGGGTCAAGGAGTGCCTATTCTCTCAGGGCCTGCAATAGAATTTCGGCGCTGTGCAGCGCTTCTCGCTGGGCACCATCCTTGATTTGATGACGACAGCTTGTGCCCGATGCGGCAATGATCGTCCCTGCGTCGGCGGCTCGAACGGCAGGCAACAGCACCTGTTCGGCGATCGTCATCGAAAGGGCGTGGTGCTCCTTTTCATAGCCGAAGGCCCCCGCCATGCCGCAGCAGCTGCTCGGGATTTCGCTGACGTGGTAGTTCTTCGGCAGAGACAGGACCTTGACCACCAGATCGCTTGAAGACAGGGACTTCTGGTGGCAGTGGACATGCACCCGGACGTTTCTTGCCGCATCGGTGAACTGGTCCGGCCTGATGTGTCCGGAGTCCATTTCGCGGGCAATGAATTCTTCGAACATCAGGCTGTTCCTTGCGAGGTCTTTGGCCTTGTCCCGCAAGGGCGCGTCGACGAGATCAGGATATTCATCCTTGAAACAGGCGATGGTTGAGGGTTCGACGGCGATCATCGGCGCAACAGCAGTTACCGCATCAGCAAAGGCTGCGACATTGCTGTTGGCAAAGCTTTTGGCGCGTTTGACAAACCCCTGAGAAAGAGACGACCGCCCACTCTCCTCGTTTCGGAGAAGGACAACCTCGTAGCCGAGGCGGGTGAGGAGTTGGGCGGTCGCCATTCCAATGTGAGCGTCATTCACATTGGTAAACTCGTCACAGAACAGATGGACCTTGCGCATCGCCTTCGCGGTTACCGGCATCTGCCTGCCATATTGCTTCTCGAACGTCAGGCGGCACAGGGCAGGCATGCTCCGGTCCAGCGCGAAACCTGCAGCCAGCTTGACCGGGACCGACAGAATGCGATTGCCCATGAACAGATTGTAAAGCGGCGCGAAGGGCGTGGCCAAACCCATCAGGGTGGTGAAATGGGCCACCAGCCAAGGGCGCAACCCACTGCCGTGCAGGTCGAAATAATGCTGCAGGAATTCCGCCTTCATCCGCGCCATGTCGACGCCAGCCGGACATTCACTCTTGCAACCCTTGCAGGACAGGCACAGATCGAGAATGTCCCTGATCTCGCGATGATCATAGCGGTTGGCCTTGTCGGTGCGTGACAGGAAGGCGCGCAGGATGTTGGCGCGTGCCCGGGTGGAATCCTTTTCCTCCCGGGTGCCCATGTAGCTTGGGCACATCAGGCCGGAGGTAACCTTCTTGCATTCCCCGATACCAGAGCAGCGTTCCACCGCACGCATCAGGCCCATGTCCTTGTCCCAGTTGAAATAGGTGGGCAGGTCCGGTGTCTCCTCGCCAGGCGTATAGCGCAACGAGGTGTCCATTGGCGGGGCATCGACGATTTTGTTGGGGTTGAAGATGTGGCAGGCGTCGAAGGACGACTTGATGCGCTTGCAGAGCTGATAGTTTTGCTCGCCCAGAAGTTCGGGCAGAAACTCGGCTCTCAGCCGCCCGTCACCATGTTCACCCGACAGGGAACCGCGGAAGCGCTTGACGAGCTTTGCCACCTGTTCCAGCACGGATCGGACCGAGGCGATGCCCTCCCGGGTCTTGTGATTGACAAACAGGATGGTATGCAGCTCGCCGTCACCCGCATGGGCCGAGTGGGTGAACTGCACGCCTTCGCGATGTAGGATGCGTTCAAGCTCGGTCACATAGGCCGGCTGGTCGTCGACATCCACGGCACAGTCCTCGATGGCCTCGAAGGGTTTGACATCTCCGGGCTTGGAACTGTTGATGCCTCCCAGATCACGCCTCAACTGCCAGATCTTGTCGACATCCTCGCCAAAGAACAATGGCCAGGCATAGCCCATGTTCTTGTCCTTCAACTCGGCAATCAGAGCGGCTGCCCGTTGTTCCACGGCCTCCCTGGTCTCGTCGGCAAGTTCCACCACGATGATCGATTCTGGCGCGCCGATGATCCACTGGCTGCAGCGGGCTACGGTGTTGAACTTGTTGACCTTGTTGTTTTCCATCGCCTGCTGCACATGGAAGGCTCCGATCAGCTCGCAACTGGTGGGCTTGTATTTGAGCGCCACGAGGGTAGCCTCAAGTGACTCGATGGAATCGTGGAAATGCATGGCAACACAGCCGATGACCGGGGGCAGGGGCTCGACAAGATTGAGCGTCGCTTCGGTGAGGACACAGAGCGTTCCTTCTGATCCGGCAATCAGCTTGCACATGTTGAAGTCCGGCCCGCCTTCGGTAAAGACATTGGACCGGGCCAGAAGATCCAGCGCATAGCCGTTGTTGCGCCGACGGATCGAAGCCTTGGGATAGCCATGCTCCAGTTCCCTGCGGGTCTCGTCACTTTTGAGTTCCTGATAGAGTGTCTCGTAGAGCGAGCCTTCCAGCGTGTCCTGCGCGCGCTTGGCGTGGAAGGCATCCGGAGTGAGGGCCTTGAACAGCGCCTCGCTCCCATCGGCCAGAATGGCGCGGCAGGACAGAAGATGGTCGCGCGTCGAGCCCCAGACGATGGAATGCATGCCACAGGAGTTGTTGCCGATCATGCCGCCGATGACGGCCCGGTTGGCGGTGCTGGTTTCCGGTCCAAACAGCAGGCCATGGGGCGCCAGCCAGTCATTGAGGCTATTGCGAATGACGCTCGGTTCAACCGTGACCCATTTCTCCTCTTTGCTGAAGTCCAGGATCCGGTTGAACCGGCGCATGTCAAGAACCAGACCGCCGCCGACCACTTGACCGGCCAACGACGTTCCTGCGCCGCGCGGGATCAGCGGCAGCTTGTGGTCCTGACAGAAGCGTATAATTGTGACAAGGTCCTCCTTGTCTTCGGGCGTGACCACGCCGATCGGCATCTGCTGATAGGCCGAAGCATCGCTGGCAAAGATTGTCCGGCTTACTTCGTCGCTTCTGACACTCCCCTTGATGCCGCGGGCAAGGCTGTCCAGAAGCGAAGGGAGCGCCTTGAAATATTCGGGATCGGGTATCTGCAAATTCATTTTTTTTCTCCATCATGATGGAATGCAAACCGGGGATCGGGCCGGATGATGCCACCCGGCCAACCGGTCCGGAGAAGCCGGACCGGTCGGGTATGCAGTGCCGTCACGGGTAGAGGAGATTGGGCAGGAACAGGATGATCTGCGGCAGGAACACAAGGATCACCTGAATGATCAGCATGCTGGCGACAAAGGGCAGGATCGACTTGGCCAGATCTATGAGCCGTGTGCCGCTGATCGATTTGGCGATGAAGACATTGACCCCCACCGGCGGCGTGATCAGGCCGAGTTCTGTACCCACCACAAGAATGATGCCGAAGTGATAGGGGTTGATGCCCAGTTTCACCAGCACCGGCAGCAGCAGCGGAGTGTAGATAAGGATCTGCGCAGTCGTGTCCATGAACATGCCCGTCACGGTGATCATCACCACGAAGAACAGCAGGATGACCGTGCCATTGTCGGTGATCTGCAGGATCAGTTCCGCTACCTGATTGGGCACCTGGGCAATGGTCAGATAGCGGGCAAAGGCCATGGCAAAGCCCAGAATGATCATCACCGAGCCGGTCGTCATGGCTGAGCGGGAAGTGATCTCATAGAGATCACGGAACTTCATGTCCCGGTAGATGAAAAGACTGACGATCAGTGCGTAGACAACGGTGATGCAGGCCGCTTCCGTCGGCGTGAAGACGCCCGAATAGATGCCGCCAAGAACCACAAACGGGGTGAGCAGAGCCCATTTGCCCGCCCAGGCAGTCTGAGCCACCCGACACCAGGAAAACGGTTGGTCTGATCCATGGTAGCCGCGTTTCCAGGAGATGAAAACGGCTACCAGGATCAGCCCCGCGCCAATCAGGAAGCCGGGAACAATGCCTGCCACGAACATCTGGCCGATGGAAAGGTCGGCGCTGATGGCATAGATGATCATCGGGATCGAGGGCGGGATCATGATGCCGAGCGAGCCAGCGCAGGCCGTAAGGCCGCCGGAAAACTCGGCGCCATAGCCGCGTCGGATCATCGATGGGATCATCATCGCACCAATGGCAGCTACCGTTGCTGGCGACGAGCCGGAAATGGAGGCAAAGAACATGCAGGCCAGCACGGTGACAACGGCAAGCCCGCCGGTCACGCGACCCACAAGGCTCGAGGCAAAATCGACGATCCTCTGGGAAAGCCCGCCGACCTCCATGACATAGCCCGCCATGATGAACAGCGGAATGGCCAGAAAGACAAAACTGTCGAGCGCCGAAAAGGCGATGTGCGAGAGAAAACTGAAGGGAATATCGGTCATCATCAGCGCGATGGCTGTCGAGATGCCGATGGAGATGGCGATGGGCATTCCAAGAAACAAAAGCAGGAAGAATGCCGCAAACATGACGACTGTACCGCTCATTTCTGCATTCTCCTTTAAAGATGTTCTTGTTTGGCCGCCCAGAGCTGATGGCGGACGACCAGGCGCTGGATGAGCCGCAGGGTCATGAGGGCAAAGGTGAAGGGAATGATGCTGTAGACCCAACCATAGGGCCAATCGAGGGCTGGCGTGGTCTTGCCGATCATCAGGGCATCTTCTGCAATGGCAACAGCATGCCAGCCGACAGCGAAGATGAACACCGTCCAGACAAGGTCGAGCGCCTGATCCAGCCAGTATTTGCCGCGCCCCACAACAAACAGATCGATGATTTCCACCCTCACATGCGCTCCTTTCTGGATGCAGAGGCTGCAGGAGATATAAACGAGCAGGATGAAGTCATAGTTTGCCAGCTCTTCCGTCCAGGAGAGCGAAAAATTGATGACGAACCGAAAGGCGACCTGCATGAAACAAAGGATGACCAGGAGCGAGAACAGAATGACGCTCATGACCTCCTCGAATTTTTCGGAATATTGAAGCAGTTTTCGCAACATGACCTGCCACCTCCTCCAGGGCAGACATTCACTTGCCTTGCCGGTCACCTGCAGCCATCTGTCCGGGAACCGGCACCGAACCGTTGCGCTGTCTCAAGCGGCCCTCCGGGAAACGGTGAGAAGCGGCGCACTCGCGTGACAGCCTTCCTCAACAAACCCGGGTGTTCGAAAACACGGTTCGGAGGCGAATTTCTCCTCTCTCCAGGTGGTGGATCAGACCGGAGGGAGAGAGGAGTTTCTCGTCAGACTTTATTCTTCGGAGACTTTCTTGATCTCTGCGATCAGTGCGTCATACATCGGAGCGGAAATGTCCTTGCCGTGCTTTTCGATGACAGGCAGGGCAGCTGCCCGCATTTCGGCGAGATTTTCCTTGGAGATTTCCGTGTAGGTGACGCCAGTGTCGATCAGGGACTGCAGGGCTTCCTTCTCGGCCTTGGCCGAAGCCTCATGCTCGTATTCAGCAAAGATCTTGGCGCCTTCATCGACGATCTTCTGCTGGTCGGCGCTCAGCTTGTCATAGTAGCTCTTGCCGATGACCAGAACGTCCCAGGAGTGCATGTGACCGCTGTTGGAAAGATAAGGCTGCACTTCATAGAAACGGGACAGCAGAATCGTTGCATAGGGGTTTTCCTGCCCGTCGATGGTGCCGGTCTGAAGTGCCGAGAAGACTTCGCCAAAGCTCATCGGGGTCGGGTTGGTGCCGAGCGCGCGGAAGACGTCGAGAATGACCGGGTTCTGCATGACACGAATCTTGAGACCCTTGAGATCGGCCAGGGACGTGATCGGATGGACGCGGTTGGTCAGATGCCGGACACCGAAGTTGCCGATGGCCAGACCGTGGATGCCGACCGGATCAAGCATGTCCATCAGCTGGCGAGCCCAGGGGCTGCGGGCCACTTTTGCCGAAATTTCCTTGCTCGGGAAAATGTAGGGCAGATCTGGCAGGCGGAATTCTTTTACATAGTTGCCGAGCACCGAGGGGGTCGGGACCACCATTTGCACCGTGCCCAGCTTGATGGCTTCGAGCACTTCAAGGTCACCGCCTAGCATGGCGTTTGGAAAGATCTGCACCTCGATGTCGCCGCCGGACTTGTCTTCGACATATTTCTTGAATTCGGTCAATGCTTTGTATTGATAATGCTGTTCTGAAATACCCGTGCTGACCTTGATGGTCTTGCTGGCTGCCTCGGCCTGTCCACCGGCGATGGTCATGGCTGCTGCAAACAGGAGCGCGTGAGCCGTTTTTGCAATGAAATTCATGCCTTCCTCCACTTTTGCTGGTTATTCGGCACGGTGTCCTCATCACCGCGTTTTCAATCCTGTTCCAGCTTCCATTTCCTCCCAAAGCAGGCGCACGGATTGACCGAATTGCGAAAAACCCCTCGATCGGTTGCCATCCAGACACGGCCGGAATGGCAACCTGCTCGGAGGGGAGCTAATCATCCCGGCGATAGTGATGTCGACTATCCCCGGGAAGGGGGCGAGACCTAGAGAAGGTCTGCGAGGAGCTTGTCGATTTTCTTCTTGTTGGCTGCATCCAGATCGCCAAGCGGATGCCGTGGCAGGCCAACGTCCAGACCCTGCGCGGTGAGGGTGTATTTGCAGATTTCCTGCCAGTGCGGAACGCCGGCTTCCTTGTCATAGAAGAAATAATCGATGTAAGGCTGCATCTTGGCCTGCTGTGCGCGAGCCTTGTCGACGTTCTTTTCGGTGATGCAGATATCCATCAGGGTGCGGCAGGCCTTTGGCAGAACTGCAGGGAAACCGGAGAGCCAGCCATTGGCGCCAGCCAGCATGCCTTCCATGGCGGCATAGTCGTGACCATAGAAGATGTCGAGAGCATCGCCGCAGTGGAAGCGCAGCTCATGCACGCGGTTTGCATCGCCGTGGGCAGCCTTGATGGCGTTGACAACGCCCTCATCCAGCAGGGTCTTGACTTCAAGCGGGGTCAGTTCGTATCCGGCGAACCATGGGTTGTTGTAGACCATGATCGGAATGTCGACATTCTGGCGCAATTCGCGGAAGTGGTTCATGACCGCTTTCTTGTGCGGATTGAGATAGTAGGGCAGGATCACCATCAGGCCGTCGGCACCTTTGTCCTGAGCGAACTTGCTCATGTCGATGGTGTTGATGGTCGAATAGAAGCCTGTGCCGCAATAGATGGGTACTTCGCCATCGATGAAGCCCAGAACATGCTCGATGATTTCTTTCTGTTCAGTCGGGTTCATGGCGATGTTTTCGCCGGTGCTTCCGCAGATGGACAGATTCTGCGCGCCCTGATCGATCAACCAGCGCAGATACTTTTCCATTTTGGGTTTGCTGTAGGTCTGATCGTCGTTCCAGATCGTCATACATGCTGGCATAAGGCCTGAAGCGTGTTTCATGTCTAAATTCCTTGGTTGTTCAGGATGTCACCTCGGGCACTCCCGGTTGACGTTGGGAGTTTGAGATTGATTGCAACATTTATCCAAAACGGAATTTAAGTCAAACAAAATGTTTTGTATTCCGTAATGTGGGAAATGGTGGAGATGTTATGGATCATTCTTATCCACAATCGGGAATTAGGCAATCCCTTTGGAAATATTGCCCATTTCCAATGAACATTGAAACGGGTGTTTAGGAAAGTTTGACCGAACAAAATTGTGCAAGGAATTGTCGCAGGGAAACCATGCCCGTCGCCGGACCAGGAATGACCTGTCTCGTGCGAGAAGACCGGAAGGTGCTTTCCTTATGATCTGAATTCTATTGTCAATTCATTGTTATTGTTTAGATAAATTGAATTCTTGATGGTCTGACATGTGCAACAATGGAGCGTCAAATCAGTCGCGCAAATCGTTGACTGCATGTGTGCTTGCGCCAGACTTTAAATTCGGGAAAAGAAAAAAATGGGATTTGCAGTATCGATTGACTGTATGTTAGAAGAAATTATCCCAAATTTCGGAATAGTGCGTAATACCATTTTCTGAACCTGACGGAGCAAAGCTCATCAAAGGGTGCAGAATTCTGCTGCGTAACCGCGCTCAACATCGGAAAAAGCGAAGCAAACCGTGCGGATTAGTGCTGTTTGACGAGATTCGCATCAATTCCGGACACTCCCGGGCTGGGCGGTGGGCGAAATCCATGCCTATTGATGGAATTTATTAAGTGTTACTATATATTTGTAATACTTATTAACGGGTTCGTGAATGGAGATACGTCGACAGTCTGCCTTGTCATGTTCCGTATTGTGGATTATTTCTGAAATTAATTGCCAAATTTTGGGCGATTTGGATTTTAGAACGCCGCGAGCTGGATCGCTGGTACATAGAGGGCAAAACAGGCTTGGACCAGTTGGGTTGCTATTGGTTCGAAAAAATGAGAACGCGAACTGTTCAAAACGAGGGCGGGATTCTCCCATTGCGCTGCGATCGGGGATCTCGGGTCTGGCACCTCATCAAAATGCTTGGAAAGAACAATGATCAAAACAATAGATGCTGGCGGAAATGAAGCGGGCGCAAAGCTGTTTACAAAGATGATGACAGTGCTCAACTGTTTTACCCGTGCCAGAGGCCAATTGAGTATCAGTGAAATCGTGGAAGAGACTGGACTTCCTCGGACGACCGTGCACCGGATCGTGGCGTCTCTCAGAGATGTCGGCATGCTCGACCAGGATGGCCGGCGGCAGACCTATCGCCTTGGTTTGCAGATGTTTTACTTCGGTAGCGTGGTGATCGCCAACCTTGATCTGACCGGCAATTCCCGCCCGCACATTCTTTCGCTTCACCAGCTGACCGGCGAAGCGGTGCATCTGCATATCTTTGACGGCAGCCACATGGTTTGCATCGAACGGGAAGAGATGGGCGAGAACCGCCTGACCACCCTTACCACCATTGAAGGTGCCCCGACCTATTGCACCAGCGTGGGCAAGGCATTTCTTGCCTTTCAGGATGAGAAGCTGGTCAATCGGATCGCGACGCAGGAAGGGCTCGAAGCCCGTACGGAAAAGACGATTACCGACCTCGGTGTGCTTAAAGAGCAACTGGTTCTTGTTCGTAATCAGGGCTATGCCATTGATGACGAGGAGAATGAAATCGGTATCCGCTGCGTCGGCGCGCCAATCCGCGATTCACGCGGTCATGTCTTTGCGGCAGTGAGCGTTTCCGGCACAACAGACCGCATGCCAATGGCGCGCGTCCTCGGTTTGTCGGCTGCGGTCGTCAATACTGCCGACTCCATTTCCAAAAGTCTTGGTTGGAATCCGAATTTGTAGGTTAAAAAAATGGGTAATTGGTTTAATTCCGAAATGTGGGATTGAAATTGCTTCGTTGATCGTTTATTCCTATTCTCGTCGAAGAATGGGAGGTTTTCGATGATTTATCCCCGCAATACCCTTTTCGTGCTGGCCTGTGCGCCAGCAATGGTGGCAGCCGCCAGCGCTGCCGATTTTCCAACAAGACCAGTGACGATCATCGTTCCCGCCGCAGCTGGTGGCGGAGGTGATACAACATCCCGCATCCTTGCACGCAGCATCGAGCAGGAAATGGGCTGGACGGTCAGCATCATAAATCAGGGACAAGGTGGAGGCGTGGTCGGATTGACGAGCATGGTCAACGCCGCGCCTGATGGCTATACGATCGGTCTTCTGTTCCCTTATGCCGGTTACAAATACACCGGTCAGGCAACCTTCGAAGGATCGAACTTCTCACCGATCGCCAACTTCAATGGTGACTCGTCCTCGCTCGTAACGTCGGCATCCTCGCCGTTCAAGACCCTTGCAGAGGCGCTCGACGCGATCAAGGCAGACCCGGCCAAATACAAGATCCATTGCAGTGGCGGCTGCGGTAGCGTCTGGGACGTACCGGTGGCTGGCATGATGATGGATTATGGCATCGACGTCGAAAAGATCACCTGGATTCCGGGGCAGGGCGCTGCCACCGGCTTGCAGGAACTGGCCTCTGGTGGCGTCGACTTCCAGACTGTCTCCCTGCCGGAAGCTTCGGCCCTCATGACCGCCGGTCTTGTTCGGGCGCTTGGCGTCCTCAGCCCCACTCCCGTGCCCGGCTTTGAAGATGTGACCCTTGCCGGTGAGGTTGTCGGCCATCCGGTGGACGGCGGCACATGGCGCGCTCTTGGCGGCCCGGCCGGATTGTCGGCCGAAATCGCCGGCACCTGGGAAGAGGCCGTTGAGAAGGCTGTTCAGTCGGAGAGTTTCAAGTCGGCGATGAAGACCGCCAATTTCGGTATCAAATGGATGAATACCGAAGATCTTGCCGCGCTGATGAAACGCCATGAAGAGGACACCGCCCGCGTGATGGCTGCCCTTGGCTACGGCAAATAGCAAGGTTCATTTCAAAGAGACAATTCAATGAAAGTGCATGACAGCATCGTTGGTCTTGTCGTCGCCGTTCTGGGAGGGGCCATCGCGCTCTACTCCCAGAGTCTGGTGCCGCCACGTCATTTGAACTACGGGCCGGGGTTCTTTCCTCTGCTCATCGGCATTGGTCTGCTGCTCGTCGGTGGGGGGCTTATGGTGCAGGGCTACGTCACCGGGCGTGGGCAACCACTGGTCCATCGCCCTCGCTGGCTGGCAAGCCGTGATTTCACCTTTCGGTTCTGGATCATTCCGATCGCGATTCTCTTCTATTGGCTGGCCGTAACGCCGCTCGGTTTCCTGGCCACCTCGACAATTTTGCTCGCGATGATCCAGATCGCAAACGGTGTGCGCTGGAAGCTGGCGGTCACCGTTGCGCTGATCACTTCGGTGGTGGTGAACATCCTGTTTGCCTCCATCCTGCATGTGCCCCTGTCCTGGGGCGTGCTCACACCAATTTCGGGATGGTTCATATGGTAGACGCTGGCTCAATTCTGGCGCAGCTCGCCGATCCTTATCTGCTGCTGGTCATCATGGTATCGGCCGCTTACGGGCTTGCAATCGGGTCCATTCCCGGCCTCACAGCCCTGATGGCGACGGCTCTGCTTGTGCCTTTCATCATTTTCATGGCTCCGCTGCCGGCGATTGCCTCGATCATTACGGCGTCCGCGATGGCGATCTTTGCCGGAGATATTCCTGGTGCCTTGCTGCGCATGCCCGGCACACCGGCCTCGGCGGCCTATACCGATGATGCCTTCAAGCTGACCCGGCAAGGCAAGTCGGCAACGGCGCTCGGGGCTGGGCTGTTTGCCTCGGCCTTCGGCGGGGTGGCCAGCGCAACCATCCTGACGCTGGCCGCGCCGTGGCTTGCCCGGATCGCGCTGTCCTTCTCGAGCGTCGAGTATTTCTGGCTTGGCGTTCTGGGGCTGAGTTGTGCCACCTTCGTGGCTGGACCTTCGCTGCTGAAGGGGCTTGCGTCGCTGTTGTTCGGCCTGTTTCTGGCCACCATGGGGCTTGATCCGATTTCCGGCATGCCGCGCTTCACCTTCGGTTCGACCAATCTGGTCGGCGGGCTGGGGCTCATTCCGGTTTTGATCGGCCTGTTTGCCGTCTCCGAACTGTTGCGCAACAGCTATGGGCAGGACAGGCAGATGTCTGAAAAGGCAAAGCCCACATCCATCCTCAAGACAGTCTTCAAACTGATGTGGCCCCACAAGATCGGTCTGCTGCGCGGCAGTCTGCTCGGCACGATCGTCGGCTCGCTGCCCGGAGCCGGATCTGATATCGCCGCTTGGATTTCCTACGCTCTTGCCAAGAAGTCCTCAAAGCGTGGGGGCAGCGATACCGAGGAGGGCGCCGTCGAGCGGATCATGTCGGCCAGCGCGGCCAACAACGCCAGCCTGGGCGGGGCCTATATCCCGGCCACCGTGTTCGGTATCCCCGGCGATGCGATCACTGCCATCGTGATCAGTGTCATGTTCATCAAGGGGGTCAACCCCGGACCGACGCTGTTTCTCAACCAGCCGCAGGTGATCTATGCGATCTTTGCGATCTTCTTTCTTGCAAACCTTCTGATGTTGCCGCTCGGGATCGCCTGTATCCGGGCCTTCGGGCTGATCCTGCGCCTGCCGACCAGCATCATCTCACCCGTCATCCTGCTGTTCTGCATTCTGGGTGCCTTCTCCGTCGAGAACACGCTGTTCGCTGTTGGCCTCGTCGCACTGTTCGGCCTGCTTGGCTATGTGATGGAAGAGAATGAAGTGCCGCTCGCACCGGCCATTCTGGGGCTCATTCTGGGGCCGCTACTCGAACAGACTTTCATGACCACGATGCTCAAATCCCAGGGCGATCTGGTGACATTCTTCAACCGACCGATTGGAGGAACGATCGGTGCTTTCACCATTCTCGTGTGGGC
Source organism: uncultured Cohaesibacter sp. (assembly GCF_963666525.1). Lineage (NCBI taxonomy): Bacteria > Pseudomonadati > Pseudomonadota > Alphaproteobacteria > Hyphomicrobiales > Cohaesibacteraceae > Cohaesibacter > uncultured Cohaesibacter sp. The sequence continues at coordinate 4,273,881 of NZ_OY762905.1, forward strand.
GCTGATCATCGGTCTCAAGCTCTTCGCCAACCGGGCGAAGACCGACGACTCTCTTGCCGACACCGCTGCCTGAGCGGTGCCGACAGGGCAATTTCATTTTTGAATAATCCTGTTGAGTGGAGGAGAATAACATGAACAGGTCCCGCAGACATTTCCGCACCCTTCTTTGCACCAGCGTATTTGCCGCCCTTCTGGCTGGCCCGGCTCTGGCCTGGCCCGATCAGCCCGTCAGCATGATCGTCGTCGCCGGCGCCGGTGGTGGCAGTGACTTCACGTTCCGGCTTCTGTCTCGCGAGCTGGAAGCCCAGACCAAGCAGCCGGTCAATGTGATCAACCAGGCTCAGGGTGGCGGCATCGTTGGTTACACCACCTACAGTACCGCCAAGCCTGATGGCTACACCATGGGGCAGTTGTCGCCGTTTGCCCAGTTCAAGATCCTTGGGCAGGCTGACTTCACGGCTGAAAGCTTCACGCCGCTGTCGCTGGTCAACGTCGACCCGTCCGCCATTCATGTCGGCGCCAATTCTGCGCTGAAGTCGTTGGATGACATCGTTGCGGCTCTCAAGAAGGATCCGGCGTCGCTTCGAATTTCCTGTGGCGGAACCTGCAGCGCCAGCTGGGATATTCCCTTCATCTCCCTGATGATGGCCGAGGACATCGATGTTGCCAAAATCAACCTCATTCCGGCGGCAGGGTCTGCTGCTGGCCTTCAGGAGCTGGCCTCGGGCGGCATGGATGTTGTGCTTTGCTCCATCCCCGAGACTGATGCCCTGACCGATGCCGGCATGGTCAAGACCGTTGCGGTTCTTTCCAGCGATCGCCTGGAACGCTATCCGGACGTACCGACCGCCAAGGAAATCACCGGCAAGGATGTGACCGGTGGTACATGGCGCGGCGTGGCTGGTCCTGCCGGGATGGATCCTGCTCTGGTCAAGGAAATCGAGGCCCAGCTGAAAACGGCTTATGACTCCGAAAGCTTCCAGAAAGGCATGAAGGATCGCGGCTTCGGCACACAGTATATGGATTCCGCGGGCTTTGCCGCCTTCATCAAGCAGCATGAGACCCAGACCAAGGACGTCATGACCGCGCTTGGTGTCGGCAAGTAATTCCTCCGATAACACGAGAATACCTCCCGGAGCTGGTCATTGCCGCCAGCTCCCCCACTTTCGGCGGGTTGTTTGCGGTTTTGGTGCAAGCGGCCCGCCGATTTTTCAATCCAGAAAATGATCCTGTTCTCGCCCCGCCGTGTGTGAGCGTCGGGCAAGTGTGATCGGGTGATGTATGGAAAATGGCCAGGATGCCAAGGAGACAAGCATGAGCATCACGGTTTTCGGGTCGGTCAATCTGGACTTGACCGTTTCGGTTCACCATTTGCCAGTTGCCGGCGAAACCAGCCATGCGGCGGGCTTCCAGACAGGGCTGGGGGGCAAGGGGGCCAACCAGGCCGTTGCCGCCACCCGTCTGGCGACGTGTCCCGTCAAATTTGTCGCGGCGGTCGGGGAAGACAGCTTTGCCGACAAGCTGCGGGCTGATCTTCAGAAAATGACTGTCGACATTTCCAATCTGGTGACAATGAAGGGAGCCGAGAGCGGCATTGCCCTCATCCATGTTGACCAGAGTTCGCAGAATTCCATTACCGTCGTTGGCGGGGCAAACATGGCCTGGCCGGATGAAGGGCCCGGTGCGGACGTTTTCAAGGGCTGCAAGGTGGCGCTTTTCCAGCTGGAGACGCCAATCCCCGCAACGCTCGCTGCGATGCGTGCGGCAAGGGCTGCTGGTGCCGTGGTGATTCTCGATCCTGCCCCGATCGCGGAGGGGCATATGGAGGTGCTGATTGCCGAGGCGGACATCGTGACACCAAATGAAACCGAAACCGCAGCCATCACCGGTACAATGCCCGGCTCTTTTCTGGAAGCCCAGACCCTTGCCAAAAGTCTCGTTGCCATGGGGCCGAAGGTTGCCATCGTCAAGCTTGGTGCCAAGGGGCTTGCCTATGCCTCAAGACACGATGGCGAAGGGGTGATCGAGCCCTATGTCGTCAAGGCAATTGATACGGTTGCCGCCGGGGACAGTTTCAACGGCGGGCTGGCCGCCGCTCTTGCCGAAGGCCGGAGCTTGCAGGAGGCCTTGAAGTTTGCAGCAGCGGCAGGTGCACTGGCGACAACCCAGCGCGGGGCAGGGGAGGCTGTGCCATCGCGCCAGGAGGTTGACGATTTGGTCGCCGCCAACTGAGCACATTCCGATGACAATCGGTACCAGTGGCCCGGACGCAATCTCGCGTCCGGGCCTTGTCTGTTTGAGGCCAATAAGCTGGTTGACGGGGCGGCGCTTGCCTTGCCTGGCGTGATTCGTCTTCTGCCGAGCTGTGCATCCCTGCGCGATTCTGACCCGGGGAGACTGGAATTGGCGGGACTTGGCCCCTGAAGACGGCGTTCAGCCCTTCTATTTGAACATAGCTGTACCGAAAAATGACGTGCTGTCTTCCGCTCATGCCCCGCTTCGTGTAGCTGGAAGAAGCCGGATTTCCGGGACTTTTTCTCGCGGACTGACACTTGAGCATCTTTGTCTGATTTAGGTGTTGCAAATGTCTGACAATTGAATTAGCTTGATCTGACAATGAGTGGAACAACACGATGAACAACAGTGTGGAAATATCAAAAGCAAGCAGCTCGAAGGCCGTTGGTGGCCAGCTTGCTGATGAGCTTGCAAAGCTCGTTTTTGATGGCTCTTTGGCTCCGGGGGATACATTGCCGCCGGAAACCGAACTTGCAACGTCCTACCAGATCAGCCGGGCATCTGTTCGCTCGGCCCTTCAGGTGATGGAGACGCTGGGCATTGTTGCGCGTCGGGCAGGGCGTGGAACCACCGTTCAGGAGTTCCGGGAATGGAACTTTCTGGACAGTCAGGTCAGCCGGTGGATTGCAGACTATGCCGCGCCGAACCTTGGGGTTCTGCATGACGTGTTCGAATTTCGCTGCACAACCGAACCACTCATCGCATCGCTGGCAGCAAAGCGGGCAACCGCGCGTGATCTGCTGGCCATGGAGGATGCCTTCAACATCATGGAGGCAAACTGGGAAAGACGCGCATCATTGGGCGAGCGGGAATGCTTTTCCAATGCCGACATCGCCTTCCACGAGGCGATCTATCGGGCGACGCACAATCTGGTTTGGGCGCAGATCGTTCATATTTTGCGCCCGGCGATCTTGCTGGTCATCAAGACCAGTAACGAGACAGCGGAAGAACTTCGCGAGAGTCTGGAGCGCCATCGTCGTTTGATGGAAGCCATCCGGATGCGGGATTCCGATGCTGCGCATGTAGCCGCAACGCGCATTCTGTCTCAGACAGGCTACGATTTGGGATTTGAGGAAACCCCAGGAGAGAAAGAAACCTAGAGCAAGATTGCTTTGGGGTCCTGGAGGAGGGCTCAATTCCCGGAGTGTTTTGAAACGCCGGCTTGATTGGCCGGCAATGAGCAAGGAGGACTCATATGTCTCTGTCAAAACTGCTTCGCGCAAGTGGGGGATTGATCGTTGGTGCCGCTCTCGGCCTCGTAATGGCTCATCAGGCCATTGCTGCCGAATATGAGTGGACTTTCCAGACTTCGGAAAACACCGGCGAACCACAGTTCGAGATCAAGAAACTCTGGGCCAGCAACATCGAAAAGATCACTGATGGCCGCGTCAAGATCGAGATCCTGCCAACTGGCGCCGTAGTTCCCCACAACCAGACCCTTGATGCAGTGCGCTCCGGCATTCTGCAGGGCCATCTCACCGACCCGAGCTATTTCTCTGGTATCGATCCTGCCTTCTCCATGCTCGGCAACCTGGTTGGCGCATGGGGCGACCCGCTCGAGTTCCTGGAATACATGAAATACGGTGGTGGCGAAGAGCTCTATAACGAGCTGGTCGAGCCTTACAACGTTCACCTTATCGGTGCTGCAGCAACCGGTCTGGAAGCCTTCGTGACCAAGAAGCCGATCCGTACCGTTGCCGACCTCAAGGGCCTCAAGGTCCGTGCTCCTGAAGGCATGGTCTACGAGATCTTCTCCAAGGCTGGTGCTTCACCTGTGAACCTGCCGGGCTCCGAAGTCTACACCGGTCTCGAAAAAGGCGTGATCGACGCCGCCGACTACACCGTCTTCTCCACCAACCAGGCTCAGGGGCTGCACCAGTTCGCGCGTTATCCGAACTATCCGGGCTTCCACTCCCTGCCAATGGTTGCCGTTTCCATCAACAAGGAAATCTGGGACGGTCTGCCGGAAGACATCAAGACTGCCATGGAAGTTGCTACCGACGATCTCGCCTATGATCTGGTCTTCAAGCTGAAGGCTCGCGATCTGGACGCCGTCGCCGAAGCCCGCGCTGATCCGAATATCGAGATCATCGACATGGCTCCGGAAGAACGCAAGAAATTCCGTAACATCGCCAAGGAAGAATGGGCCAACTGGGCCAAGAAGAACGAGCTGACCCAGAAAGTCTATGACTCGGTCGTTGCCTTCCTGACGAAACGGGACCTGATGTAATAGACCCCGATGTCCGGCGGGGTTCTCCCGCCGGACGATTGCTCGATTTCTGGTGTCACGTCTGACGTGTCTCGAGCAGATGCGTCGCATGGCCGATCCTGCGAAAGTTTCTCAAATGTCAATTGAATCAAACACTCCCGCTACGGCAGAGCCGGTTGGCGTGGATGGGGAGATCCGCACGCCGCTCGATGCTGCCATCGACTGGTGCGGGCGCGGCCTGGCCTGGCTGGTTTTTCTGGCCATGGTCATCAGCGTCACCGAAGTTATCAGCCGGTATGTCTTCGATAGCCCCACCTCATGGGTACACGAGACCACGGTCTTCATGATCGCGATCATCTTTGCCCTGGGCGGCCCGATCGCCCTTGCGCGTGACAAGCACATCCGTGTGCGCATTCTCTACGATACGGTGTCCGAAAAGGCCCGCAAGAGGCTTGATGTCTTCAACAGCATCATCACTTTCCTCTTCTCCATCGCCATGTCCTACGCCGCCTTTGTCCTTTTCTGGCGCGCTTCGCACAACCCGTCCGGTGCTTGGCAGATGGAACGGTCCGGCACCAGTTGGAACCCGCCGTTCCCGGCGCTGACCAAGGGCATCATCCTCATGGCTCTGGCCATCATGACGGTGCAGTCCATCCTGCATGTCATCAAGGCAATCCGCGCAGTCAACGAAAACAATAAGAATGAGGAGAGCTGATCATGGGTGGTCTTGGCCTGCAAGCCCTGGGCATTGAATGGGGCACATATGTTCTTGTCGGTAGTATCTTCCTTCTGCTGCTCACCGGCCTTCCTCTCGCATTCGTCACCGGCCTTGTCGCTCTGGTCTTCACCGTCGGCTGGTTCGGTCCCAACGCAATTCCTCTCGTCATCAGCCGCGTCTATGGCTTTGTCACGGAATATTCCCTCGTCGCGGTGCCGATGTTCGTCTTCATGGCGTCATTGTTAGACCGATCGGGAATAGCCAAGGATCTGTTCTCGGGCATGAGAGTGCTCGCAGGGCGTCTTCCGGGCGGTGTTGCCATCCAGACCCTGATCGTGTCGGTCTTTCTGGCTGCCATGTCCGGCATCATTGGTGGCGAGATTGTTCTTCTGGGTATCCTTGCCCTGCCACAGATGCTGCGCCTGGGCTATGATCGCAAGATCGCCATCGGTGTGGTCTGCGGTGGTGGCTCGCTGGGCACCATGATCCCGCCGTCCATCGTGCTGATCATCTATGGTCTCATCGCGTCTGTTTCCATCGCCGACCTGTTCACGGCCGCCATCATTCCGGGTGTCATGCTTGCCGGTCTCTATATGGCCTACGTGCTTGGGCGCTGCCTGCTCAATCCCGAACTGGCTCCTCCGATGGCCCCGATGCCTCCCGAAGAGCGCAAGGTCGCCCGCCGTCAGGCCATCAAGTCGATCCTGCTGCCCGCTGCCATCGCCTTCATGGTGCTCGGAACCATCTACGCCGGTATCGCTTCTGTTACGGAAGCCGCTGCCATGGGTGTGTTCGGTGTGCTCGCTGCAACGGCTCTTCGCCGCGAACTCGACTTCAAGCTCATCCATCAGAGCGTCATGCAGACCATGACCACCTGCGGCATGATCGTCTGGATCGGTGTTGGTGCGGCCACGCTGGTTGGTGTCTACAACCTGATGGGCGGTAACCGCTTCGTCTCCAACACCATCCTCGGTCTGGATGCGGCACCGGTCGTGATCATTCTGGTCATGATGCTCATCCTGCTCGTCCTGGGCCTGTTCCTCGACTGGATTGGCATTGCGATGCTGACCCTGCCGATCTTCGTGCCGATCATCATTCAGCTTGGCTATGACCCGATCTGGTTTGGTGTGCTGTTCGCGATCAACATGCAGGTTTCCTTCCTCAGCCCGCCGTTTGGTCCTGCGGCCTTCTATCTGAAGGGTGTGGCGCCGCCGGAAATCTCACTGGGCGATATCTTCGCCTCCCTGTGGCCATTCATCCTCATGCAGTTGACGGTTCTGGCCATCATGCTCTCCTTCCCGAACCTCGTGTTGTGGATGGTGAACTAACAGACTGAAGCATCACCGGTCCGGCACCGCACATTGTGAGCCAACCGCCGGACCGGCTCCGAACTCTCCCAAAGGCGGATGATGAAATGAAAATCACGAATGTAAAAACATGGCTGGTGCCTCCCCGCTGGATGTTTGTAAAAATCGAAACGGATGAAGGTGTCAGCGGCTGGGGCGAGCCCGTCATCGAGGGTCGTGCCCGCACGGTTCAGGCCGCAGTCGAGGAGATGGCCGAAGAACTGATCGGTCGCGATCCCCGCCACATCCAGGATATCTGGCAGATGCTGTACCGGACCGGCTTCTATCGCGGCGGCCCGATCCTCATGTCCGCCATCGCCGGCATCGATCAGGCTCTGTGGGACATCAAGGGCAAGGCTCTGGGCGTTCCTGTGCATGAACTGCTCGGTGGCAAACTGCGCGACAAGATGCGCATGTATTGCTGGATCGGCGGAGACCGCCCCAATGATGTTGGCCGTCAGGCCAAGGAAGTGGTTGCCAGCGGCTTTACCGCCTTCAAGATGAATGGCACGCCGGAAATGGCCTTCGTTGACAGCCATGCCAAGATCGATGATGCCGTTGCGCGCGTTGCTGAAGCGCGTCAGGCTGTTGGCCCGGATGTGGGCATTGCCATCGACTTCCACGGTCGCGTCCATCGCCCGATGGCCAAGGCCCTGTTGCGCGAACTGGAACAGTATCACCCGATGTTCGTTGAAGAGCCGGTGCTGACCGAGCATCTGTCCTGCCTCAAGGAAATCGGCGGCGGGCTTGGCTATCCGATCGCCTCTGGCGAACGCATCTTCTCCCGTTACGGCTTCCGCGACGTGTTGGAACAGCGCATGGTCGACATCATCCAGCCGGATCTCAGCCACTGCGGCGGCATCACCGAGGTGTTCAAGGTCGCAGCCATGGCCGAAGCCTATGACGTTGCCATTGCACCGCATTGCCCGCTTGGCCCGTGCACCCTGGCCGCGTCCCTGCATCTGGACTTTGTGTCCTACAATGCCTTCATTCAGGAACAGTCCATGGGCATCCACTACAACGTCGGCAACGACGTGCTCGACTACATGGTGGATCCGAGCCCGTTGACCATTGTCGATGGCTATGTCCATGCGCTGACCGGCCCGGGACTTGGTGTCGAGATCAATGAGGAATTTGTCATTGAGCGCTCCAAGGAAGGACACAACTGGCACAACCCGATCTGGCGTCATGAAGACGGGAGTGTGGCAGAATGGTAAGCGCTTTCAAGGACGCGTTCGAGATCGCCTTTGCCAGGATGCCCCTTGTGGCCATCCTGCGCGGCGTCCCGGCCGAGCGTGCCAAAACCCTCCTCGGCATTCTTGTCGAGGAAGGGTTCACCCTCATCGAAGTGCCGCTGACCTCCCCGGATGCCACTGATGCCATCCGGGAAATGGTCGAAGTCGCCCCAGAAGGAATCATGATCGGTGCCGGAACGGTGCTGAGCCCTGAGGACACTGAAGCTGTTCATGATGCCGGAGCGCAATTCATTGTAACGCCCAATACCGATCCGGACGTCATCCGCAAGGCAAACGAGCTTGGCATGCCGTCCTGCATCGGCTGTCTGACACCGACCGAAGCCCTGTTGGCAACCCGTTCGGGCGCAACCGTGCTCAAATTCTTCCCCGCAGCGCGGTTTGGCGGTCAGTATATCAAGGACGTCAAAGTCGTCCTGCCACCTGCCATGCGCGTTCTTGCTGTCGGTGGGGTCGGTCCTGATCAGTTTGAGGAATATGTGGCTGCAGGCGCAGCCGGCTTCGGCATCGGGTCCGATCTGTGGAAGCCGGGTCGATCTGACGAAGAGGTCAGAAGCGCGGCCCGTGCTCTGGTAAGCCAGTGGAAGGGCATGAAATGACCAACAAGCTGATCATTGTCGACTGGGGAACGACTTCCTTCAGGGCGTGGCTGCTGGAAGCGGATACAGGCACCATTGTTGCTGAAATCACCGAAGGCAAGGGCATGCGGGCGCTGCAGCGCAGCGAATTCGCCGACTATGCCAGAAGCCAGCTCGATGGCTGGCGCGCTGACAGTGGCGAAACCGTTCCGGTTTATCTGGCCGGTATGGTCGGAGCGCCACAGGGTTGGCAACAGGCCCCGCAACCGCCGCTGCCGATGCGAGGCGAGGAACTCGTCCGCGATATCGTGCCGGTTGCCGATATGGCCGATACCTACATCATCCCCGGCGTTCGCCAATCCGGTGCGCCTCAGGATGCCGACGTCATTCGCGGTGAGGAAGTACAGATCTTCGGTGCCTTGGCCAGCCTTGGCCTTGAGAGCGGACTGGTCTGCCTGCCCGGAACCCACAGCAAATGGTGCGAAGTGCAGGACGGCGTCTTCACCCGGTTCCACACGTCGATGACAGGGGAAGTTTACGAGGTGATGAGCAAACACTCGATCCTCGGCCTGATGGCTGACCCGTCTGCGGAATTCGACTCGGATGGCTTTGAAAAAGGCCTGGGGCAGATCGAAGGTGAAGGGGGGCTGCTCAACCACCTGTTCAAGGCGCGGGCGCGGGTGCTCTATGGCGACCTTGAACAGTCCCAGACCGCCAGTTTCCTGTCCGGCATGCTCATTGGCTCGGAAATCCGGGCGATGCGCGCCATTTATGAATGCGAAGGCAGAGAAATTCTGCTTGTTTGTGCCGACCGGCTAGCAAAGCCATACAGCCATGCGCTGAGCCATTTGGGCTTGTCCAGCCGACACATATCCTCCAAGGATGCAACGCTCGCCGGGGTTCGCGCTCTGGCAGCCCTGCATGGCGTAAACAGCAAATAAAGGTGAAATTCGATGCAAACCCGCACACTCGCAGACATTGCCATTATCGGACTCGGTGTCATGGGGCGCAATCTCGCGCTCAACTTCGCTGACCACGGGTTCTCCGTTTCCGCTTACGATGCCTTCCCCGAGGCATTGGAAGGGGCGCGTGAGGCGCTGGGTGCGAGTGTCGGGCTGCACGACAGCCTTGAAGGTCTTGTGGCTTCTCTGAAGAAACCGGCGCGGATCCTGATGATGATCAAGGCCGGAGAGCCGGTGGACGAGATGATCGCCCGCCTGTCTCCTCTGCTGTCCGCAGGGGATATCGTGATGGATGGGGGCAACTCCTTTTATAGGGATACGGAGCGACGAGCCGCGCTACTCGAAGCCAGAGATCTTGTCTTCGTGGGTCTGGGGGTCTCCGGAGGAGAAACCGGCGCGCGCTTTGGACCAGCTCTTATGGCTGGAGGCGATAGCGAGGCGCTGGCCCATGTTGATGACCTGTTCTCGGCCATTGCGGCCAAGGCCCCCGATGGCGGAGCCTGCTATGCCGCCCATGGCGCAGGGGGAGCGGGGCATTTCGTCAAGACCGTGCACAACGGCATCGAATATGCCCAGATGCAGATTCTGGCGGAAGCCTATCTGCTGCTGTCTGGGCCTGCAGGGCGCGACCACGGACAAATTTCCTCCCTCTTCTCCAGGTGGAACCGTGGCCCTGCAGCCTCTTATCTGCTCGAGATTTCCTCTGCCATTGCCAATACCATCGACCCGGAAACGGATCGCCCGATCCTTGAAATCATCAAGGACGCAGCCGGGCACAAGGGGACCGGTCGCTGGACGACTGAAGCCGGGCTTGAATTTGGCGTAGCCATCCCCACGATCGCTGCAGCCTTTCTGGCTCGGGCGCTTTCGGGCCGTGAGCGCCTCGCGCTTGAAAAGCGTCTGTCTCCGACCAGGGGAGCGAATGGCGAAGCCATGGCCGAACAGATCGGGGCAGCGCTGCCCGCAGCGATGCTGGCCTGCTATGTTCAGGGGCTAGAGCTGATTGCGGCTGCTGCCAAGGCCAATGGCTGGAATACAGAACTGTCGGCCGTCGCCCGTGGCTGGCGTGCAGGCTGCATCATCCGCTCTGTCATGCTGGACCCGATCGCCTCCATGCCACAGGACACAGACATGCTCGCAACCCCGTTTGCTGCTGGCATTCTGGATTCCTCCGAAACGGCGATGCGGGCTGTCGCAGCAATCGCTGCTGCTACGGGAACGCCGGTTCCCTGCTTCTATTCAGCCCTGTCATGGCTTGATGGTCGCCGCAGCCAGTGCGTCGGCGCCAATCTCATCCAGGGACAGCGCGACTATTTCGGTGCCCACACCTTCGAGCGCACCGATCGTTCCGGGCATTTTCACTTCGACTGGAACGCGACGCCGGAATGATCTGAATGCGTGAGCGACCGGAAGCCAAAACCAAACAAGAAAAACAATAGGAAGAGACGCCTGTCGTCTGCAACGCAACGAAACGAGACTGTGAGGCCAGAGAAATGATTATCGTGGTCATGGGAATTTCCGGAAGCGGAAAATCGACACTTGGACAGCTGCTGGCTGACCATCTGAATGTTCCGTTTGAAGAGGGCGATGCCTATCATTCAGAGGCGAATGTCAAGAAGATGGCCGCCGGAATCCCGCTGACGGACGATGATCGCAAGCCTTGGCTGGAAACCCTGGCCTCCGCCATGCGCCAATGGGATGCCAACGGCGAGACGCGGGTACTCAGCTGTTCGTCCTTGCGCAAATCCTACCGGGACAT